>JALHTW010000219.1 GCA_022866045.1 Candidatus Aminicenantota bacterium | reverse complement strand
TTTTTTCATATGATTTTTCCCTCCCACTATTTCATTTTATCAGAATGAATTTCGGGGAGACAACACTTAATTCAAAAATGTAAGTAGTTCTTTTTCCGGGGCGCCGGAAAGTCGAGCCGCGACTGGACCCCACCTGAATCTGGCCTGGCACCTGAGGCATTTCCAAATATGTTATCTTCACTCGGCACTGGAGGCTGCCCTGAAGCTCCCGTAGCGGAGGGGGGTCCCGTCGGCTTTTCCGACGGGGGGAACCGACGGGACTGGTTCCCTGGGGTCCGGGGGCTAAGGGCTGCCTCCAGCGCCGAGTGGAATCATACGAACGGAAATGCTTACCCTGACACCGGAAAAAGAATTGCTTATTTTTCCCCTGACATTTAGACACCGCCCCCTTTTGGCGGTTAGGAGAGCTGTTACTTATGAGATAACGGACGGGAGAAAGAGCCCTCACCTCGCACTGGCTCCCTCATTAATATAGACCCGAAAATCCGTCTTTTTTTTCCACCTGTCCATGAATTTTTCGTAAGTAATTGATAAAAAACATTTTCGACTATGTTTTTGGCCCGCCGGGAGGCGAAGGCTCAAGGGGTTTCGACGAAGATCGATAGCAAAAGCGCCGGCCCTCCATCCTTTCGTTCCAAAGGCACTCCGCCCGTTCGGCAGGAGAAAGATCCTAGATGCGCTTTTCGGCCTGGTCGCGCCTATTGAGAAGGTAATCGATGGCCCGGCTCAACGCGGTTAAGTCGAGAGGTTTGGAAAAGAAGTGACTGATGGAGAGCCGGCTCAAGAGGTCCGGTTCGATCATATCGGGATGGGCGGATATCATGATGACCTCGCCCCGGAAGCCGTTCTTTCGCAATTCGGCAACGAGCTCGACGCCGGTCATCGACGGCAATTTATAATCCGCGATGACGAGGTCGACATCGGCTTTTTTAAAACGGTCCAAAACCTCCTGGCCGTCTTTGGCCAGATAGACCCTGTAGGATTTGTTAAGGATCAGGAAGAAAGTCTTCCGGATGTTTTCATCATCATCGACGACGACGATCTTTTTGCCTAGCATGTTCGTTCCTTTCGTCAGGCCAATGAAAAGAGCATGATTCGTGCCAACTTCACGAGGCTGATTTTCAGGGGAAAAAGGAGGCCAAAACCAGCCCTGGCCAGGCTGGAGACAAAGATATTTACAAAGACGTAAAAAAGATTGGGTCCACGGAGGTCTGGGGACCCTTAGATTTCGAGGTTGTAGTCTTTGATCTTTTTATCCAGGGTGGGGCGGCTGATCTTCAGGACCTGGCTGGCCCGGGTCTTGCTCCCTTTGACCGCGGCCAAGACATACTGGATATATTCCTTCTCGATCTCGTCGAGCGAGACGAGCTCCCGGGAAAAGAGCTTCCGCTCCTCGGCTTCGAGGGGAAGATTTTCCATGAGAATGACGTCGCCCTTGGCCAGGATGACGGCTCGGGTCAGGGCATTCTCGAGCTCCCGGACATTTCCCTTCCAGGACAGTTCCGTCAGGGCTTTCATGACGTCCGGCGGGACCTTACGCACGTTCTTCCGAAGATCGCGGTTGATCTTTTCAAGCAGGTAGCCGACGAGCTCGGGAATGTCCTCTTTGCGCTCGCGGAGCGACGGAAGACAGATCTCCACGACCTTGAACCGGTAATAGAGGTCCTCCCGGAACTTGCCGTTCTCGATGAGCGTCCGGAGGTTCTGGTTGGTGGCGGCGATGATGCGGGCCTCGGTCTTCAGGATCTTCTCTCCCCCCACTTTCATGAAGTCCCGCGTCTCGATGACGCGGAGGAGCTTGGACTGGAGATTGGGCGAGATGTCACCGATCTCGTCCAGGAACAGCGTGCCTTTCCCGGCGATCTCGAACTTCCCCTTGGTTTCGCACACAGCGTCGGTGAAGGCGCCTTTGACGTGGCCGAAGAGTTCGCTCTCGAGCAACGTATCGGAAATGGCCGAGCAATTGATGACGATGAACGGCTCGTCTCGGTACGGACTGTTGTAGTGGATCGCCTTGGCCACCAGCTCTTTTCCCGTGCCGCTTTCGCCCTGGATGAGGATGTTCGTCCGGGTGTTGGCCACGGAGCCGATGAGCTTAAACACCTCCCGCATCTGGGGAGAATGGCCGATGATGTTGTCGATCGTATATTCCTTCTGCTTTTCCTCGATGAGGTAACTCACCTTCTCCTCGAGCGCTTTGACCTGGAACGCCTTCTCGACGGTCAGGTCCAAGGCCATGTAATCAAGCGGCTTGACCAGATATTCGAACGCTCCGAGTTTGATCGCCTCGACCGTCGTTTTCATATCATCATAGGCCGTCATGATGAGGACGGAGGCCCGGTTCGCCTGATCCTTCATCTGGCGCAAAACATCGAGGCCATCCGTGTCGGGCAGCCGAATGTCCAAGATGACGAGGTCGGGGCCCATCTCCGCAAACTTTTTCAGGCCGGACTCGCCGTCTTCGGCCGTCTGGACTTCGAAGCCCTGCTTCGAAAGATGGGACGACAGCGTCTTTCGGATGAGAGAGTCGTCGTCGATAATGAGAATGGATTTCATGGTTCCCCCTCGCACGGTATGAGGATTTCGAAAGCCGTCCCGGCGCTCCGCTTCTTGACAACGCGGATGACGCCTTTATGCTGCTCGACGATCTTCCGGGCGTTGGCCAGCCCCAGCCCGAAGCCCGACGGCTTCGTGGTAAAGAACGGCTCAAAGATGTTTTCCCAGTCCTTGTCCGGAATGCCGCAGCCGCTGTCGGAGATCCTGACCCGGATCTTCTTGGCCTGGCCGTTGCCGGCGAGCGCCGCGGAGATGATGATCTTTCCGTTCTGGTCCACGGCTTCATACGCGTTGCGGAGGACATTGAGGAACACCTGCCGCATTTTATCGCCGTCGACAAGCACCTCGGGAAGGCCTTCGTCGACCTTTCGTTCGATCGCGATCCTTTTCTGCCGGAAGGAATCCACCATCATCTTGACCGACTCTTCGAGGATCTGCGATACGGGAAACCGGGCCAGCTGCAACCCGGAAACGCGCGTGAAATTCAAGAGTTCTTTAACGAACTTTTCAATCTGCCCGATGCCCTCCTGGGTGATGGCCAGATGTTCTTTCTCCATGGCTTCGAGCCGGTCGTCCTCGAGGACTTTCTGGATGTTGAGCTTGACCGAGGTCAGAGGGTTCCGGATCTCGTGGGCGATCGTGGCGGCGAGCTTTCCGATCGAGGCCAGTTTTTCTGCTTGGATGAGCTTTTTGTGAGTCTCCTCCATTTGCTCCCTCGTCTCCAGCAGCCTGGCACTCATCTCATTGAAGCTCCGGGCCAGGTTGCCGAGTTCATCCTGGGAATTGATCTCGATCTTGCGCGAAAAATCGCCCTTCGAAATGCGGACGGTCCCGTCCACAAGCTTTTTGACGGGACGGGAAATGCGCCGGGCAAGCAGCGTCGCCCCGATCATTCCGAGCAAGAAGCCAGAGACCCCGATAAGGATCAGGGCGAGACGCGTCCTCCGGATCTCTTTCCTCATGTCTTCCAGGGACAGGCCGATCTTGACTGAGCCCCATTTGTCCGGCGACCCCCGGACGAAGATGGGAATCTCGATCTCCAGGACCCGCTGGACCCTTTTGGCCAGGTAAACGTCCTGGGTTTGGAATGAGATGCTGTCCGGCCGTGCATCGCCCGGCAAACGGCTGACGGAAAATATCTCTTTCTTGCCGGCGATCTCTTGGTTATAGACGAGGGGCGTTGCGTAGAGGTCATAAAAAACGACATAGAGGAGTTTCTCGTTGATCTGCTCCTGAATGTTCGCCTGAATGGTCTCGGTGTCCCACAATCGAAGAGACCCGGAGTTGAGGTCGGCCATGTTCTTAGCCATCAGGAGGCCTTTGTTTTTCAATTCCTCGAAGATCGTATTGACCTCCCTCTTCTCGATCACAAAAAGGATCGCGCCGACGAGAAAGACCAGAAGGAACGTGAACCAAATCGTGAATCTCGTGTGGAGGGAGATTCTCAATTTCACTCTTGTTGCTCTTTTTTATTCAACCAGATTTCTTTGACGTCCAGATAAGAAAATCCCAGGGGCGGCATTTTGACACCCCGGACATAGGGCTGAAGGGCGATCCTCTGCTCGCTCGAGTAAATCGGCAGGGCCGGGAGGTCTTCGACCAGGACCTGTTCCATCTGACGGAAGAGCTCGGTCCGCCGGCTCAAGCTCCGCTCCATCTCGGCCTCCTCCAGCAGCTTGTCCAGCCGCGCGCTGGCGTAACGGTGATTACCGCGATTGATCTCGGACCGCGATTGGAACAGAGGCATGATGATACTTTCGGGATCGGGAAGATCCATCGCCCAATCGACTTTCATCAAAAACGGCTGTCGGGTGTCTTTGATATCCCGCAGGGATTGGAAGTATTTCGCCGTCATGGAGATCCCGACCTTGTCAAGCTGCCTCTCCAATTCGTCGGCGAATTTCAATTGAGTCACATTTTTCGGCAGGGGCAGGAAGAGGACGAGCTCCGGAAAATCCTTTTCCGTGAAAAAGCCCTGCTCCTCGAGGATCTGCCGGGCTTTTTCGGGGCTGAAATTGTACGCATCGTCCAAAGGAAAGAAGCCCGGCCATTGGACCGGGATGAA
>JALHTW010000218.1 GCA_022866045.1 Candidatus Aminicenantota bacterium | reverse complement strand
TCGATCTTGTCCGCCATTTTGTCGGTGCCGATGACGTTATGCCCGAATTCGGCGAGTCCGACGGCCGTGACAAGGCCGACATATCCGGTTCCAATCACGGCAATTTTCATAAGGACCTCCTCTTTTCTTGATGCCAGGCGACGGTTTTCTCGACGCCGGCCGCCGGTGATCTTCCTCGCCGCGGAATATCTTATTCTAAATACCCGAGTTCTTTCAATTTGACCAACACGTTGGCCGTGCTTTCCTCGAGTGTTTCTTTGTCGGTTTCCAACAGGACTTCCGGGTTCAGGGGCTCCTCATAAGGGTCGGAGACCCCGGTGAACTCCTTGATCTTTCCTTCCATCGCCTTCTTATACATGCCTTTGATATCGCGCTGGATACAGGCATCCAGGGGGCACTTCGTATAGACCTCAAGAAAGCTTCCGATCTCCTCCCGGGCATGGGCCCGGATGTCCCGGTAGGGCGAGATGAAAGACGTCAGGACGAAGACGCCGTTCCGGGTCAGAAGCTTGGCAACAAAAGTGACCCTCCGGATGTTCTCGTTGCGGTCCTCTCTTGAAAAGCCGAGGTCGCGGGTCAGGCTCTGGCGGACGATGTCGCCGTCGAGCCGCTCCACCCTATAACCGCGGTCTTTCAGGATCTCAGCGACGCGGTCGGCCACGGCCGACTTGCCGGAGCATGGAAGCCCGGTGAACCACAGCGTCACGCCTTTCTGATCATGTTCACACATAGGTCGTTCGTCTCCTTCTTCAATGTCATCGCCAGGCCACCAGGCTCGGCGATGACAAATCTATTTTGTAAAAATGCTTCCTTTCATGTCCGCGGGAACGGGCAATCCCAGAGAATGGAGCACCGTCGGGGCCACGTCCAGGATGTCGATGTCCTTGCGCCGGCTTCTTTTATCCCGGGGATCACAGAGAATATACATGCCTTCTTGGGCATGGACGGCATCGTCCGGCCCGGTATCGTTTTCGCGAAGGTATTTCGTCCCATAGCCCAAGGTCCCGGCCGACCGCCAGTAAAGGTCGTCGAAATAGACCATGAGGTCCGGATAATCGCCCCGGACATCCTCGAAATATTCGTTGGGCTTGATGATATGGGTGTTCCATTTTTCCCCTTTGGGACCGCGGATATTTAAGATGCGTTCGGCAAGCGCCTCCCGTTCTTCCTCGTAATCTTCCGGCTTAATAATGCCTTGAGGTTCCCGCCCCTCGACATTCAGAAAGAGGCGCGCATAGAAGCCGCCCCATCCCCAGATCTTTGTCTTTGGCCAGTCGACGGCCGTTTTTTCGATGCTGGCTCCCTTCTTGGGCGTCTCCTTGAGGACCAGGTCTCCCTGTTCGATCAGCCATTCATTGATGCAGAACACGCCCTTCATCCGCTTCGCCCCGTGATCGGAAACGACGAGGACGATCGTCTCATCTCCGACATCGGCCAACAGCTTGCCGATCCGTTGGTCCAAGTATTTATAATATTCGACGATGACGTTCTCGTATTTAGACCCGGGTTCATGAAGATGGTGTTCCTTGTCCATGTATTTCCAGAACGTGTGCTGGACGCGGTCGACGCCGATCTCAACGAACATAAATAAGGTCCAGGGTTTGTGACGTAAGAGATAGTGGATGACATCAAACCGCTTGGAGGTCATGTCATAGACCTCCTTGAGGATCTGGTCGCGATCTTCCGTCCGGAAGGCCGCGTCAAAGATGTAGGGACCGAACCGGGATTCGATCTCCTGCCGGAGCTCCGCCGGATATGTATATTCCTTCTCGTTATCAGGCGTGATGAAACAGGAAATGAGGTTTCCGGCCACCTCGCGCGGAGGATAGCTCGGGGGAATACTGACAAGGCAGCTCTGTCCGCCGTGCTCGCCGATGATGTCCCACACAGCTTTTTCCTTGACCGTCTGGGATGACGCGATCCACATTTTATCGTAGGAATAGTCCTTGCGGTGGCGGAAGCCATACATGCCGATCCGGCCGGCGTCCTTCCCCGTGGACATGATCATCCAGGCGGGAATCGTGATAGGAGGATCGGAGCTCCGCATTCTGCCGAACATCCCGTTCTCAATCAATCGCCGGAACACGGGAAATTCCTCGCGGCGGTCGATGACGATCTCGGGGGGTGCCGAATCCAACCCAATGATCAATATTTTTCGATCCATCTTTTTCCTTTTAAGATTGGGCTCAGGCCTGCCCTTTTGACAATCTTGTCCAAAGTGTCGGCCTGATCCCGTCCACGTTCATTCATTAAACGGGTTCTTATATTCCATAATGATCTTGGCGACCTCGGGCCGGACGAGCTCGGCCGGCGGATACTCGCCCTTCACCAGCAGGTCCCGGATCTTCGTCCCGCTGAACTGAATCTGGTCCGCCGGCGGATGCGGACAGGTC
>JALHTW010000217.1 GCA_022866045.1 Candidatus Aminicenantota bacterium | reverse complement strand
GGGAATCCAGATTAAAAAAAACTGGATTCCGGATCAAGTCCGGAATGACTACATTGTAAAGTCATTGCTGATACACCACACTAGGGAGCGAAGCCAAACCGGCCTGGCGGCCGGATTCGAGCGGCCGGACCTTGCCATTCCACATTTGAACAGGAAGCCGCGTTCATGCTATAAGATACGGCGACAAGGAGGCCGGCATGCCCACAGTATTGAAGGTCGAAGGACTCAAAAAAGCTTACGGAACGAAAGAAGCGCTCCGGGGGATCGATTTCGAGGTCCAGACGGGAGAGATTTTCGCCCTCATCGGACCGAACGGCGCGGGAAAGACGACGACGCTCCGGATCGTCTCGACGCTCCTCACGCTCTCGGGCGGCAAGGTCACCTTTCTCGGGCACGACCTGAAAAAGGAGCCTGAAAAGATCCGGGAGAATATCAGTTATCTTCCGGAGGAAGCCGGGGCCTATCGGAACCTCAAGGGGAGGGATTATCTCAAGTTCATGGCCAACTTCTACGAGGAGACACGCGAGAAGGCCGAAGAAACCGTCAAGAGGGCCGAGGCTATCGCCGAGCTGGGAAGCGCCCTGAACGACAAGGTCGGAACCTACAGCAAGGGCATGGTCCGGAAGCTCCTCCTCGCCCGGGCCCTGATGACCAAGCCTGCCATGGCCGTCCTGGACGAGCCGACGTCGGGTCTGGACGTCATCAACTCGCTCGAGATCCGGGAGATCATCAAGAAATTCGCCAAGGAAGGGCTCTCGGTGCTGTTGTCCTCCCACAACATGCTGGAGATCGAGTTCCTGTCCGACCGGGTAGCCCTCATCGACAAGGGACTGATCCTCGACTCCGGGACGTCCCAAGAGCTCAAGGATAAATATCAAGCGCCGAACCTCGAGGTTGCCTTCAGGAGCGCCCTCAGATGAAAAAATTCACCAACCTTCTCCGCAAGGAAATCCGGGAGCTCGTCAACAAGCAGCTCATCATCTCCCTGCTCATGATGATGGCCATCTTCTATTTCATTGGAGTCATGGCCAAGACGGAGATGAAGAAGGCCGCGGCGACGCAAAAAATCTCCATCATGGACCTGGACCAGTCCGACCTCTCCCGGGGATTGGCCGGCAGCCTGAAAGCGGTCAATTTTGAGATCGAATGGAGCCAGGGAAAAGACCCGGAGGCGGCCGTCCAGGCGGCCAAGCAGGGCGATACCTACCTCCTCCTGGTCATCCCCCAGGGATTCGGAGAATCCATCGTCCGCTTCGAGCCCAAGGAGATCTCGACGTACACATTCCTCCGCAGCTTCTCCATCGGCGGCATCAGGAAGTCCGAAATCCTCAAGGCCGTTATTACGGCTACAAACGCGTATCTCTCGAATGACGTCCTCAAGAAGAAAGTCCCCGACGTCCCGCCGGACATCCTCAAGAGCCCGATCAAAAGCTAGGATTACGTCATCGTCAAGGACAGGATGGCCGAAGGCTCGGCCTCGGCGATCTCGGGAATAGTCTATTCGCAGTCCATTATCATCCCGATCATCCTCTTCATGATCATCATGTACTCCTCCCAGATGGTCATCTCGGCTATAGCCATGGAGAAGCAGAACAAGACCCTGGAAACGCTGCTGACCGTCCCGATACCCAGGACGGCTATCGCGACGACGAAGATGCTCGCGGCCGGCATCGTGGGTTTGCTCTCGGCGGCCATTTACATGATCGGGATGAAGTCGTATATGGGAGGGATGGGGATGATGGGGAACATCCGCGCCAGCGCCTCCACGAACACCGTGATCAAGCAACTCGGGCTGACCCTGACGGGCAACGGATACCTGCTCCTTGGGATCGCCCTGTTTTTCGCCATTCTCTGCGGCCTGGCCATGGCCACGATCCTCGGGGTCCTGGCCGAGGATTTCCGGAGCGCCCAGACCCTGATGATGCCCCTCATGCTGATGATCCTCATCCCTTATCTCCTGTCCTTCTTCGCCGATGTCAATTCGCTGCCGCTTCCGGTCAAGCTCCTGATCCTGGCCATCCCTTTTTCCCATCCTTTCCTGGCCACGCCGAATATCATGCTGGGTAATTACGCCGCGGTCCTCTACGGGATTCTCTACATGGCCGTCGTCTTTCTCGTTCTGGTTTTCATCGCGGCCAGGATCTTCTCCACGGACCGGGTCCTGACCATGAAGCTCAGGTGGGGGAAGAAGAAAGTTGTTCTTTAAAAAACAGTTGCCCTGATTTTTTAAAGTCTTTTTTTTAGCCCCGGAAAGCGATAGCAACGCCTACACCTATGACCTCTCCCTAAGCGGGACGAGGCTTTTCACGGAAAAATATTCCCCGCTCTCCTCGGCGGGCATCAAGGCGACTTCGGCAAAAACATGAAACGGCGGAGGGACGAATATCTTATTTTCGGGGATAGGATATTCTTCCCATATGACAATTGTGGCGCTCGCGGTTATAATTGAACCGCGAAAGTCCCGGGAGGTCAGGATGCACCGCTCTAAGTTGCGGCGGCCGCGCAATGTTCTGGTGCTGTTTGTGGCGGTCGCGGCCGTTTCGGTGTCTGTCTTGGTTTGGCTGAGTTGGCGTCTGCTGAGGCAGGACCGGGCGTTGGAGAACCAGCGTATCCAGGAACGGCTCGAACGCGCGGCCGATCTGATCGTCACGTCCCTTGATCTGGGTCTTTCGGAAATTGAGAATCGTCTTTCGGTCCTATCCGATCCCGGTGATCATGCTCTGTCCGTTGCTTTCGGCCCACGTGGGGCCGAAACCCATCCCGCCGGGCGTTTGCTCTATTATCCCTTTATTCCACCGGTTTGGGAATCCCCTATGACCGCGTTCGAAGCGGGGGAGACTCTCGAGTTCCGGCGGCAGGATTACATCGGGGCGATTGCCGCGTTCCGCGCGCTGGCGCTCTCGAAGGACCCTCTTATTCGGGCAGGGGCACTGACGCGTCTTGGGCGAAATCTGCGCAAGAACAACCAGATCCACGAAGCGCTCGCGGTCTACGAAGAACTTGCCCGGCTCGGATCGACTCCCGTGGGCGGAGATCTGGCCGAACTTCTCGCCCGACAGGCCCGATGCGCGCT
>JALHTW010000216.1 GCA_022866045.1 Candidatus Aminicenantota bacterium | reverse complement strand
TATTTTGCAGGCCCTCGGAGCACTCCATTTATATATTCCGACGCCCCACCATCTGGACACCGTGGAATACCAATAGCCTATGGACTCGATCGGCTTCTGCGTTCCGTTTTGGAGGCCGATGGAGTCATCAGCCAAGTACCAAGTGTTGCTTGTCGTGGATTTGTAGTACAAAGACAGATCGTAATCATTGCTCGAGCCGCTGTAGGACGTGCCGTTCCAGGTTCCCCAGTCATCCCAATTCAAAAATGCGGCAACGAGGTAAAGAGCTGGAACATAAAAGGCTTCGATTTCGCTGCCGTCGGGAAAATTATACCATTTGTCGTTATCGGGGTCGTTGAACGTCCCCTCAAAGTGATCCAGGGCGTCGTTTCCGGCCGCACCGACCCAGACGATGCCGCTATTCGCGGCTCTATCGACATCCGCGCAGATCGAACCCGTCCCCTTCCCGTCGCTGGTATTATACCAGCCGACGGAATACGAGATGACATCGATCTTGGGGGTCTGATTGGTGATCCAATTGACCGCATTCCGATGTTCTACCTCCGTACTGAAATTCACGAGGGTCAGAGCCGCGTTCGGGGCCATATCATGGATGATCTCGGCACAAGCTGTGCCGTGGACCTGACTGGCCGTGATACTTCCGTCCGATCGAAACGACTGCGTTTTGACGGAGGAAGGAAGCTCGTTGCCCAGAAGGCTCGTGTACCCCGAGAACCCGAGGTCCAAAACACAGACGTTCGCCCCTGCTGCGTTCCGGTAAGGGCTCAAGCTCTGCCACAGGTTGGCGCCCGTCGAGTTGACCCCTTCCGATGTGACTTCCATCGCGACGGGCTTGAACGGCAGCCTTAAATATCCGACCAGCGGGTATTGCGAAAGGGGTTCGACGGACGAGATCGGGACCATGCTTTGGACGAGATTGTCGGCCGTCGCTTCGACTTTGCCGCCGATGGCCTGGATATGGGCTTTCAAAGCGGCCGCTTCGGGGAACAAATTCTGGGTTCTGTTGGCATAAACGGCCTCCGCGACAACCCGGACCTGGTTTCCGTCGAGATCAATGCCTCTCATCGCGGCAAATTCCCGGGCCGCGTCCGCTCCCTGCATCAAATAAATATTATAGAGTCTGCCGAGAACATATTCGATCTTCGGATTAAGGACGTCTTTCTCGACCGCGGTCGCGCCGAGATCCGCCGGAGGCGGAGGCTCGGGACGGGTGACCTGCAGGCTGGCTTTGTTGGGAACGAACAGGATCAGGCCGAAAAACGCGAGGCAAAAGATTAAAAAGATCGGATTGAGTTTTTTGGTTTTCATATGTTCCTCCCTTTTCAAAAACCGTACTTGAAGCCCAGGCCGAACATGATCGTGTCCAGTTTGAGGTCTTTCAGGTCAGCCGTCGTGCTTGTCTTGCTGACCTGGTCCGTAAAGGTCCAGGAGCCGCTCGTCTTGCTCATCATATATCGGGCTTCCAGATTAATGAAAAGCCCCTGCCCCGGATTCGGCCCCGGCATGATGGCAAAATCTAAGCCGAGACCGGCGAAGATCGCCAGGCCGCTCTTCACGGTTTCCTCGATGGTCATCCCCACAGCGTCCCAGCCATTCACGAGCGCGGCATCCACATCGAAGCTGTTCAAGCTATAGCCGAGGCCGACCGCGATATAAGGAATCATGCTTTTGCCGACGGGAAGCCGGCCTTGGATGTTGAGCTCCAAGGGCATGACCGCCATTTTTCCTTTGCTCAGGCCTATGTCCGAGCCCGTGACGTCGAACGAGAATCTCGTGGCCCTGAGCTCGACGGCGATGTTCGGCGTCAGCTCATAGCCGAGGTGACCGCCGAAAGCGATGCCGTTCCCATAGTTGGCCTCGTTCGTCAACGCGAATCCGCCGAAAAGGCCCGCCTTAATGGCGGCGTTCGAGAATAGGGTCAACGAAAGGATCATGAAACACAAAATGACAGTTTTTTTCACTTCGCCTCCTCTTTCAAATCCCTCTCATCTTGTCACACAAAAAGGACAAATGTCAACTCGTTGACGATTTTTTTTTCGCGCCCAAACCGGGACGCTCTGTGAATAAAAGAAGCTGGCTGTTTCGGGGAATTAAGCTAAAGGGGGTAACAAGGAGGGTACACCCTGCCCAGCCAGCGCAGCAGGGATTTAGGAACATAATATACTAGCAAATTTATAAAGTCAATAGGGTTTATAGATTTTTTTAAAATTCTTTATCGAGGATCGACGCCTCCGCCAGGGGGACCAGCATCCGGACATGGTCCCCGGGCGTATAAGGCGCGATCGAACAGGCTGTGCTGAGGATGAATCCGCCGCCCCGCGCTCCGATCTGAATCCGGCGCCGGACGTCGGCTGCAATCCTCTCGCGCGTCCCGGCGAGCAGCGTGTGGACGGGGTCAATGTTGCCTTTGATGAAGATCCTGTGCCCGACGCGGACAATGGCCTCCTCGAGCTCAACGTTTCCGAGCGGAGGCGGGTCGAGGCATTCGATGCCCGAAACGCCGGCATCGGCCATCATTTCGAGGCGGTCATGGATGGCGCCGCAGGTATGGGTGTAGACGGGGATACCGCATTCCCGCACGGCCGTTGCCACCTGCCGTTCATAAGGCAGCACGAATTCCCGATAGAACCGGGGGGAAATGAATCCCGCTCCCGCGTATGGCGAAGAGATCTTCAGGGCATCGATTCCCAGCCGCGCCTGGTCTGCGGCAATCCGTTTCACGCCCTGGGTGAATCTCTGCAAAATTTCCTTGCTTTTGTCCGGCTCATCGGCCAAGGCTAAAAAGCCGCCGCTCATCCCGAACAGGTCCAGGAAATAATCGAAGGGCGATGTCACTTCGCCGTGGATCGAAACCGTCTCCCCCGCTCCGGCGACGATACGGCCAAAAATGTCATAGGGATGATCGGGGTCGATCGAAAATTTGAGCCCCTGCGATACGGGGATGAAATCCAGGCGCTCCGGGACAGACGCCGGGTCGAAATCATCGATCGACGGGTTCGACGCTTTCTCTTTCGGAAAATGCTGCGGCAGATCATCGCCAGGGAAAACCGTCTTGCCCCCGTCTTTCCAATAAACGACCTGTTGATTCTCTTCTTGAACCAGCCGGACGATGCTTTTCTCCCAGTCCGGCGAATGGCCGTGGAGGCTGATCAAAATTCCGTCGAATCCGTACTGCGCTCTCAGCTGCAGCAATCCTTCGGCGAAACGCTCTTTGGAAAACCAAAATTCCACCGGCGAAAAACCGGTCTGGAGGAGCATGTGGCCGATGCTCATCTGGCACATGACGGGCGCGCGGTCGGCCGTCTCCATCCTCATCGTCCGGGCCATCCGCTCTTTCGACGTCATCATTGAATTCGCAGCTGCGTACCGAATTCGATAGATCAATTCCTCGCGTCTCCCATAATAACCTAATCCCGGCCCTCCAAGTCAAGGCCACGTAAGCATCTCTTTTTCCGTGATAGCTTAAAGATGTAACCGAGCGAAGGCACCAACTCGAGGCTGGATTTCGGCTGCGGCAAAGGTTCGTCCGGCATGTATTTAACGGCCAGCAAGGCCTTCCAAGTCCGGACGATTCCCCAAAAAATGTTTAAACCCGTTGACAGAAAACCGTCGATTCTGTTATTTATCTACCTTATCTGAGATATTCTCTAATTTAGAACGAACATATGTATATTCTGATCGGGCTATTGATCGGATTCCTGGCAGCCATCCCCCTCGGACCCGTGAACGTTTTCGTCATCTCTCAGGTCCTCAAGCGCGATTTCCTGCATGGATTCATGGCCGGCATTACCGCCGCCGTATTGGATACAATCTATTGCCTGGTCGCAATCTTTGGCCTTTCCCAGGTTACTTTCGGCCTGAATCTGGTCAAGTTCCTTCCTTTCTTTAAGGTCTTCGCCGCCCTCGTGCTCGGCATTCTTGGTTTTCGCATGTATCAACAGTCCAAGACCTACACGGAGCCTCAACCGCCTAAAAATATGACTTCGTTTTCGCCGCGGCCCATGCTCGGCGTCGTCCTGCTCTACGTCGTCAATCCTTCGCTTTACGCTTTCTGGCTGGCCGTGGCCGGCATGGTCAGCCACTACAACTGGATGGCGTCCGGCGTCGGTTCGGCGCGCATCTTCTTCGCCGTATCCTGCGGCCTCGGCGGCATCGTCTGGTATTTCGTCCTGACCTATTATGTTGTCACCCATCATCACCAGTTCCAGCCTACGACCTTCCAGAAGATCTTTCTTGTCCTGGCCATCATCCTCTTCGTTTTCTCGGCCTACACCGTCGCCTCCATTTTCTTTAGGTCGCTAAAATTACTCTAAAGCCGGACCAAGACGCAGTTTTTGGAGGGAAATCCCATCAAAATCAAAGACAACCTCATTATGTATTGAATTATTCCTTGAATTGGGAAAAAATAAGCATTCGGAGAGAATTCGGGACATATTTTCAGGAGGAATCGCATGCCCCGTAAAAAAATCCATCTGATCTGCAACGCCCACCTCGACCCCGTTTGGCTGTGGGAATGGCCGGAAGGCGCGGGCGAAGCCCTCTCCACCTTCCGGACGGCCGCGGAATTCTGCGAGCGGCACGACGATTTCATCTTCTGCCATAACGAAGCCATTCTCTATCAATGGATCGAGGAATACGAGCCAACCCTCTTCAAGAGAATTCAGAAGCTGGTCGCGGAGAAAAAATGGAACATCCTGGGCGGGTGGTTCCTCCAGCCGGACTGTAACATGCCCAGCGGTGAGTCCTTCGTCCGCCAGGCCCTCAGCGGAAAAAGATACTTCAGGGAAAAATTCGGTGTGGACGTCAAAACGGGCGCCAATCTCGACCCGTTCGGCCATACCCGGGGGCTTGTCCAGATCCTGGCCAAGAGCGGATACGACTCGTATCTCTTTTGCCGTCCCGACCAGGCGTTCACGACTCTCCCGGCCGACGAATTCATGTGGGTCGGCTATGACGGCTCAGAAGTCATGGCCGCGCGCGTCCAAGCCCATTATAACTCCCGGGGCGGAGGCGCGCGGGCCAAGGTTGAAGATTGGATAAAAGCCCATCCCGACAAGGAATTGAGCGCCCTGCTCTGGGGCATCGGAAATCACGGAGGCGGCGCGTCCAGGAAAGACCTCGAAGACCTGAAAGAGCTCATGTCCTCAACGCCCGGCGTCGACATTTTCCATTCGACCGCCGAAGCCTATTTCGAAGAACTGGGGCAAAAAAAAGACGGGCTGCCGCGGTTCACCAAGGATATTAACCCCTGGGCCGTGGGCTGCTACACGACCATGGCCCGGGTAAAGCAAGGGCATCGGCATCTTGAAAATGAGGTCTTCGCCGCGGAAAAGATGGCCTCGGCCGCCGCGTTCCAGGGACTGATGAAATATCCGGAGGCCGAATTGCGGGATGCCCTGCGGGACCTGGCCTTCGCCCAATTCCACGACCTCCTCCCCGGTTCTTCCATCGGCCCGGGCGAAGAAGGAGCCATCAGGCTCCTCGATCACGGGCTCGAGATTTGTTCCCGGGTCAAAGCCAGGGCCTTCTTCGCCCTCGCTGCCGGCGAAAAGCCAGCGGTTGAAGGCGAGATCCCGATCTTCGTCTATAATCCTCATCCGTTTAGGATCCGCGGCATCATCGAATGCGAATTCGAGGAGCACGAACCGAATTACGGCGGCGGCTTCCTCGGTCCAAAGGTCTTCCGCAAGGGAAAGCCCTTGCCCTGTCAGCCGGAAAAAGAGCTCAGCAATCTGAGCCTCGAGTGGCGCAAAAAGGTCGTCTTTGCCGCAGAACTCGAACCGGGACGGATGAACCGGTTCGCCTGCCGCCTGGAAAACAGCGGCGCCAGGCCGCAGCCCGCAATCCGGGAAACCGGCGGGATCATTCATTTCAAGACCGACGAACTTGACATTCTCATCAGCGCGACGTCGGGCTTCATGGACCGCTACCGGGTCAACGGCGCTGATCTTCTGGCCGCGAACGCGTTCCGGCCACTCCTGATCGAGGACAACGCCGACCCGTGGGGCATGAGCGTCCGAAGCTTCCGAAACGTCCTTGCCGCGTTCAAGCTCATGAACCCTGAGATGGGAACCTGGTTCTCCGGCGTTTCAAAAGCCCAGCTCCCATCCCTCCGCGTCATCGAGGATGGAGCGGTCAGGACGGTCGTCGAAGCCCTCCTCTTTCATGATCATTCGTATATCAGCATAAGATATAAGCTTCCCAAAAAGGGAACCGAGGTCGAGATCGAAGCCCGGGTCACCTGGAACGAAAAAGACAAAATGCTGAAGTTGTCCGTTCCCACGCTCCTCAAGCCCAGCGCTTATATCGGGCAGGTGGCCTACGGTTGGAACGAACTGCCGTCGAACGGCGAAGAATCCGTCTCGCAGAAATGGAGTGCCGTCGTTTCCGAAGAAAAAGATCTGGCCCTGACGCTCATCAATGACTGTGTCTATGGATCGGATTTCGCGGACGGAGAGATGCGCATCTCCCTGCTCCGTTCTCCCGCGCATTCGGCCGATCCTGCCGGTGAAAGGCCCATGCTTTATCAGGATCGATGGATTCCCAGGATCGACCAGGGCGAACAGGTCTTTCATTTCTGGATGAACGGCGGCAAAGCCGGAGAAAGGCTGGAGACGATCGACCGGGAAGCTCTGACCAAGAACGAAAAACCATATGTCCTCTCTTATTCCCCCCCGGGAGACAAGAAAAAAGCCAAGCCATGTTTTGTCCTCAGCGACTCCGCCGCCCAGGTGACGACCCTGAAAAAAGCCGAACAGGGAAAGGACCTGATCATCCGTCTCTTCGAGCCGACGGGCAAAGCCCGAACAACCGAGCTGGCCCTCCCTTTTCTCCGGGCCAAGACGACGGTTTCCCTCAAAGGGTTTGAGATCAAAACATTAAGATTTCATAAGAAGACAAGGGAATTTCATGAAGTCGATTTATTAGAGAATGAAAAATAGAGATTATCATTCGACGGCTAAGCCCGGCGAATCCGTCTCTCTCGTCCTGTCCGGCAGCAGCGGCATGGGAGCGGTCTACCTCCAAGCCTTGCTCGAAAACCTGGCCGCCGGCCTATTCCGGGTCGAGGGCGTCATCGATCCATTCCCGGAGGGCTGTCCTCATCTCGACCGTCTGCATGCGCTGGGAATCCCTATTTATTCCGACCTCGAAAGTTTTTATCGACGGCACCCAGCTGAGTTCGCCATCATTTCCTCTCCTATCCGCTTTCATTGCGGGCAAACCTGTGTGGCCCTCAAAAAAGGGAGCCATGTCCTCTGCGAAAAGCCGGTCGCGGCCACGATCCAGGACGCAAAGCTCATGGCCAGGGTCCGGGATCGGGCGAAGCGCTGGGTCGCGATCGGCTATCAATGGTCCTTCAGCACGGCCATTCTGAGCCTCAAAACAGACATCCTGAGCGGCCTTTTCGGCAAACCGAAGCGTTTGAAATGCCTTTACCTCTGGCCCCGCGATGAGGTCTATTACCAGCGGAACGACTGGGCGGGAAAATTGCGCGACCGAAGCGGTGCCTGGATTCTGGACAGCCCGGCCAACAACGCCATGGCCCATGACCTCCACAATATGTTTTATGTTTTGGGCGACGGGAGAGACCGCAGCGCGGTTCCCGTTGAAGTCGAAGCCGAACTTTACCGCGTCTACAATATCGAGAATTTCGACACCGCGGCGGCCCGCTGCCGGCTGGATTCCGGAGTCGAGATCCTGTTTTACGTCAGCCATGCTTCAGCCGCGGACAAGGGGCCGGTGTTTCTCTACGAATTCGAAAAAGGGGAAGTGTTCGGCAGCGGCCGGGGCAGCGATATTCAGGCCCGATTCCCCGATGGCTCGGTCAAAAAATACGGATCACCGGACAGCGAGCCCATGAAGAAATTATGGGTTTGCCTGGAAGCCGTGAAGACCGGCAGAGCGCCGGTCTGCGGGATTGAGGCAGCCATAAGCCAGACCTTAGCTCTCAACGGCATGCAGGATTCGATGCCCGAGATCGCCGGATTTCCGCGGCATCTCATCCGCGAGGCAAACGCCCCGGGACAAAGACGGATTTGGGTCGAAGGACTGGACGATATTCTCGAGCGCTGTTACGAAAAGAACCAGCTGCCTTCGGAATCGGGCGTCCCCTGGAGCCGAAAAGGCCGGAGGATCAGCTTGAGGAATTATCGAGAATTTCCCAGCGTCGGGGGATAGAGCATGCCGGTCGTCTGAGCAGGTTTGACCCTGCATTATTTATTGATCCGGCCCGCCAGCTGGCCGCAGGCCGCCTGGATGTCGCAGCCCTTTGACTGGCGCAGCGTGACGGGAACGTTTTTATCCTCGATCGTCTTTAGAAAGTCCCGCATCCGCTTTTCTTCCGGGACCTCGAACGGCAGTCCGATCACAGGGCTGTAAGGAATCACATTGATCTTCGCCTTCAATCGCTTGGCGATACGGGCTAAGCCTTCGGCGTCTGCTGTCGAGTCATTGATCCCTTTGATGAGGACATATTCGAGCGTGATCTTCCGGCCGCCGCTTCGCAGATAATCCTCGCCGGCCGCGATGACTTTCTCGAGCGGATACTTTTTATTCACGGGCATGAGAGAATTTCTCTTGGCGTCGGTCGCCGCATGGAGGGATATCGACAGATTGACCTGAAGGCCAAGCTTTTTAAAATGGACCATGCCCGGCACGATGCCGGCCGTCGAAACGGTCATTCGCCGGGCCGCGATGCTGGGGCCTTCCGGCGAATGGAGGATGGATATCGCCTTGGCCAGGTTCTCATAATTGTCGAGCGGCTCGCCCATCCCCATGAAGACGATGTTCGTCGTGGCGATCTCGAGGTTCTCTTTGAGGAAAACAACCTGACCGGCAATCTCCGCAGGCGTCAGGTTGAGGATGAATCCCTTCAGGCCGCTGGCACAGAAGGCGCAGCCGAATTTGCAGCCGACCTGGGTTGAGACGCAAACGGTCTTCCGCCCGCCCGCGCTGATGAGCACAGATTCGACGCAGGGACCGTCAGGCAGGCGAAAGAGATATTTTTCCGTGCAGTCTTTGGATCGAAAGACGCCAAAAAGCTCGAGCGACCCGATCGAAAAATCGCGGGAGAGTTTCTCTTGGAGGTTTCTCCCGAGGTTGGCCATGTCCCCGAACCGGCTCACGCTTTTTTTATAGAGCCAGCCGAAGATCTGCTCCGCCCGGTAAGCCGGCTCGCCGAGCCTCATCATCTCGGCTTTCAATTCATCGAGCGTCAGGTTTTTGATGTCGTTCATCTTTTAAGCGGCGATATGATCCTTAGTGATTCTGCCCCCCTTGGGGGAGGGGATGAAGAGGAAGAGGATCATTTCATTCACCTTCTCCCCCCTTTTTCCATCAAGGGAGAGGAAAATATTTTTTTATATCCAGGAATTCGCCCAGGACGATCATCGGATGCTCACCATGATCCACAGCAGCAGGATAATAACCCCGACAAGAAGCCAGCTCCCGCCGAAGCCGATGACGTCCCATTTTCCCGGCTTCATGATCTCCCAGTTTGACCTCGGCCAGATCTTTCTTTCTTTGAATTTGTCCGGATCGTCATAAGCATCCTGGACAGCCCTCTCGTCCTCCTCGGGGGTCGGCTGAACGGATGTATGGATCCGGCCGAAGAACCGGTTGAGGTCCGGCTTCGGCGCGGGCCTCGTCAAAAAGCTGATCAGGAACAGCAGCACGAACGGGAACAGGGCGTCGAAGAAAAACCGCACGGCCATGAGCTGGGCTTTCGTGAAATTCTCAAAATCGATCCCGAACCAGCTCGTGACCCAGATCTCGGCGTTGAACCGGCCGATGCCGATTTTCGGCGAGCGGGGATCGTCCGGGTTGATCCGGGCCACTTTTTCATAGAAGACGGCCGCCGGCTCGATGACGTACGGACGCCGGATCTTCTGCCCGAGCCGCCCGGCCCGTCCCGCGTCCACGTCCTCTTTCAGGGCCCCGGTCGTGATCATGACGGTTTTTGGCTTCGTTTCCTTGAGAAAAGCCGCGGCCGTCCGCGCCCCGTTCCAGATTTGGAACACGTTGGGGATGACGGCCATGATCGTAAAACAGACAAAGATCTGGATGATGACGGCCCATTTCGTCAGCCGGCGCCAGATGAAACCCAGCCAGATCGAGGCCCCGAACACGGCCGGCAGGGAGATGAAATATTGGAAGAGATAGAGGAGGTTCCCGACAAACAACGCCGTTCCGACCCCGCCGGCGAGCGTCAGGGCCAGAGCGATCTTCCCCAGGGCAAGATAATGTCGTTCAGATTTTCCGGGAGCGAGCGGTTGATAGATATTGCGGATGAAGAGCGCTCCATAGGACACGGCGTTGGCGCTCAACGTGGACATATTCGCGGCCAAGATTCCGACGAGCATGAGCCCGATCGCGCTCGGGAAGAGAAGCTCGCGGGTCATGACGCCCCAGATGAGGTCTGGGTCATCGAGCTTGCCGCCGAACAGCCCTACGGCCAGCAGCCCGGTCAGCGCCCAGAAGATCATCAGGAACCGTTTGAAATACATCCCCATGATCATCCCGAAGCGGGCAGTCATCTCGTTCTTCGCCGACCCCGCCGTCTGCATCATCGGGGCCGAGGCGATGATCGAGACGAGGTTCGAGAGGATCATGGCCAGAATGGTGTACCACGCATACTCCGACGTCGTCACGGAGCCGAAGATGTTGAACATGAAATCCGGGACGCGGGCATGGAGCCCGGCGAAGCCTCCGATCCTGGCCAGGCCGAGTGGGATCAGCATCACCGAAAAGACGACGATGAGGAATCCCTGCACGACATCGGTCCAGGCCGCAGCGATGAAGCCGCCCATGACGGTGTAGAGGCTGACGACGAAAGCAAAGATGAGATACACGACAATGGGATCCGTATAGGAAATGAACGCGTGGAGCTCGCCGTGCTTATTCCGGTCGTTGAGCTCGTCGTAGCGCGCTTTTTGGTCGGGCGTCAACCCGGCGTCCAGGCTCTTCTTCAACTCCTGGTATTCCTGGAACATTTCCACGCTCTGGCGCTCCGCGGCTGTATAGATTTCCACAGGCTTGGGCGTCAGGGCCTGGATGGTCTTGCCGGCTACCATGTAGCTCACACCGCCGCCGATAAAAGCCATGACCAGGGTGAATACGGCGAACGCGGCGCCGAGGAATTTGCTCTTGAAGCGCTCGGCGTAATAATCGCCGAGCGTGATGAGCCGCGACCGGCGCATGAAGGCTGTCGTGAACCAGTAAAAGGGCGTCAGGAAAAGAACCAGGTACTGGATCCACATCCCGCCGATGCCCTGGCGGTAGATCTCGCGCGAGACAGCGACAGCCTGGTCCGCGTTCGTCGAGGCCCCGAAATTGAGGAAGAACTGATAGAACTTGCCGAGCTTGCGCCCGGCCATGTAAAAATCGCTCTCGCTTTTCGTCCGCCGGCTGGCCCATTTGCCCAGGGCCAGCATGCCGACGAGATAGATGACGATGATGGAGAAATCCAGCCAGTGGAGGCCGAAGATTTGCACCCGTCCATTAAACACAAACCGCACCGCAAAGTCAAAAAAGGGGCTCAAGCAAGGAATAAAAATTGACCGTCTTACCCGTATTTGTTATAAAAAAGCGTTTCCAATGCACAACATGTTCAACTCGTGGCTCGCCTTTCCCCATCTCGGGGAGACCCTGTCGGTCGTCTCCGCCCTGATCTGGGCCTTTGCCATCATCCTCTTCCGCGTCGCCGGCAAGAACGTCCACGCCCTCGGCATGAATCTCTTTAAGAACGTCCTCGCTGTCGCGCTTTTCTCTCTGACGATGGTCATCTCTGGCGAGCCCTTTCTCCCCCGTATATCCGCGAATCATTACGTCCTGTTCTTTTTGAGCGGCATCTTAGGGATCGCTGTCGCGGACACGCTCCTGTTTATAGCCTTGAACAAGCTCGGGGCCGAGCTCACGGCCATTGTGGACTGCGCCTATTCACCGTCCGTCATCGGGCTCTCGTTCCTCTTTCTTGGCGAGCGGATGAATCCTCTCCAGACGTTCGGCGTGGTCCTCATCGTCCTGGCCATGTTTTTGATCACGCAGAGGAGAAGCGACACGCATATCCCGCGCCAAACGCTTCTCGCCGGCATCGGGGCGGGCATCCTTTCCCAGCTCTTTTCTGCGGCCGGCATCGTGATGATGAAACCCATGCTCCCGGGGACTTCTCTTTTCTGGGCGAGTCTCGTCCGGATGACCGGGGGAACCGTCGGCGTCGGCCTGTTCATCGCCTTTCATCCGCGCCGGCGGGCTTTCGTGGCTCCTTTGATGTCATTGAAGAACGCAAAGATTCTGGCGCCGGCTTCATTTTTGGCGACCTATCTCTCTTTGGTGATCTGGATGGGGGGAATGAAGTACACCCAGGCGTCGATCGCTGCGGCGCTCAATCAAATGGGCGCCATCTTTATCTTCATACTCGCAGCAATTTTCTTGAAAGAAAAAATAACGCTTCTCAAGCTGACGGCGGTGATTATCGCCTTCGCCGGTGCGATCCTGGTGTCTTTCCCCTTCTGAAAAAAAGGCGATCTATATCCTTTCTTTTCTAAAGTGATGTATCCCCTTATTTAGGCGACGGACAACTCGCCGCAACAAACATGGGAGCGTTTCCGCCGCTCGTTAATTGTTAATTACTGAGTCTGGGCGATCTTCAGATCGATCCACATCTCATACCGTTTAAATTTGCTGCGCATGCCGGTCAGCGACGCGTCAGGAGTTCTGAACCCGCTGCCTTCGCCTCCGGTAATTTGCGATTCCAGGTTAGCTTCGCTCGTGCTGGCTCTGGCACCCTGGTCGCCGAGATTAGCCGCCTGGGCCTTCTTCATCTCGTCGGTCATGCCGCCCCACTCGAAGCCGAGCTTGAACGGTTTCACAACATCGAACGGTGTCTGGGAGACCGGGTCGCTGAGAAGCGCTATGGGAATGACAAATTCATAAACCGTGTTCTTCTCGACTCTCCCCGTCCGGAAGGTCGCCAGTCCCTTCCCGGGATGAGGAATGATCTCGCCTTTCTTGTTGACGGCGTCACAGGCAAAAAGCCTGAACGGGGATTTGGATTTCAGCATCTCCTGCTTCTTCTCCTCGGGGATCGTCTCGCCCTGCTTTTCCACTTCTTGGACGAGCTGTTCCCCGGAGATTGTTCTCGGGTAGAACCGCATGCCGTAGTTCTTTTTTTCTTTGCCTTCCGTGTTGATCCAGAACGTCATTCCGGTGGCGCTGATCGAGCTCACGGTCTTCGATTCATTGAAAATGAAAAGGACGTAAAGATAATTCGCGTCGTTTTTAAAAGCGTAGCTGACT
>JALHTW010000029.1 GCA_022866045.1 Candidatus Aminicenantota bacterium | reverse complement strand
TCATCCTCGTGGACCAATACAGCCTCGATGTCTATGGCAAACAACAAGGGCTTTCCTGGCCCTGGCCCCGAGAAATGTATGCCTATTTGATAAACTATCTCCAGGCGGGGAAGGCGGCGGCGTGCTTTATCGACATTGCCATGACAGAAGGATCCGCAATCGTTGGGGACGACGAGAAGCTCGCCGG
This sequence comes from Candidatus Aminicenantota bacterium, assembly GCA_022866045.1. Classification (GTDB taxonomy): domain Bacteria; phylum Acidobacteriota; class Aminicenantia; order Aminicenantales; family UBA4085; genus JALHTW01. The sequence continues at coordinate 31,727 of JALHTW010000029.1, read as the reverse complement.
GGCTGCGGCCGCGGCAGGAAATGTCTTTTTCCCGATCGCGCTGAGCACCGAGGAGAAGGAAAGCGATGAGAACGCGGTCGGGTTTCTGGGCCGGTTTTCCATTCCGGGCTGGCCAGTCTCCCCACCGAAGGCGGCTGACCGGTTCCGGTCCGTGACCGTCCCCTTAGAGGTCTTTCTCAAGACGGCGAAGGGCGTCGGCAATGTCCGGGTGATCCCTGATGGCGATGGCATCTACCGGCGTATGCCCCCGACTTTTGCCTTCAGAGACTTGGTCTTGCCGTCGGTGCCTTTGGCCCTTTCCGAATTTATCGGCAGCGGGCCGGATCCTTCATCCGTTCCCCTGGATGAAACGGGGCAGATGATTATCCGCTTCTGGGGCCCGGCGGGCACTTATAGGACCTATCCGATTGCCACGCTCATCAACTCCTGGGCCCAAATGCAAGAGGGCCAAAATCCTCAAATTCCGCCGCAGGAATTCGCCGGGAAGATTGTCTTGGTCGGCCTCAGCGCCGTCGGCCTCCACGACATCAAATCCAGTCCCCTGAGCGCGGTGATCCCCGGCGTCGAGATCCAGGCTGCGGCCCTGGATACGCTTTACCACAGGAATTTTATCCGTCCTTTGCCGGCAATATTTTCGTCTGCGTTCGTCCTTCTGCTTGCCCTTCTGACCGGGTTCGCCGTTTCCTCGTTGGGCAAGATCTGGGCTGTGACCGGCGCGTTCGTCGTGTTCCTGGCTGTTCCCGCGGCTGCCGCCTGCGCCGCGTTCGCCGCGAAGTATTGGCTCGAGTTCGTTTTTCCCTTGACCGCGGTCCTCCTGACCTTGATCGGCGCGTCCGTATTGAATTACAGCATCGAAGGAAGACAGCGCCGGTTCATCAAGGGCGTCTTCAGTCATTACCTGAGCCCGGCCGTGATCGACCGGCTCATCGAAAACCCCAGACTCCTTCAGCTTGGCGGAGAGGAGCGAGAGATCACGTCGTTCTTTTCGGATGTCGCGGGCTTTACGCCGATCTCGGAAAAGCTTACGCCTCATGAGCTCGTCGCCCTTTTGAACGCGTATCTTTCGGAGATGACGGACATCATTCTTAATGAGGGCGGGACGCTGGATAAATATGAAGGGGACGCGATCGTCGCGTTCTGGAACGCCCCTCTCGACGATCCGAATCACGCCCTGAGGGCTTGCCGGGCGGCGCTCGCCTGCCAGAAGAGGCTGGGCGAGATCGAGCCGGACTTTCAGAGACGATTCGGGCACGGCATCCATTCGCGCATCGGTTTGAACACCGGTCCAAGCGTCGTCGGCAACATGGGCTCGGGCCGGCGTTTCGATTACACGGCCATGGGAGATACGGTGAATCTGGCGGCCCGGCTCGAGAGCGCCTGCAAGCATTATCAGGTTTCGATCCTGGTCGGAGAAAGCACGTTCGAGCGGGTCAAAGACAAGATCGTCGGCAGAGAAGTCGATTGGGTCCGCGTCGTCGGCAAGAAGCGGCCGGTCAGGATCTTCGAGCTCATCGGTGATATCGGCAATGTCGCTCCGGATGAAGCCGAAAACGTCCGGCTCTTCCACCAAGCCCTTGACCTTTTCCGGAGCCGGCGGTGGGACGACGCGATCGAGCGCTTCCGGGCGCTTGCCGGTGATCCTCTGGCCGGGATATATTTGGAGCGGTGCCTCAGTTTCAAAAAAGATCCGCCGCCAGGCGATTGGGATCACGTCTTCGGGTTGAAGACGAAGTGAAAGGATGGATCAGGATGGAGCTTGAATTCTGGGGAGTCAGGGGGACGTTTCCTTTGACCGGGAAGCCGGCTTCCGCATTCGGCGGAAATACGCCTTGCGCGGCTGTGACATCCAGCCAGGGGGATATTCTCATCGTCGATGCCGGCACGGGCATTCATGCCCTCGGCAACAAGCTTGCCGCCGAACACGAAGCAGCGCCCCTCCGCCTATCCCTGCTCTTGACCCATTTCCACCTCGACCATGTCCAGGGCCTGCCGTTTTTCGGGCCTCTTTTCCTGCCGAACACCGAGATCTCCTTTTATTCCGCCGCCGACCCTGAAGAAACGCGAGCGCATCTCGAACGCCTGATGGGTCATCCGTTCTTTCCTATGCCCTTCGAACAGACGCCGGCGAAAAAAACGTTCAAAAAAGCCGGGGCGCAAGGTATCATGATCGGAGCCATCCTCGTTTCGGCCTGTCCTCTGAACCATCCCCAGGGAAGTGTTGCGTATCGACTGGAAGAGGAGAACTCGGCTGTCGTCTTCGCCACGGACACCGAGCCCGCCGCGGGCAGTCTGGATGAGCGTCTGGCAGGCTTCGCCAAGAAAGCGTCATGTCTTGTCTATGACGCGATGTTCACTCCCGAGGAATACGTTGCCGGGAAACAGGGTTGGGGCCACAGCACCTGGCTCGACGGAACGAAATTGGCCAAAGCCTCCGACTCTTCTCGACTCCTCCTCTCGCACTTCAATTACGAACATTCTGATCGTGTCATTCGCGGGTTCGAGCGCCTCTCCCAGAGGGTGTTTCCGGATTCGGAATGCGCCCGGGAAGGCCTGCGGTTGAAGTTGGCCTAGACGCATCTGGGGAGTTGAAGAATGGAGACCAGGGAGCCATGACAATGTCATCAAAGATCAAAGGAAAAGGCTGGAGAATTTTTATTTCCCGGCTGGGCTGGCCGGCTGCTTTCATCATCTTGATCATCATCGCCAAAAAGGTCTGGCCGTTCGGCGACGCCGTCCGTTCCTATCTCGAGGCCGCCCTGGTCTTCTTCGCAGTCTTTTTCGTCATCCGGCTTTTGGACGCCGCTCTTCTTGTCAAGTATACACAGCGCCGCAAGCCCTATCCGCTGCCCGACGTATTGCGCGGCCTGATCCTGGCCGCGCTCTACCTCGTCCTCCTGTTCGTTATTCTCAAGACCAAGCTCCAGTTCGACATCAAGCCGTTCCTGACAGGATCGGCGATCCTTACGGCGATCCTCGGTCTTGCTTTCCAGGGTGTCTTGAGCAACATCCTTTCAGGCATGTCCCTCCATTTCACCCATTCATTCGGCCGCGGCGACTGGGTGGGGATCGGGCCGCACGAAGGAGTTGTCGTTGATACGAACTGGCGCGAGACGCGCCTCCTCGACCGCAACTCGAACATCGTCGTCATTCCCAACAATACCGTGGCCGCGGAGCGGATCATCAACTATACGAGGCCCGATCGGAAAACAGCGCTGATCCTGACCCTCAAAGTCAGCGCCTCTGCTCCGGCGAGCGAAGTCCTCGCCGCCGTCCTCGCTGGGGCGGGGGAGTGTCCTTATGTTCTGGCCGAGCCGGAACCCAAGGCCTATATCACGAGCTACGACGAAACCGGCGTTTCCTACACGCTGAAGTTCTGGGTCGAAGACTTTGCCCAAAAGTTCACGATCATCGGAGATGTCGGCCGGCTGGTTTGGTACAAGCTGGGGCGGCGCGGCATTGAAGTCGCCGTGTCCTGGCCGGACCGGTTCCAGGAAGTCCGCGAGGCGATCGAGGCCTCGCATCCGGAAGCCCGGGTTGTCGGCAGGGCCGGTGCGGAGTTTGAGCGGACGAAGGCCGTTTTGCTCGGATCGTCGTTCCTTCGCCGCCAGACGGGTGACAAAGCGGCAGAATTAATCGTTGGCGAGGACGAAATCGCGGTCTTGGCCGAACATGTGAGAAGGTCTGTCTACGCGAAGGACGAAGTCCTGTGCCGGCAGGGAGACAGGGGAGCGAGCTGTTTTGTCGTGGCGAAAGGCAGGATCCGGGGAGAAATCGTTTACGAAGAAAGCGGGAAAAAATATGTGTCCGAGTTCGCCGTCGGGCCGGGGGGGATTTTCGGCGAGATGTCGCTTTTCACCGGAATGCCCCGGACGGCGACGGGGATCGTCATCGAGGAGTCAGAGCTCATCGAAATCCGGGCCGAAGATTTTGCCGTCCTGATCGGCCGCAATCCGGCTCTTGCCGAAGTGATTGCCGAGATCGTGAGCCGGCGCAACGAAGAGAACAGAGAATTTTTGAAGAAGATCAAAGAGCTTTCGGAAAAGGACATCCAGGACGGAACGAACAAAAAGACGATATTAGCGTATTTGAAGCGGTTTGTTCACGGTTTGATAAAATAAGACGAATTTAGTATAAGCTCAGAAGCAAGAGACCATGAGGGCAAGAGGCTTATTCGTCGTCCTTATCCTTGCCGCAGGGATTGTTTATCTGCTCTGGTTCGTCAGAACGGGAAAAAAAACTCTATTGGAGACGAAGATGGACCAAAACGTCCAGGCCCATGCGGATCTGACAAAAATAAATATGCAGGTTCTCCAGAAAATCGTTATTTCTTATATGGCCAGCGAAGGTCAGACTCCCAAAAGCCTTCAGGACCTGCGGAATTCCAACCTGCTGGGAGGCGGCGCGATCGATGCCTGGGGGAAATCAATTCAATACGAGAGGCTGTCGGATTCTTCGTTCCGTCTGATCTCCGCCGGCAAGGACGGCATCTTTAGCACACCGGACGATATCGTTTTAGAATATTAGGTTCTCCGCTTTCTCCGAGGCCAACGGGATATCAAATTTTGCGGCAATGGGCATTCTTCTCCCTATCCCGAAAGCTTTAATAGAGCGCCCGCGTAGAAAAAGAAATTCGGACCCTTTCTATACTGAAAATTCTCTAATTAAAGAAAACATAAGAATGAATTGAATAAAAGACCTGAGAGAAAGGGGATAAGAACCCCTATTCTAGATGAGGACCTTCTCCTTTCGGTCACTTTGTCCGGCTGGATTCATTAGGCGTTTCCCAATTCACAATCACTCTCATTGCCTCCTCGGGAGTTTGAGCCGACCGAAGACGCTGGAGAAGGTGCCTATTTTGGGCCGCTCGACTGGCAAGGCCTAAGAGTTGCACTTGAGTGTCAGGAGTTTGGGCCGGAGAAAGGATGAGGAACACAATTTCAATCGGTTTTTCCGTGGAGACATCCGAAACTCCCTGTCTCGTCAGCCCGATGGCGACAAGCGGATTGGTCAAGCCCTTGACGCGGACATGAGGGAAGGCCACGCCTTCATTAAAAAAGGTGGAACCCTGTTCCTCCCGTTTCATGATATCACTGAATAATTCTTCAAGGTCTTCAATCCCGTTATCCTTCCCGGCAGCTCCGGCCAGCGTTCGCAGAACGTCTTCTTTCGGGACAGGGCGGTCCCATATGACGATGCTTCGGGCGGAAAGTGACCGGCTGAATGTCGGCTGCTCCAGAGGCGGTGCCTCCATCTTGGGGATTGTCGCAGCGGGCGGCATGCCTTCCGGGACCTCAACAAGGGGCCTAATCCGGATGGGTTTTTCCTCACAGGGATCGATAACGATGATCGTGACTCCCCGGGCAGTTTTGACAAGATTTGCGACGATGGCTTTATTCTTAGCGATCCTTTTCCAAAACGGCTTTGGATGTGATCTCCCGACAACGATATGCCCCACACGATATTCCTTGGCGAACCTGAGGATGGTATCGACAATGTCTTCACCTTTGTAGGTAAATACCACAGCGCCCAGCTGCTTGGCCAGAGTCAGCGTGTCAGAGAGGACCCGCTGGGTTCGGGCGTCGATGACGGTGGCCTCCTCGGAGGGAGTCTGAACGTAGACGGCATACCAGTTCCGATTCAGCTTTCCTGCCAGACGCGAACCATAGCGCAGCAATTTCTCGCTGTTCGGGCCGTGCGAGCTCAAGCAGACCATGACCTGGTCCGAGGCGGCCCCACTTTCTTCTTCCTGGGTCTCGCGCCTCCGGAGGTCGATCTGCGACGCAAGCTCCCGCAGGGTGAGCTCCCGAAGCTTTTCCAGGTTCGAGGGAATAAAGAAATTGGCGAGGGCGGTCTTGATCCGGTCGGGCGGATAAATTTTGCCTTCCTCCAGCCGTTTCCTGAGATCTTCAGTAGCCAGGTCCACATCGACGATTTCGTCCGCCTCAGCCAGGACGGAATCCGGCAGACGTTCGCGCACCTTCACTCCTACGGCTTTTTCAACGATGTCATAAAGGCTTTCTAGATGCTGAACGTTCATCGTGCTGATGACATGGACCCCGGCCGCCAGAATGTCCTGGACATCCTGGTAGCGCTTTTCGTTCCGGCTTCCTGGAACATTCGTGTGGGCCAACTCGTCGATAAGGGCTACCTGGGGCTTGCGGGCCAAGATGGCATCCGCATCCATTTCTTCTACGGTGATCCCGCGATACTCCTGCCGGCGTCTGGGGACGACTTCCAGCCTCTCAGCGAGTTTGGCGATATCGGAGCGGCCGTGAGTTTCGAGCAGGCCAATGACCACGTCTATGCCTTCGCCTTTCAGTCGATGGCCTTCCTGGAGCATCTGATAGGTCTTCCCTACGCCGGCGCAGTAGCCGAGGTAGAGCTTCAGCCTCCCGCGCTGGGCGCGGCGGATCATCCTGAGAAAGGCGTCGGCTCGATCTTCTTTCATTTTAAAGTCCCATCCAGGGCCAGGTTCAGCATCAGGACATTTACCCGGGGCTCCCCTAAGATCCCCAGGTCACGGCCCTCGGTATAAGTTTCGACAAGTTTGCGAACAGCCTTTTCGTCCAACCCTCGGACTCTTGCCACGCGAGGTGTCTGCAAGAGGGCGTTTTTTAAGCTGATGTGAGGATCAAGGCCGCTGGCTGAGGCCGTGACAGCATCTGCGGGCACTATTGTGTCAGGGCTGAGGTTATTTTCGGCACGATAGTCGGCAATGCACTGCCGGACCGCATCGACCAACTTTTTTGACGTGGGTCCGAGATTCCTCCCGCCAGAGCTGGAGGCGTCGTAACCTTGCCCTGCCGCCGAGGGACGAGGATGAAAATATTTTGACTCGGCAAATCCTTGCCCAATCAATCTTGACCCCAGGATTGCCCCGCTCCGCATGACCAACGAGCCATTGGCTTTGGCCGGGAATAGGCCTTGAGCCAAAATCCAAACAGCCGCCGGATAGATGCCGCATGAAATGACCGCCAGGGATAAAACGGCCGCCACCGAGTGGCGAAGTTCTGAAAGCCAAATTTTCATATCTGCCTATCCTTTTTTATCCTACACGAGATGAAGCGCATTCACAATTAAATCGGCCAGCTTGATTCCCGGAAATGGGGCGATGAGGCCGCCCAGGCCGTAAATCATAAGATTGCGCCTGAGGAGCGCGGCCGCTCCCAAGGGTCGGAAGCGCACTCCCCGCAACGCCAGTGGGATGAGGGCGACGATGATAAGGGCGTTGAAGATGACGGCGCTCAAAATGGCGCTCAAGGGCGACCGGAGTCCCATGATGTTGAGAGGGGCAATGACCGGAAACACGCTGACCAGCATGGCCGGAATGATGGCGAAATATTTAGCGACATCGTTGGCGATGCTGAATGTCGTCAACGCTCCCCGGGTGATAAGCATCTGTTTGCCGATCTCGACGACTTCTATCAGTTTGGTCGGGTTGGAGTCGAGGTCGATCATGTTCCCGGCCTCCTTGGCTGCCTGCGTCCCCGTGTTCATGGCCACGCCCACATCGGCCTGGGCGAGAGCCGGAGCGTCGTTGGTGCCGTCGCCTGTCATGGCCACGAGGTGACCCGCCGCCTGTTCCTTACGGATCAACGTCAGCTTGTCCTCCGGTTTGGCTTCGGCCATGTAATCATCTACGCCCGCTTCTTTGGCAATCGCGGCTGCCGTGAGACGGTTATCTCCGGTAATCATCACGGTTTTTATCCCCATGGCCCTGAACCGCTCGAAACGGTCCTTCAGCCCACCTTTGACAATGTCCTTCAAATGGATGGCACCGAGAACTTTTGTTCCGTCAGCGACCAATAGGGGTGTCCCCCCGGAGAGGGCGATGGAGCTGACCGCTCCCTGGAGCTCGCTGGGGACATTATCCCCGGCGAATGCTCTGATCGCATCCGGGGCGCCCTTGCGGATCTGTCGGCCGTCGAAGTCGACGCCGCTCATCCTTGTTTGTGCCGAAAAGGCAACAAATCTTGTCCTGGCCATCTCGGAGATGGAACGGCCTCGGAGGCCGTATTTTTTGGCCAAGATAACGATACTGCGGCCTTCCGGTGTTTCGTCAGCCAAAGATGCGAGTTGGGCGGCATTAGCCAGCTCCTCAACCGAAACCCCCGCGGCCGGGAGAAAATCAGTAGCCTGTCGGTCCCCCAAGGTAATGGTCCCCGTTTTATCGAGCAGCAAAACGTCCACGTCCCCCGCGGCTTCAACCGCACGGCCGCTCATGGCCAGCACATTTTTCTGGACCATGCGGTCGATGCCTGCAATCCCGATGGCATTAAGGAGGCCGCCGATCGTGGTGGGAATCAGGCAGATCAGGAGGGCCACAAGCACAGTGACCGTGAAAGTCACGCCAGAGTAAAAGCCGAAGGATTTCAAGGTGATGATGACGACCAAGAAGATGATCGTCAACGCCGAGAGGAGGATGGTCAGTGCGATCTCATTCGGCGTCTTCTGGCGCGCCGCACCTTCGACCAGGCAGATCATTCGATCCAGAAAACTTTCGCCCGGATTAGCTGTGACGCGGACTTTGATCCGATCAGACAGAACTCGCGTGCCGCCGGTGACAGCGCTCCTATCGCCGCCCGCCTCACGAATGACAGGGGCCGACTCACCCGTTATGGCCGATTCATCCACCGTGGCCACACCCTCGATGATTTCGCCATCCGCTGATATGATTTCGCCTGCAGACACAAAAACGAGGTCGTTTTTCCGCAACTGTTCAGCCTGGACTCTCTCAACGCTGCCGTCGGCCTTCAGGCGGTTGGCGATAGTCTGGGTGCGTGTTTTTCGAAGGGCTTTAGCCTGGGCCTTGCCCCGTCCTTCGGCCATGGCCTCGGCAAAATTGGCGAAGAGCACGGTGAACCAGAGCCAGAAGCTTATCTGAAGGACAAAGCCGAAAGGCTCGTTCTCGGACCTCGAAAAAAGTCCTAGAGTGATCACGGCAGCGCCGACTTCAGTGACGAATATGACGGGATTTTTCAACAATGACAGGGGGTTCAGTTTCTTGAAGGAATCGACAATAGCCGGCCCGATGATCTGCCATTCAAAAAGGGAGTGGGATTTTGCAACCACAGCCTGTTCTCCTCTAATATAAAATGCCCGATCCCGTCATTAAGAAATGCTCGACGATGGGGCCGAGGGCCAGCGCCGGCAGAAAGGTGAGCGCGCCGACGATCAAGACCGTCCCGATCAGGATAATGATGAACATCGGCCCGCTGACGGGGAAGCTCGCTTCGCTTGGCGGGGGAAGCTTCTTTCTGGCCAGGTTTCCGGCCAGGGCCATGATCGGTACGATCATGAGGAAACGGCCGAAGAGCATGGCCAGGCCCAGGGTAATGTTGGACCAGAATGTATTTCCGTTTAGACCGGCAAAAGCGCTGCCGTTGTTGCCTGTGCTGGACGAGTAGGCATAGAGGATTTCGCTCAGACCATGCGGCCCGGCATTGTTCAGGCCGGCCAAGCCCCATTGGCTCACTGAGGCCCAGGCTGAGAAGCCGAGAATGCTGAAAATCAGGATGATTACGGCGAGCACGGAGACTTTCACATCATAGGATTCGATTTTTTTCCCCAGGTACGCGGGTGTCCGTCCGACCATTAAACCCGTCAAAAATATCGCCAGCACGACAAAAACGAGCATTCCGTATAGCCCGGAACCGACTCCGCCGAAAACCACCTCGCCCAATTGTATGTTGAACAATGGAATCATTCCCCCCAGGGGGGTGAAGGAGTCATGCATGGAGTTGACCGCTCCGCAAGAAGCATCTGTGGTGATGGCGGCAAACAGGGCGGAATTAAAGACGCCGAAACGGACCTCCTTTCCCTCCATATTTCCGTCCGCAGGATCCACCCCAAGGGCATGCAATCGGGGATTACCGTAGCTCTCGGCCCGCCAGCAAACCAAAACCGCGGCCAGAAAAAGAATGGCCATAGCGCTCCAGACTGCCCAGCCGTGCCGCTGGTTTTTGACCTTGCGCCCAAGATAATAGGTGAGGCCGCTCGGGATGAGGAAGATCAAAAGCATCTGAATGAAGTTTGAGAGCGGCGTTGGGTTTTCATAAGGATGGGAAGCATTGGCATTGAAAAAGCCGCCTCCGTTCGTCCCCAGCATCTTGATCGCCGCCTGAGAGGCCGTCGGACCTTGGGCGATGGTTTGTGCCGCGGAATCATTTTTTGGGGCCTGGAGGTTTGAGGGTTCAACGAGCGTTGCCTTCTCATAGGGTTTGAAGTTCTGGACGACACCCTGCGAGACGAGGAAAAGAGCGAAAACAGTGGAGAGAGGCAGGAGCAGGTAGAGGTTCAATCGGACAAGATCGACCCAGAAATTCCCAACGGTTTTGGCGGACGGACGGGCAATGCCGCGGACGAGGGCCGCCGCCACGGCTATGCCCACGGCGGCCGAAACGAAATTATGGAAAACAAGGCCGACCATTTGGGAAAAATAGGACAGGGTGATCTCGCCCGCGTAATTCTGCCAATTCGTGTTGGTCGCGAAACTGGCCGCAGTGTTAAAGGCGAGGTCCGGGCTGACTGGCCCGAATCCTTGCGGGTTCAAGGGCAGAACGTGTTGAAGACGCAGAATGGCATAGGTGAACAATAATCCGGCGAAGCTGAAAGCAAGCAGGGATAAGGTGTACTGTTTCCAATCTTGCTCTTTTTTCGGGTCCAAACCGAGAAGACGGTACAACAGGCGCTCGACCGGCCGTAACGCCGGATCTAAAAAAGTCCTTCCTCCGGCATCCAGAACTCGGATAAGGTAGAGGCCAACCGGTTTGGTAAGGAGAAGAAGTACCAGGATGTAAAGCGCCAGTTGAATCCAGCCGTAAAGGTTCATGAATTTGTTTCTCCGTCAAAACTTATCCGGTCGAAGGATGGTGAAGAACAAATAACCGATCAATAGAAGTCCGACGATGATTCCGAGGATATTTGACATTTTTCAAAGCCTTTCACAACCACGGGCATACAAAAAGCAAAGTCCGAAAAAAACGATGCAGCCTACGATGTAAACAAGATCGATCACGAAGGATTCTCCTCTTTTTGGATCCGGTCGGCCCTTCGGAGCGTGAAGATGAATGTGGACCCCTTTCCTTCCTGGCTTTCCACTCCGACCGTCCCGCCGTGGGTTTCGACGATTTCCTTCACGATGGCCAAGCCGAGCCCCGCGCCCTGCTCTTTTCCGCGGTCCGGGACGCGGAAGAACGGTTCGAAAACTCTTGGAAGGTATTGACTGGGAATGCCGGTGCCCGAGTCGGAAATTAAAAAGCGGACCTGATCCTCCTCAGCCTTGGCGGCCACGATGATTTTACCTCCGGGAGGCGTGTACTTGAGCGCATTCGAGAGCAGGTTGCTGAACACATGGCTGATTCGGGTCCTGTCCACCCAAACGTCGGGGAGATCTCCTCTCAGCTCAGCGTTAAAACTCACTCCTTGGTCTTGAGCGGTTCTCCGAAAGGGCTCGAGCGCATCCATAACAATCGATTGAGGCGAGACAGCTTGAAATTCCAATTGGGCTTTCCCGGATTCAATTCGACTAATATCCAGAAGGTTAATGAGAATGGTATGCAGACGGTCACTGTCTTCTCTGGCCGCCATCAAAAGCTCGGCCTGTTTCTCGGTGAGCGAGCCCACCCTTTCTTCGAGGAGGAGGTGAATGGCCATCCGAATGGAGGTGAGCGGGGTTTTCAGTTGATGGGATACCGTAGATATGACGCCCCTTTTTATCTCGTCCTGCTGCCGGAGCTGGGTGACATCCTGAAGGACCAGGATGACTCCCGTCGGCTGTCGTTCATTGTCCAGGATGGGCACCGCCTCCGGGCGAAAATATCGCTCCTCTCCTCGCACAAAATGTTGGACCACTCTTTGGCCTGTTAATATTCTGTTGCGGCCTTCCTTGAGCGCCCCATTGTACAAATCAGTCATCCATCCAAATGGCAAATCAAAAATCGTGGCGTTGGGCCTAAGTCCAAAGATATTCTTGGCCTGTTCTGTTGCCACCTCCACCTTTCCTTCCGTGTCAATAACGGCGACTGCCTCAGGAAGGCTATCGAAGGCCCGTTGGGTGGCCTGTTGGATCCGAATGAGCCTGGCCTGATCGGTGCGCCGGAATTCCCGAAGGCTTGCCGCCATAGCGTTGAATGATTCCGAAAGATGTCCGATCTCATCCCGAGAATTGCTTTGGACGACAAGGTCAAGATTTCCCCGCCTGATTTCATCGGCAGATCGGATTAAGCGCTGAATAGGGCGAAGAATCCATGTTCCGGCCAAAAATATGAACGCGACAGCGATGATTGTCCCGATAACTAAAAGAACATACATTTGTCTTCGGGCTGTGGCCGCACCGCGGCGAGCTTGATCATTCGCATCACTCATGTTTTGCTGGTTCATTTGAAGGATTCCGTCCGCTGTATCCTTAATCTGACTGAACAACGGGAGGAGGCTGGTGAAGTAGGCATCGCGGCGGAGTCCGATCGGCTTTTCCGGATCCTCGACACTCTTGAGCGTTGTTTTATACCGGCCATAGAGCTCCCGCAGACGGGCCGCCTTTACGCCTTCCCCTGGAACAGTGATGTTATTCAGCTCGGCTTGAAGGGCCTTCTCAAAAACTGATTCATTCTTGCGGATAAGTTCCTCCCCTTGCTCTGAGTATCCAAGAAGGGTAAAAAGCAATCCGCTGTCGATGCGTTCCAAGGCTTCCTTCATTTGCTGACAGGCAATGACACTCCGGTAGTTTTCTTTAAGGATCACGTCAATGGACTCTCCCAGATTGGTGATATAGAGGATACTTTGAACGCCGATGATCACCAGAATGATCAACAGAACGCCAAACCCAAGAGCTAATTTTTGTCGAAGTCCCAGCATTTTTTTTCTTCTTTTACGATGAATTATGCAAATGTCATACCAAATCCGCCTTTATTGTAACTTGGAGAAAATAAAGAAGTTTAATTTTTATGGTGGATTGGACACGTTGCATTTTTCAAGGAGCAGGGCAAAACATATATTGAAAAATGCAAGGTGGGCTTCAGGATCGAACGCAGAGAAATATCTGGTCTGTTAGGTCTTAGATCCCATACTTCTTCCGGCGACGCCAGAGCGTGGCCTGGTCAATGCCAAGGATTTCTGTAGCTTCCTGGAGTGATTTCGTCTTGGCCAGAACCTGTCTGATATGCTGTTCCTCGATCTTTTCTATTGTCACGGGATCACCAATCTTTGGGGCGAAGTCACCTGGCAACAAAATGGCCGGGAGATACTCCATGCTGATATGATCGGTCCGGCAAAGGATGGCCGCCCGTTCGATGACATTGCTGAGTTCTCGGACGTTGCCAGGCCAGTGATATTCGCGGAGCGCTTGGAGGGCTTCTTTCGTGAAGCCAACGAATGATCGATGATTGCTCCGGCCATGAAATACAAGCAGCCTTTCGGCAAGTGCGACGATGTCATCCGGGCGCTCCCGCAGGGGGGGGATTTCGATCTGGATCACGGCGAGCCGATAAAAGAGGTCTTCTCGAAATCGTCCTTCTTGGACGGCTTTCTCGAGATTCACATTTGTCGCCGCAATAATCCGGACATCGGCCTTTCGCGTCATACAATCACCGACGCGTTCATACTCCTTGTCCTGGACAAAACGCAGCAGTTTCGGCTGGAGGGAAAGAGGCAAATCGCTGATCTCGTCTAAAAAGAGCGTGCCTCTTTCACAGGCGGCGATGCGGCCCGGATTATCGCGAACGGCGCCGGTGAATGCCCCCTTCACGTGGCCAAAAAGTTCGCTCTCCAGGAGCTCGGCTGAGAATGACGGACAGGAAATGATGCTGATGGGCTTTGTCGCCCGATTGCTCCAGGAATGAATGGCCCGGGCAAGAACGGTTTTGCCGGTTCCGCTTTCTCCGCGAAGAAGGATGGTCGCCTCGGATGAGGCCACCTGGTGGGCCAGATTCATAGCCCGCTGCATCGTGGGATTGGTGCTTGAGAAATCAATCTCGGGGTGGGCCCGACCCAGATCTTCCTGGAGCGTGGCAACACGTTGCTCCAGCGTTCGCATTTCGAACACTTTTTGGACGGCCAGCTTTATTTGCGTTGGCGTGAAAGGCTTTGGAATGTAATCGGTCGCACCCCGTCGCATAGCCTCAACGGCCGTATCGATAGAGGCATAGACGGTAATGACAATGATCTTCAGCCAGGGCGTCGTGGTCAACAAAGCAGGGATAAGGTCAAGCCCGTTATCCGTGCCGAGCCGCAAATCCACGAAGGCAAGCTCAAAAGATCTCCTTGATGCCTCCGCCAATGCATCCTGAAAATTACTGACGGCAATAACTTTGTGACCTTCTGTCTCGAGGCACACCGATAATGTTTTGCGGATATTGACCTCATCATCCACGACGAGGATATTCAGAGGAGGGTGTCCGGGAGAGTCTGTCATTCGTTTTCTTCTTGAATAAAGTATAGAGAATTTACAAAACTAAATCAAAAAATTCCTTGGCTTCCTCTGGTCGGAAGAGGCTTAGAGAAAAGATATTATTGCCTGAAAAACTGTCCCTGCAGAATATGCACGCAGTTCATCGCGGGCATTTGCAAATGCCCGTCTTTTGTCTTATATTTAGCCCACGCAAGCGACGCGCCTGTAGCTCAGTTTGGATAGAGCAAGGGATTCCTAATCCCTAGGTCGCTGGTTCGAGCCCGGCCAGGCGCGCCATATTTTCAAAAGTTCCTGACCATTGAGCCGAACGGCGCGCGCGCGGCCAAAGCGAAGAAGACGATCGAAGACATCGAGAAAATCAAGAAATTGCGTCCGGCATCGTTAAGCCGAACGCGTCATTTTTTCGCTAAGGTCCCACAGACGGCGGGCGATCTCCAGGTTATGGGTTTCGTCGGACGACCTCGACTCTTTCCCTTTTTCAAAATATTTCCCGGTCAGGGTCGCTACGTCGGGAGAGGACGCTAGATAAACAACGGTTCGAGCGCCCTCTTCCTTTTTCTTGCCCATGGTTTTCATCACGAACCGGGAGAAGGCCGAAAAATCCCGGCCTAATCCCGTGGCTGTAAAGCCGGGAGCAAGGCAGTTCACTGTCACGCCCGTTCCTTCAATCCGCCGGGCCAGTTCATATGTGAAAAAAATATTGAGGAGCTTCGTCAGGCTATAGTGCTTCATCGCCTTATATGTCTTTTCGCCCTGCAGGTTATTGAAGTCCAAGGCGGCGATTTTATGCATTCCCGAAGTGACATTGACGATCCGGGAAGGAGGGCTCGCTATGAGCGTGTCGAGAAGAAGGTTCGTCAGAAGAAAATAAGCGAGATGGTTGACCGTGAATTGCATCTCAAGGCCGTCCTCGGTGAGCGTCCTTTTCGCCGGCACGACAGCCGCGTCGTTCACGAGAACATGGAGGCGGCCATGCCGGCTTTTGTATTCGGCCGCAAGGGAGCGGATCTGTTTTGGCGAAGAAAGATCGCAGAGCATCAGCTCGGCATTTGTGTTTTCACTGACCTGCAGAATTTCGGCTTTGGCTTTTTCACCGCGCTCCCTGTCCCGGCAAACGAGGACGACGGTCGCGCCCATCTTGGCCAGCTCGAGTGCTGTCGCAAATCCGATTCCCGAGCTGGCCCCCGTGATCAAGCAAATTTTTCCGGCTAAGTCTGAAGACATGAACGAATCTCCTTCATGAGACAGAAAATCTCCCCATGCCCGCTTTTACAAAAGGGGAGTGAGGGGGATTTTTCTTAGTTCATAAGTCGGCAATTGTTTTTTATATAATCTCCAGCGCGTCCTTGCCCGGAAGCTTCGGGAACGGCGCATGCGGCTCGGTCTGGTACCAGAACGCCGTGGAGGCGATATCATCCTGGAGCGGGAGGTAGCGGCCGCCCGAGCGCCAGCCGAGAGCCTGGATCACGACCTTCAGGTTCTTCTCGAAGCGGATCGGGTCCATGATATGCCAGCGGTAGAGTCCGAAGCGCTGCTGGACGTTGTAATGCCCGTCTCCGCGGATGACCTGGGCCAGGCCGCTGTAGGGCGTGCTGAACTCCGTATAGCGGACAACGCCGTCCGGGCCTGGAGCATCGAAATCGTATGACCCGCAGAAATAATCTTCGGTCCCCGTGCCGCAGATGGTCGGGAAATCCGTATCGCCGTCGAGGTAGAACTTGATCTCGCCTTCGCCCCACCACCCGTTGTTGTTCACGCCCCAGGCCATGTAGGTGCCGACGTAGTGTCCCCAGCCCTGGACGCCGTCAAGGATGGTATAGACGTCTTTGTATGGCAGGGGATTGACGCGGCGAAACTGGGCGTGGAAGGTGGCGGCGTCCTCGGGGACCTCCGTGAGCGTATAGTTGATCTGATAGTAGATTGTGAAATTTTCGTCGGCCAGGTTCTCGAGCGTGACTTTGAAGGACTTGCGGAAGGGCATCTGCCAATAGGAGTTGAAGGCTCTTCCGGGATTGACGCAGACCGGGAGCGAATTGATCTGGGCGTATTTCTGCCAACCGCAGGCGAAGAAATCGCCGATCGGGGCTTCGACCGAGGGCTCTTTTTCGCCGTCCCAGTAGAACCGGATGATGGCGAATCGCCACGTGCCGGACGGCGTCATCCAAATCTGCTGAACGGCGCCCATGCCCTGGACATCAGCCAGGACAAAGGTCTCCCGGGGTTTGATGACGACGTAGGGCGAGACCTTCCAGCCCTGTCCGAGGTCGCGCGCAGCCTTGAGAGCCGGGCCGTCCGCGGACATGCCGGCCTTTCCTTTTTCACCGGTGAAGTTTTCGGGGCTGATCGAGCGCGTCTGGGCGTGGGAGAGGCGGCTGAGGCTGCCAAGATCGAGAAAGAGCCCGTCGAACGCCTTCTTGTCCTCGGCGGCTATGAGGGCCAGCGCCGCCATGAGGATCACAAAGACCGCGATCAAGTTTTTCTTCATAGAAAGACCTCCTTATATCCAGTATCAATTTGGAGGGGAAGACCCCTTCCAATTATTTTTCTGTTTCGTCTTTGAGCGACGTCGCGCCTTTGACCGAAGCCGGTTTGGTTTGGTGCAGGTCGAAGATGATGATCTCGTTCTTTCCCTTTTTCAGGAACGGGGCGGGCAGGAACAGTCTCTTCTGCGGTCCGATCTCCCAATACCGCCCCAAGTTCCGGCCGTTGACCCAGACGACGCCTTTTTTCCATTGGCTCATGTCCAGATACGTGTCGCCGAGCTCCTTCAGAACGAATCGAAACAGCCCGATTTTATCATAAGTGTCCGCCCGGGAAGCAAGAGGGAGGATGAAAGGAAGAGATTTAAAAGGATCGGCCTTGACCACCCGTCCTGGGCTGGCGATAGGATTTGACAAATAGGACTCGCTCCAGTAGCATTTAGAGATAGGACGAGCATATGATTAAAAATGCAAAGAGGGCGAAACGGTTTTTGGGGGCGTTTATGCTTGGCTTGTGCTTTCTTTCGATTCAAAGCGCTTTTGCCGACCAGACGACCCAGCTTCGGGAGGTCGATGTCGATAGATTATTGGTCCAGGCGAATTCCTACTATCAAAAGGCGGATTACAAGCTGGCCGTCGGCTGTTATCTCGAAGCCGGGGCTCTTTCTCAGAACAAGATGAACCTGTCCCAGGCCTACTTCGGCCTCTCGCTCTGCTATTATTATCTCCGCGACACGGCCGACGCAGCCAAGTATATGCGGAAGGTCGTCGAGGTAGACCCCAACAAGGAGATCTCCGAGCTTTTCTATCCGAAAAGTTTTGTCCAGCTTTTTAATCAGGTCCGGACGGAGATCGCCGACAAGAAGAAATTGACGACGGAGCAGGTTGCCATCGAGAAGCCGGTGCCTGAAAAAGCGGAGGAACAGAAGCCGGTGAAGGACGAGACAAAGAAAACAGAAGAAGCGGCCATCAAGGAAGCCGAAGTCCAGAAAGCCGAAGAACGGCCGAAAGCGGAAGAGAAGAAAGACACTCAACCGCCGGCTAAAACAGCGGCGCGCCAGCCGCAAGAACCAGCCCGGACAGAGGAATTCGAGATCTCCGAAGAGATGGGGGGACATTGGGAGATCAATGGCCACTATTCGTCATGGAGCATCAATTTCATCGAAACGTTGTTCGAGGACGCGTTGACGGATAAATTGGGCAAGGAAATTCAGGACGAGATCGTGAAGAAGTCCGGGACGATCCAGGCCGGCCTGGTGAAATTGAATTACACCCAAGACCTGGCCTTCGATTCCGGAGGATCAAGCTATGGCTTCGAGATCCGCTATTTCTCCAGGGGACGGTCCGGAACGTTCAGCCTCGGACTGGCCTTCGAGAAAATGGACATCAAGCTCTCGCTGAATGGGACGGCCCGGCAGGAATTCACCAGCGGCGCCGTCGCCTCCGCCGATGTCGAATCGAACATCGTGACGAGCCCCTTTGTGACCCACGTCAATTTCCGCTGGGAGATCGGCTCGAACGCCCGAATCACGCCGTATTTCGTCGCGGGATTCGGCTTCGCTCCTCTGAAAGGGACGTTCAGCTACACCTATTCCGGAACCTATCATAAGGGAGATCTCGTCCAGACCATCGCTGACAGCAAAGAAAAGACTCTGGTCGAGCTCTCCCAAGACATCGATTTCAAGATCCCCGAGCTTCTTGTCATCCTTCAACTGCATTTCGGCGTCAAGGCCCAGCTCTACCAAGGCCTGTCTCTCATCGGGGAGGCGGGCTTCTGGGACGGATTCGTCTTCCGCGGCGGGCTGGCCTACAGATTTTAGAAAGATGGCCGGTCCTGTCGCCGACCAGCCCCGTCGTCCTCGCTCCTCACCCTGACGAGGGTCTCATCCGCTTCGGACTCCGGGGCGCCCGGTCGGCGCCACCCGCATTCTTCTTTTGTTGGGGGAGGGGGAAATTCCAAGATAACATTATCACTTCTTGGCTGAAATAATTCTTTTTCCGGGGCGCCGGAAAGTCGAGCAGGGGTGGCGCGGCGAAGGGGCTCCCCGCCCGCGCGCAGCGGCCTGGCGCGAGCACGGCCGGGGAAGAGCCGCGACAGGACCCCGCCCGAAATTAGCCTGACACCGGAAAAAGAATTGCTTACCTTCTTGGCTATTCATTATCAGCAAACTGGCAATTGGTATATAATACCTTTTCGACCGTGCTAGACGGGGAGCTAGCGGTGCCCTGTCGCCCACAATCCGCTATAGTGGGGTCGAATCCCTTGCCGAGGCCCGGCCTTTTCCGGATCGGGGCCTCGTAAGCAGCGATGACAGGTCGGGCCCTGAGCAAAGGGTCTCCTGTGAATCCCGTCAGGACCGGAAGGTAGCAGCGGCAGCAGGACGGTCTCTTGTGTTTCAGCCAGCCCCGCCCGAGCCGGCTGCGAGGTTTCCGCGGGGAAGGACAGGTCGGAGCAGGGTGCACGGTCCCTTTCTTTGATCGCTGTTTCTGTGTAGACTATTATTATAGGAATGATAGGAAAATCATCGAAGAGGAGGTTTTCATGTTAAATAGGCGAACCAAGATCATGATCTTAAGCGTCCTGTCCATCGCTTTTCTGGCCCTGGCCGGCGCGGCCTTCGCCCAGGAAGCGGATGCCGAGAACTGCAAAGACCACCCCATGTTCTCCCGGATGAAGAATTACATCATCTCCGACTGCAAAACGAGTTTTGACGCCGTTGAATTCTATATGCCGGGATCTCAGACAAAGACCGTCGAGGGCCAGGTGACCCGGATCAATTATTCCCTTCGAGAGGGCGCTCCGATGCCCAGTGTCCTCCAGGTCCGGCGGAACTACGGCAATGCCGTGAAATCCCTTAGCGGATCGGTCCTTTTCGATGAAGAGATCTATCTCACAGCAAAAGTCGTCAAAAACGGAAAAGAGATCTGGGTCAAACTCGATGTCTATAATGACGGCCGCGATTTCACCCTGAACGTCCTCGAAGTCGAAGCGATGGTCCAGGAAGTGACCGCCGACGCCATGTACGACGCCCTCACCAAGGACGGCTTCATGGCCCTCTATATCAATTTCGACACGGGCAAGTCCGCGATCAAGCCCGAGTCCATGCCGATCGTCGAGCAGATCGCGGCCCTGATGAAGGCCCACACGGACCTGAAGCTGAGCATCGAGGGCCACACCGATAACGTCGGCACGGCCGCTTCGAACAAGACGCTCTCCGAACAGCGGGCCAAGGCCGTTCTGGACGCCGTCGTCAAGCAGGGAATCGCCGCGAACCGGATGACCGCGATCGGCTGGGGCCAGGACAAACCGGTCGCCGACAATCGCACGGAAGAGGGCAAGGCCAAGAACCGCCGCGTCGAGATCGTGAAGAAATAACCCTCCAGGTCATTGCGACACTTGTTCCGTCGCGATCTGACCAAAGCGGCCGTTTCCTGATCTTTTCCTCATATCAAGCTTATCCACACAAGATGGAAGAGAACCATTAAGATTATCCGATCAGCCCCAGCCTTTTTAAAAGCTCTCCCAGTTCCGCTTTTCCCTTGTCTTCGAGCGGGCTGAGCGGCGCCCGCACCGGGCCTCCGTACAAGCCTTGCACATCGAGCGTGTATTTCAAGCCGGAAATCCCGTAGGTCTCCATGGCGGCTTTGTTCAGCGGGATGAGGTCAAGCTGGAGTTCCGTTGCCTCTTTGATCTTTCCTTCCGTGAACAGGCGGAAGATCTTGGCGCAGATACGCGGCGCGGCGTTTGCGACGGATAGGATGGCGCCGCTCGCTCCCATGAGCAGGGCGGGAAGAAAGGCGCTTCCGTGGCCGAGAAGATAGCTGAAGTCCGGGGGAAGTTGCCGGATTATCTCTCCAAGAAAAGCGATGGTCCCCGAGCTTTCCTTGAGGCCGACGATATGGGGATGGTCCGAGAGCTCGACGATTAATTTGGCCTCGAGCGCAATGCCGGTATTCTGCGGAATGTTGTAAACAATGACCGGGACATCGGATTTGTCGGCAACGGTGAGGAAGTGTCTCTTGAGCGCGTCTTTGGTCATTTTGGATTTGAAATAGCTCGGCGGACGGACGAGCGCAGCGTCGATGCCAAGGTCCGCCATCCGGTTCGTGAATTCGATCGTCAGCTTGGTCGATTCGCGGGCGGTTCCGGCGATCACTTTCTTTCCCTTGGCCGCCGTTTCCCGGGCCGCCTTGACAAGCCGCTCTGATTCATCATCCGAGATCGAGACGCATTCGCCGGTCGATCCCAGAACGACGTAGCCGGCGAGGCCGGTTTCGTTGTATTTCCGGATGTTATCCTGGAATTTTTCCGTCGAGATCTCCTCGCCGACGAACGGCGTCAAAAGGGCGGCGTAAATGCCCCTGAATTTTTTGGCCATATCAAGTCTCCTTATCCTGAGGTTTTGGCCTTTTCCCCGCCCGGCTCTGGCGCTCGATCTCCCGGAGCTCCCGGTCGCTGAAGCCGAAATAATGGCCGACCTCGTGGATGACAGTGTCCTGGATCTGCTCTCGGATCTCTTCGTCTGTGCGGCAGATCGCTTCGATCGGCTTTTGGTAGATCACGATCACGTCCGGAGGGACGTTGCCGTAATAGGGACCCCGGTGGGCGAAGGGAACGCCGTGATAGAGGCCGAGGATATGCGTGGAGGGCGGAGCGCCGAACTTCCGCCGAGTTTCCCAGGATGGATTGTCTTCCACGATCACGGCCACGTTATGGATCAGTTTTTTGAATGGCTTGGGCAGTGAGGCCATCGCCTCTTCCACCAGCTTTTCGAACCGCTCTCGTTCCATGGCCCGGATTATTTTTCAATCCCCCATCGCGCGGCGATGCCCTTCTGATAATAATGCTTCTTTTGTTTCATCTCTGTGACCAGGTCCGCGCGGCGGATGAGCGAGGCGGGGGCATAGCGCCCGGTTAAGACCACCTCCACATCATCTGGTTTTTGGTCGAGGAATCCATGGACGTCCTTTTCGCCAAGGAGCTCGAAATAAAGCGCGACGTTGATCTCATCGAGGACGATGAGCCGGTATTTTTTCGACAGCATGGCGGCCAGGCATTTTTTGAGCCCTGTCCGGGCCCTGCGGATATCCTCATCATCGGGATTTTCTGTGACGTGAATAAATCCCTTGCGGCCGAATTGCTCGATCGTGATGAGCGGGGCGAGCTTTTTAATGGAAGAGAGCTCGCCGTATCTCTGGCCTTTAAGGAACTGTCCGATGTATGTCTTATAGCCGTGACCGGCGGCTCTTAACGCCAGGCCCAGCGCCGCCGTCGTTTTCCCCTTGCCGTTCCCCGTATAGACCTGGATATATCCTTTGAATCCGGCCGACTTTTTTTTGGCGGTCATCGAATTTAAATGATATTGGAATCGCAAGCGAGAGTCAACGCGCCTTAGTAAGCAATTCTTTTTCCGGTGTCAGGCCAGTTTCGGGCGGGGTCCTGTCGCGGCTCTTCCCCGGCCGTGCTCGCGGCCAGGCCGCTGCGTGCGGGCGGGGAGCCCCTTCGCCGCGCCACCCCTGCTCGACTTAGCGGCAAGCCGGAAAAAGAATTGCTTCGCGCGCCTTAAAATAGGAATTTTGGCCGTCACCCGCCTTATGATATAATCCGGACGATGTTAGACCCCAAATTTGTGCTTGAAAACAAGGATTTTGTGATTCAAAAAACAGCCTCCAGAGGTTTTTCCCTTAACCTGGATGAGTTCGTCCGTTTGTCCGAAGAAAAGAAGGCCGTCCTCAGAAGGTCCGAAGACCTGAGGGCCGAGCGGAACAAAGCCTCCGAGCTTATCGCCCAGTCCAAGCGTGAAAAAAAGGATGCCTCGGCTTTGATCGCGGCGATGAAGAAGGTCGGAGACGATATCCAAAAGCTGGACGAGGAGCTCCGTCAATACGACGAAAAGATCCGCCTAACGCTCCTCAATATTCCCAACATCGCCCACGACTCTGTTCCGCTCGGAAATAGCCCGGCCGATAACGTCGTTGTCCGGACTTGGGGACAGCCGGCGAAGTTCGCTTTCGAGCCTCAGGCGCACTGGGACATCGGCACGAAGCTCGGCATCCTGGATTTCGACCGAGCGGCGAAGATCACGGGATCGCGTTTCTGCGTCTATCTCGGCCCGGGAGCGAGGCTGGAGCGAGCGCTCATCAATCTCATGCTTGATCTCCACACCCGGGAGAGGGGCTTCCGGGAGGTCATTCCGCCGTTCATCGCCAACGAGGTCAGCTTGACGGGCACGGGGAATCTGCCCAAATTCGCCGAAGACCTCTTCAAGCTTGAAAAATTTCCCTGGTATCTCATCCCGACGGCCGAGGTCCCACTGACGAATTATTACCGGGATGAGATCATCGAGGGCGCCATCCTTCCCCAGCGGTTCGTGGCCTACACGCCCTGCTTCCGGAGCGAGGCTGGCTCCTACGGCAAGGACATCCGGGGACTGATCCGGCAGCACCAGTTCAACAAGGTCGAGATGATGATCTTCTCCCAGCCGGAGAGGTCCTTTGATGAGCTCGAATGGATGACGGCCAGCGCTGAAGAAGTGCTGAAGCGGCTCGAAATTCCGTACCGCGTCGTCGTTCTGTGCACGAGCGACATGGGCTTCGCCAGCCAAAAAACCTACGATTTGGAAGTCTGGATGCCGTCGCGGAACGGCTATATGGAGATCTCGTCGTGCTCGAACTGCGGCGATTTCCAAGCCCGTCGGGCTAGCATCCGTTTTCGGCGCGAACCCAAATCAAAGCCCGAGTTCGCCCACACGCTCAACGGTTCAGGCCTGGCGGTCGGCCGGACCGTGAGCGCCATCCTCGAGAACTTCCAACAGAAGGATGGGATGGTCGTTATTCCTCCCGGGCTGCGCCCTTACATGGACGGCCTCGAAAAGATCTCATGAAAGGGGGATCAAAGAATTCGGTGGCATGCATCCGAATTTCTTAATTCGGTAGGCGTCTCTGAAATCTTTTTTATGTGTCCCCATCTTTTTTGCTAAAATAGGCTCGATTCTGCGGAGGGATGGCCGAGTGGTTTAAGGCGGCGGTCTTGAAAACCGCTTTCCAGCTTATTGGAACGTGGGTTCGAATCCCTCTCCCTCCGTACCTCCTGTCCCCCCTATATTCCTATGCTTTACTTCTTTCCCTCAAATAAAGTCCAGGGATTCGCTTTCATATCCTTGAGGAATTTTGCCTGCCATTGAAATTCGGGATGGGCCGTCAAAAAATTCGAGGCGATGAAGTCCTCGCCGCAGGGATGCCCCATCCGCGCCCAGAATTTCAAATCCTTGGCCAAGGCCGCCGTCGTGACCTTTCCCTGGACCGAACCGCCGGGCCAGAACGGGTTCCAAGAGAATTCCGGGCAGCCCTTGGGGTCGTTATCCACATGGCCGCAGAGCGTGTTGGCGTTTGACGCTACGGCTCCCGTGCCTGCCTCGATGTGATCGGCCTCGAAGAGTTTTCCCGTCTCGGCGTTGATCCTGCCCTTATACTCCTCCATCAGCTTCTCCCAGCGCGCTTTCCGGACGAGCACCGATTGGGACGCGTTCTTGGGATCGAACGTCGTTTCTTCGGCGATGAACTTCTCGTCGCTGGCAAAGTTCGAGCCGATGAAATACCCGTCCTTGGTCCGCCAGACCGGCTGATTATTCAACCCGAGCTCGAGCCGGGCGATCTCATTTGTCTTGAGATCGCCGACCAGCCAGTCGTTGGCGTAGCCGCCGTTGTTGTCGGCGGTCATGATCCGAATGAAGTCATCGATCGAGTTGGCGTACTGGGCGGCTTTCCGGGCGCGCATGAATTCCGGCGTCCCGTCTTCCTTGAATCCTTTGAACTGAGAGATCGTCGTCTCGGTATAAAGGATCCCGGCGCCGTTGATGACGAAGTCGTCGCCGCTGTGGATATAACCGGGCATGGCGTCCATCATGATCCTGAAGCCCTTTTCCGGAACGATGTCCTCGATGATGTTCCACCGCTCGCCGACGACGTATTCCACCCAGGAGTTATGGCCGATGACGATCTTCCCGTCCTCGGTGTAGCTTCCGGTGGCGATGAAAGCGCTGCAATAGCCCGGGGCTTTGTTGTCGCCTGCGCCGGACTTGATCTTTTCGTCCAGAGAGGGGACATAGTACTGGGCGAGTTCGATCCAGCCGTTGATGATCGTGATGTCGATCTTGTCATAATTTTTATCCGGCAGGCGCGCCTTCAAGCCTTCAGCGATGCCTTCGATCTCGTCCCTATATTCCTGGTCGATCTTCGGCCAGAACATGCGCTCGGCGGCCTCCCGGTAGAACGCCCAGTTCTTTTTCGTGGAATTCTCCAGATAGTAGGTGAACATTTGAAGCGCATCGTCGATCTCGGGTGCCAGATGCCAGCCGTGCTGGAAACCGATCTCCCGCGGCGCCCCTTCGAGATGGACGTAGATCCAGCCGTTCTTGTCCTCGCGGAAGGAATTCCCGAGCCGGGTATTTTTGGCTTTTGAGCATGCCGCGCTGGAAATCAGGGCCAGGCTCACCCAGACCGCCAGCCAAAGGAAATGTTTCTTGGTTTTCATGGGCATTCTCCTTTTCCGGAATCCAATGCCAGATGCTGAGAGAATATATCTCAGATCCGGGGAATAGGCAATCCGGAGTCCCGCTTTTCAGAAAGCCTCTTTGAGCAAATATTCGATCTGAGCGTTGACGCTGCGCGGCTCGTCGGCCGCCCATTTTTCGAGGGCGTCGTAGAGTTCGGCGTCCAGCCCCAGGACGGCGAGCCCTTTGATTCAAAATCGAAAAATGATAGAATAACGCCGCCTTCCAGACAGAGATGGAGAGGTGCTGGAGTGGTCGATCAGGAGCGCCTGCTAAGCGCTTGTCTCGGCTCAAACCGGGACCGCGGGTTCGAATCCCGCCCTCTCCGCCATGCATGCTCCGGAGACGCATACCTGTTTTGGCCCCCCTTGATTAGAGCAAGGGGGGAGGGGGGAATTAATATCACTAAATCAGAGTCTTCAAGTGCGTCTCCTGTAATTACAATCCCCGAAACGCTTACCTTATTCGGGGCTCCCCTTGAATTCCAAGGGGAGGAGAGGGGATTAATATCAAAAATTAAAAGTCTTAATAGCGTTATGGAACATTTGTAGAATGAGATCGGATATAATGGAAAGGTGGAATTCAATGATTTTCCGCAGCAAGGGAGTGTCGCCATGAGAAAAAAGATCGTCCTTTTGTTTTTTTTGGTTTTGATCGCGTCCTTTTTTTTGATCGGGCAAAAACGTCCAAGCTCTGCCCCGCCGGATTCCTATGCCGCCGTCCTCAGGACATTCCAGGACCCGCCCGCGGAGTACCGCAGCGCCCCGCTCTGGGTCTGGAATGATAGGGTCACAAAGGAACAGATCGAGGAACAGCTTGCCGATTTCAGGGCGCACGGGATCGGCGGCGTCTTCGTCCATCCCCGGCCAGGTCTTATCACGCCTTATTTGTCCGATGAATGGCTTTCTCTTTTTCGGTATGCCGTGGATGTCGGGAGAAGGCTCGGGATGAAGATCTGGATCTATGACGAAAATTCCTATCCTTCGGGTTTCGCCGGAGGGCATGTTCCGGCCCAGATGCCGGACGCGGTCCGGACCGGACTGCGGATGTCTAAAGCCGAAACGCTTCCGGAAGCCTTCGAGACGACTCCGCTCGTGGTCCTTCGAAAGAGCGCTTCAGGTTTTGAGGATATCACCGGGCAAGCGCGGGTCAAGGGGAAAGCTCTGGGAGCGGGCGAATATTACGTCTTCGACCTCGTCCGGCAGAAGCCGAACCCCTGGTACGGCGGGTTTACATATGTGGACCTCATGCGCCGGGACGTCACCGAGAAATTCCTGGACGTGACGCTCAATGCCTACAAACGCGCGTTCGGCGATGAATTCGGCGGCGTGGTCCCCGGCGTCTTTCAGGACGAGGCCGAGATCAATCCCGCCGGCGGACAGAACATGACCGTCGTCAATTACACGCCGGCTCTCTTCGAAAAGTTCAAGGAAAAGTGGGGTTATGATTTGAAACTCCACCTGCCCTCGCTCTATGACGGGACGGGCGACTGGATGCGCGTCCGGCATAATTTTTATGCGATCCTCCTCGACCTTCTCATCGAAAATTGGGCTAAGCCCTATTATGACTATTGCACGCAGAACAACTTGAGCTTCACCGGACATTACTGGGAGCACGAATGGCCGCGGCCGGTCGTCAACCCGGATAACCTTGCCTTTTGCGCTTATGCCCACATGCCGGGCGTCGATATTCTCATGAACGATTTCCAGACCGACACTCACGCCCAGTTCGGAAACGCCAGGGCGGTGAAAGAGATCCGCTCCGCCGCCAACCAGCTCGGGAAAACGCGGACCATGTCCGAGACGTTCGGTGCCGCCGGCTGGGACTTGACGTTCTTCGACCAGAAACGGATCGCAGACTGGGAATACGCCCTAGGCGTCAACTTCATGAACCAGCACCTTTCTTACGTGACGATCAAGGGAGCGCGCAAGCGCGACCATCCCCAGTCTTTTTCATACCATGAGCCCTGGTGGCCCGCGTATAAGATCCTGGGGGATTATTTCGGCCGTCTGTCCGCGGCGCTCTCATTAGGGGAGCAGATCAACAGGATCCTCGTCATCGAGCCCACGACGACGGCCTGGATGTATTATTCGGCGCGGGGCGACACGGACAAGATCAAGGCCATCGGCAAGGATTTCCAGGATCTTGTCAACAGGCTCGAGGAGAACCAGGTCGAATACGACCTGGGGAGCGAGTTCATCCTCAAGAATTTCGGCAAGGCCGAGGGCGGAAAACTCGTCGTCGACAAGCGGGCATACGAGCTGGTGATCCTGCCTCCCGGCCTGGAAAATGTGAATGGACCGACCGTCGCACTCCTGAGCGCGTATTTGAAGCAGGGAGGAAAAATATTGTCCTGGCCGTCCGTTCCGGCTTTTGTCGACGGAAAAGCCGACGACCGGATGATTAAGGTCGCGGCCGAACATCCTCAGACTTGGGTCCAGACCAAACCCGAAACATGGCTTGCCGATATTTCCAGACTTTCCGCCCCGGTTCTGGTCTTCGAGGTCAAGAGGGCAAAGAGCGCTGGGCCGAGCCTCGTTTTCCATCACCGCCGGACGCTCAAAGACGCGGAGCTTGTCTTCCTGGCCAACACGAGCGACAAGAGCGCCGCGGCAGGGACGATGATCGCTTCGGGAAAATCAGGCGAACACTGGGACCTATTTACCGGCAAAACAAGCCCTTATCCTTATGAGCTCAAGGAAGGCAAGCTTTGGATCGATTATGATGTTCCTCCGGGCGGAAGCCTGCTCCTCTGTCTCCGTCCGGACAAAAGCCAACCGGGCCAAACGGCGATATTCGCCAGAGAGACGCTCGATCCTCAAACGCCGTTGACGGTGAAAAGAGAATCCCCGAATGTGTTGACGCTCGATTATTGCGACCTGACGCTAGGCGGCAAAACTGATAAAGACCTCTATTTTTATGATGCCCAGCGCAAAACTTTCGAGCATCACGGCCTCGATAGAAACCCGTGGGACAGCGCGGTCCAGTATAAGACCAATATCCTCGATAAAGACAAATTTTCTGCGGATTCGGGCTTCGAGGCGACCTTCCCGTTCGCGGCCGCCGAAGGGATTCCGTTCGCCTCCCTTCGCGCCGTCGTCGAAAGGCCTGAGCTCTATCAGGTCTTCATCAACGGCCAGAAGATTGCGCCCCTCAAGGGCCAATGGTGGCTCGACCGGGCTTTTGGGGTTTTCGATATCGGGCCTTATGTCAAACCGGGAGATAATAGCCTCACGATCAAGACCGCGCCCTTTACCATCCACTCCGAGCTCGAGCCGGTCTATATCCTGGGCGATTTCGGGCTCGAGAACGGGACAAAAGGATTTCGGATTGTGCCGGCGGCTCCGCTCGAGATTGGCCTTTGGACGTCCCAAGGCCTGCCCCTCTATTCAGGCGCGGTGTCTTATAAAAAAACATACGATCTCCGCACTCAGGATTTCAAAGGGAAGCGCTTCTTCGTGGAACTCGGAAAATGGAAGGGAGCGGTGGCCGAAGTCCTCGTCAATGGAAGATCGGCCGGCTTTATCGCCTTCGAGCCCTTCCGTCTTGATATCACGAACGGATTGACCCTTGGCCGCAACGATGTGAGCGTCGTTGTTTACGGAACCCTCAAGAACACGCTCGGTCCTTTTCACAACGATCCGGCCCTAGGAAGGGCCTGGCCCGGCTCGTTCCAGCAGGGGGCCAAAGGCGGCCATCCTCCCGGCTCCAAATACAGCGTCGTCGGCTACGGATTGGTTGAAGATTTCAGGTTGCTCCAAAATCGGCCTCCTGAAGATTGACTCCGTTTTTGTCCTGCGATATAAGGTTACTGGCCGAGCGGATGTATTGTGAGCATCCACGTGACTGATAATTCAAAGCTGAAAGGAGATCATCGTGGTAGCTAGAATCGGGTTCGGCAATGACAAGTACTTAAAGGAACAGACAGCGGCGATCCTCGAGCGGGTCGCGAAATTCGACAACAAACTCTACCTGGAGTTCGGCGGGAAGATCCTCTTCGACTTTCACGCCGCCCGTGTGCTTCCCGGCTTTGACCCGAACGTCAAGATGCGCCTCTTCCAGAAGCTCAAAGACAAGGCCGATATCCTCTTATGCATTTACGCCGGCGACATCGAGCGCAAAAAGATCCGGGCGGATTTCGGCATCACCTACGACGTCGATGCGCTCAAGCTGATCGATGACCTGTCGGATTGGGGAATCGGAATCCGGAGCGTCGTGATCACCCGCTTTGACAGCCAGCCATCGGCCAAGGTCTTCAAGAACAAGCTCGAACGCCGGGGGGTCAAAGTCTATACCCACAGCTATACGAAAGGTTATCCCACGGATGTCGACCTCATCGTCAGCGACGCGGGATACGGCGCCAACGAATACATCGAAACCGAAAAACCTCTCGTGATCGTAACGGGCCCCGGGCCGGGCAGCGGCAAGATGGCCACCTGCCTTTCCCAGCTCTACCATGATTACCGGCGGGGCCATAAGTCCGGGTTCGCCAAGTTCGAGACGTTCCCGATCTGGAACCTTCCTCTCAAGCACCCGGTGAACGTGGCCTACGAGGCGGCCACGGCCGACATCCAGGACTTCAACCTGGTGGACCCGTTCCACCTCGAAGCCTATGGGACGGTTGCCGTGAACTACAACCGCGACGTCGAGATCTTTCCGGTGCTCAAGCGGATCCTTGAAAAGATCACGGGTGAGGAATGCGTATATAAATCGCCCACGGACATGGGCGTCAACCGGGCCGGATTCGGAATCATCGCCGATGATGTCGTCCGGGAAGCGGCGCTCCAGGAGCTCGTCAGGAGGTATTTCCGCTATTTCTGCGAATACGCCATGGGATTCGTGGACCGGGAAATCGTGGAGCGAGCGGAGCTCATCATGCGGGAAATGAAGGTCGGTCCGGAGTTCCGCCGGGTCGTCGAGCCGGCGCGGCAAGCGGCTGAGGAATCCCTGGTCAAGGGCAAGGGCCACAAGGGGATTTTCTGCGGCGCCGCGATCGAGCTCATGGATGGCACGATCGTCAAGGGCGAGAACTCCCCCTTGCTCCACGCCGGCTCGAGCCTCATTCTCAATGCCGTAAAAAAGCTGGCCGGGATTCCCGATTCGATCCCCCTCCTTTCGGCTTCGACCATCGAAGCCATCGGCCATCTCAAGAAAGATATTCTGGGGGCCAAAGCGGCCAGCCTGGACGTCGAAGAAGTCCTAATCTGTTTAAGCCTCAACGCCGGCGCCAACCCGATGGCCGAGCTCGCGCTGGAGAAGCTCAAGGACCTGCGCGGCTGTGAAGTCCACATGACGCATATCCCGACGCCGGGCGACGAGGCGGGTCTCAAGAGGCTGGGGATCAACCTGACGAGCGATCCCAATTTTTCGAGCAAAGACCTTTTTGTGACATGAAAAGCTTCTGGCGGTATCTCGGCGGGACGGTCGTCAAGCCCATCGGCACATTCCAGGCGCTTCAGGCCGACCCGAAACGAGTCTCGAAAAGCTTCAAGGCGATCTTATTGATCGGGATCCTCTACACCATCACCGTAGCTATGCTAGCCGCGGGCGGCGCTCTGATCACGGCGCCGGCCTTCATCACCCTATCCCCGGAAAATTATTATTTCTGGGAAATGTTTTTCGCCTTTCCCGTTGTGGCTATGGGTTGGATTCTCGCCGCGGGTTTTGCCCAGCTCCTGAGCAAATGGGGCAAGGGAAGCGGGACGTTCGAAGGCACGCTGGCGGCGCTCGGCTTCGCCGTGACGGTCCCCCAATTCGTGACGTGGATCACCGAGACGGTGTTTGCTGTCCTTCTTCTCCTGGGTATGAAGCAGGAAGAGTTCATGGAGCTTTCGGCCCGGCCTGGATTCTGGCAGACGTTCGTCATCGCCTACCAGGTCCTCGCAGTGGTCTGGATGTTCTTTTTGATCACTTTTGCCGTCGGCATCAGCCAGAAGCTCAAATGGTGGAAGGCGATCCTGGTCGGCCTTCTGACGACGGCCCTCTTCATGACCGAGATGATCATCTTCATTCGTTAAGGGACGTAGAATGGCCGAAAAATCCGTCATCATCATCGGCGCGGGCGTGGCTGGGCTTTCAGCCGGCATCTACTGCCGGATGAATGGGTATCCAACCCATATCTTCGAGCACCACACCGTTCCCGGAGGCGTGGCCTCTTATTGGAAGCGCAAAGGTTTCCTCATCGACGGCGGCATCCATTTCGTCATGGGCCACAAACCCGGGACGACGCTCCACGAGATCTATAAGGAGCTCGGCATTCTCCCGGGCTGCAAAGTCGTTGACATGGCG
>JALHTW010000215.1 GCA_022866045.1 Candidatus Aminicenantota bacterium | reverse complement strand
TCGATGGAACGGATACCGGACAAACGACAAACTGCACTCTGACGAATGTCAATGTCGGCACGTATACCGTAAAGCTGACGCTTACCAATTATGAGGATTGGCAACAGAGTGTTCAGGTCACCGCGCATCAGACGACGAATGTGAATGCCACACTTATAAAAAAGACCGGGAGCATAGCCATTACTTCAAATCCGACCGGGGCGAGGGCTTACCTCGATGGAACGGATACGGGACAAACGACAAACTGCACTCTAACGAATGTCAATGTCGGCACTCATACCTTGAAGCTGACGCTTGCCAGTTATGAGGATTGGCAACAGAGTGTTGACGTCAGGTGGAATGAGACGACGAATGTGAACGCAACGCTTACAAAAAAGGTCGGGAAGTTGGTTATAACGTTTTCTCCGAATCCCAGCACTCGATCTGGTGATGGCTCCTGGTATTCCACAATGTATGCCAAAGAAACGAGTGGCATAGGAATAACGTTAACAGATGTTACAATTACCGGATTTGGCTCAATATGGAGCAATATTACATCGCTTTGGGGGAATCCGCCACATTTTTCCCCAAATGAAACTAAATTAGTTAATTGGGAATTTATCGGATTTGATAGAGGCGATTCCTTAACTTTTGTCTTTTATGGAAGAGATGACAACGGTAACAGCGGCTCATGGTCGGGAAGCCTAAGTCTCCAATCTCCCCCAGGGCAAGATATCACCAGCCGTGGCCCCCGAAGAGTTGAAATCATCAAAGATGGCGCCGTTATCAGGAAATAGAAAAGGGTGTCAAGCCGGTAGGGTCTTAAGTCATTAAACATGGATAAATCATGAAGATTTTTGCGTAATTCAGGCACCCAGAAGCCAGACCGCCTGCTTTCCGACGGGTCTCGGACCCATCGTCTTTCTTGGCTGTAAGCTCGACTCGCCGGTATTCTGCAGATTGGGTTCGGCTTCATATCACCGAATTTTCTCAGAAAATAAAAAACATGGCACGAATCCCGCCCTGCCGTCATTGCATTGACAGCCCTTTTTGAACTTGATATGCTCTTTAGAGCCTAAGAAGAGGGAACGTTGGCCACCAAGTGTCTGAAATGTTACTTTGAAAATCCCGAAAATACGCGATTCTGCGGCGGCTGCGGCACAAAATTCCCTACCGCCGACGAAATCTCAATGACCCAGACCCAGACTCTCCAAGCCCTGCGGGGTGAGCTCGTCGCCGGGAGCACTTTTGCCGGGAGGTACTTTGTCCTAGAAGAGCTGGGCCGCGGAGGGATGGGCAGGGTCTACCGGGTTCTGGACAAGAAGCTGGATGTGGAAATCGCCTTAAAGCTCATAAGACCGGAGATCGCCCTAGAGGCGAATATTATCGATAGGTTTAAAACCGAGCTGAAACTGACC
The DNA here is from genome assembly GCA_022866045.1 of Candidatus Aminicenantota bacterium. GTDB lineage: Bacteria > Acidobacteriota > Aminicenantia > Aminicenantales > UBA4085 > JALHTW01. The sequence goes on along the minus strand of JALHTW010000215.1, from coordinate 14,539 downwards.
CGCGTCATTGTCCATAAAAATATCTGCCGGATGTTCGACCTGAGCGAAGACCAGGGCAATCACTTCATTACCATGGAATACGTTCCCGGCGAGAACCTCAAACGGACAATTCACCGGGTTGGCTCCTTGAATCTCGGCCGGGCCCTGACCATCGCCAAGCAGATCTGCGAAGGGCTTGCGGCCGCGCATCATTTGGACATCGTCCACCGGGATTTAAAGCCGCAGAATATCATGCTTGACCAGAGCGGACATGTCCGGATCATGGATTTCGGCATCTCCCTGTCTCTCCGGGCCCGGGGGATTACCGCCGACGGGATCATGGTCGGGACGCCGGAGTATATATCGCCCGAGCAGGCTGAAGGAAGAAAGGTCGATGCGCGCACCGATATCTATTCCCTCGGCGCCATTCTATTCGAAATGGTTACGGGGAAAGTCCCCTTTGAGGGCGATACGACATTAAGCATCATCTTGAAGCAAAAACTGGAGCCCCCGCCGGACCCGGGAACGCTCACTCCTCATCTGCCGAAAGAGATCAGCCGCATCATCCTGAAATGTCTCGAAAAGGACAGGGGAAAACGGTATCCCGATATCGAGGCCCTTTATGCCGACTTGGAAAAAGGGGAAAGAGAGATCCTGCTAAAAGAAAAAATTCCTTCCAGGAGAAAAGAAGAGCCGGGAAGGGCCAAAAAAGGCATTCGGCCTTTCCTGATTCCGGGAATTTCGCTGGCTCTCATAGGCGTTCTCGTGTCCGGATATCTATTTTTAGGCCGCGGCCAGAAAGATAAGAGAGGCGAAGCCGAGGAAAAAAAGCCAGCCGCCTCTGAGACGCCCCCCCAAAAGCCAGCCCCGCAAATAGCCCCGCTCAGCACGGCTCCTCAGTCTGGCTTCCTCGAAATCGATTCCATGCCCCAGGGCGCATCGATCTTTTTGAATAACAAGCCTGAGGGGACGACCCCTCTCAAACGGGAGCTGCCGCCGGGCCTTTATGAAATGAAAATAAGAAAATCCCCTGAATATAAAGAAGTCAGCGAATCATTTTCTCTCAAAGCGGGAGAGAAATTCACGAAGAACTTTCCTTTGGCGCCGCTCTATGTTCTTGAAATTGTCACGACTCCCGAGGGCGCAGACATCCTCGTTGACGGCGTTCTCAAAGGAAAGACGCCCAGAGAATTTGAAATCGCGAAAAATAGCTGTCAATTGGAATTGCGAAAAGGAGAGGGATGGGCGGGCCTCACCGAGGCCCTTCGTTTAAATCCGGGCAGAAATACAATCCGACGGACTTTGAGGCAAATAAAATTCAATTTGGTGATAAAAACGAATCCGCCGGAAGCCCGGGTCATAATCGGAAACAATCCCCCTGTGATATCGCCGGTTAATAAATTTGTGGACCCGGGTGTTTACGAGATCAAGGTTGAAAAGGAAGGTTTCCGGACCTTACGAGAATCCCTATCTGTAAAGGCCGATATCACAAAAACATTCGAGCTGGTAAATCTCCGGACGGGAAAAATCCGGTTCAACATCAATCCTTATGCGGACATCTTTGTCAAAGATAAATTGGTAGGGGAAGTCATCGCCGATAAAACCGTGGAATTGACCGAAGGAAAGTATCCGCTTAAATTTGTCTCCGCCGGCCTCAATAAAACCCTGACGGTCGAGGTCGAGATCCGGTCCGGGGAAAGCAAGGAAGTTCGCGTCAACATGCTGACGGGGGAAATCAAAATCATCAATCTTCAAGAGCGACTTTGAGAATCGGTCAACAAGTTGACGTCCGGACCAAATTCATATATTGTTTATTATCTGTAAAATCTGCATCTTTGGACGAAAATGGCACAAACGACGAAGGTCAGGGAAGGCGAAATCTGGGCCGTCGGTGGAGGGAAGGGCGGCACGGGCAAGACCTTCATCACCAGCAGCGTCGGCACCTATCTCGCCAAAAAGGGCAAGAACGTCGTCCTGGTCGACATGGACATCGGAGGCGCCAACCTCCATTCGTTCTTCGGCATCAGCCGCCCCCAGAAATCGCTGACCAGCTTCTTCGAGAAGGGAGCGTCGCTCTCCGACCTCGTCGTCAAGACCGATTTTGACAACATCGCCCTGATCACCGGCGACATCCATTCCATCGCCTCGGACAAGATCACCTTCTCCCAGAAGCTCAAGCTCTTCCGGCAGATCATGAAGCTCAACGCCCAGAACGTCGTCATCGACCTCAGCGCCGGCAGCCATAACAATACGCTCGACACGTTCCTCATTGCCGACAGGATGATCGTGGTCCTGGTCCCCGAAGTGATCGCCATCGAGAACGTGTACCATTTCATCAAGAATTCCCTGTTCCGGAAGGTCAAGAAGACGCTGAAGGAATACGGCTTCAAGGAGATCGCCCAGCACATCTGGGACCACCGGCAGAACTACGGGATCAATAATCTCAAGGAGCTGATCGACTATCTCAAGGACAGCTTTTCCTACATCGGGACGATCCTGGACCATGAGCTGGCCTCTTTCAAAATTCACCTGGTCCTCAACATGGTCCGGAACAACAACGATATCCTCCTCGGCGCTTCGATCAAGAGCGTCATGATGAAGTACCTGGGAGTTCCCATCCAGTACTCCGGTTATATCGAATACAACGACGCGGTCTGGAAATCGGTCCGCGAGGGCAGGCCGTTTATGCTGAATTACATGGCCACAGGCTGCGCGAAACAGATCGAAATCTTCGTGGAAAACATGATCAAGGGCAAGGACGTCAGCCTGCCGGTAGGCTTCTGATGGTCAAGGACGAACTTAAAAAATATTTCGAGATGCTGGAGCTGCCGCCGGACGCTTCTCTCCGCGACATCCACAATTCTTACCTGCGCTTGAAAAAACTCTATGCCGGCGATTCCATCGTCCTGGCTCCCCTGGGCGAAGAATTTCCTGAAAAAAAGAGAAAGAAGGTGCTCGACGAGATCGAAGAGGCCCACCTCAAGCTTTTGGCCGCCAAAAAGGACGAACCGTCCAGGACGGCGTTTCTCTTCGAGGACGCGCTTTCTCCGGAAAAAGCCTCCTCCCAGCCGGAAAAGGCCGTCGATCTGCCGACCACCGGCCCTTCTCTCCGGAAGATCCGGGAAAAGGCGGGCGTCGATCTAAGCGAGATTTCCAAGGAGTTCAAGGTCCGGATCGAACTTTTAAAAAGCCTGGAGGAAGAGAGGTTCGAAGCCCTGCCCGAGGCGATCTACCTCAAGGTCCATCTCAAGAATTACGCCGTTTTTCTCGGCCTCAACCCGGCCAAGATCATCGACGAATATCTCCAGCGTTATCAAGCGTGGAAAAAGAAAAAATAGATATCATTCGAGCTCGACGCCGTCCCAGCAATAAGTGCACAATTTCTCTTTAGGGAGTCCGATGGCCGCGACCAGGTCTTCCAGGCGTTGATACTTGAGCGTCGTCAGGTTGAGTCTCTGCCGGATCCGCTCTTCCATGGCGTTGTACTTGGCCGTGCCCTCCCGCGTGTAGTCCGATAGGTCCTGGATATATTCCCCCTCAACCTCGCGGATGGCCCGCCGGGCCGCCAGGTCCATTTCCGAACGGGATACGGAAAAATTCAGGAACTTACAGCCGTAAACCAGAGGCGGACAGGCCGGCCTCATGTGGACTTCAAGGGCGCCGAAATCATAGAGCCTCCGGACCGTGTCTTGGAGCTGCGTGCCCCGGACGATGGAATCCTCGCAGAAAAGGAACTTTTTCCCGTTGATCAGATCCTTGATCGGGATGAGCTTCATCCGGGCCACGAGGTCCCGGACGTTTTGGTTCTGGGGCATGAAGCTGCGGGCCCAGGTGGGAGTGTATTTGACGAACGGCCTTTTGAACGGCAGGCCGGCCTCGGCCGCATAGCCCAGGCCATGGCCGACGCCGGAATCCGGAATACCGGCCACGAAATCGATCTTGACCGGGTTGCGTCTAGCAAGATACGCCCCGCAGCGGTTCCTCGTGTCCTCGACGTTGATCGCTTCATAGCTTGAGGCCGGATAGCCGTAATAAACCCAGAGAAAGCTGCAGATCTGGAGTCTGTCTCCCGGGGCCTTTCTCTGCTCATACCCTTCGGGGGTTATAAAAACGACCTCGCCGGGCCCCAGATATCTCTCGACGTCGAACTCGAGATTGGGAAAAGCACACGTTTCCGACGTGACGGCGTAATTCCCCGCTTTTTTCCCGAGGACGATCGGCGTCCTCCCATATTTATCGCGGGCCGCGTAGATGCCTTTCTCGGTCAGGATGAGCAGGGAGCACGACCCTTCGATGGAGTCCTGCAGGTTCTGGATGCCGGACTCGAAGCTTTCTTCCTGGTTGATCAGCATCGCGGCCAGCTCGGTCTGATTGATGCCGCTGCCGTGAATTTCTGACAGATGAAGGCGCCGCGACTTGAAAGCATCCCGGGCCAGCCTATCGGCATTTTTGATGGCCCCGACCGCGACGATGGCGTAATCTCCGAGATGCGACCGGATCAAAATCGGCTGGTTGTCGAAATCGCTGATGACCCCGATGCCGCTCCAGGAATGCATCTGCTCGATGTCCTGGTCGAACTTGGAACGGAACTGGGCGTTCTCGATGTTGTGAATGACGCGGACAAAGCCATCCTCTCTGCGGACGGCCAGTCCTCCCCTTTTCGTGCCCAGGTGGGAATGATAATCTGTGCCGTAGAATAAGTCGGTGATACAATCTTCCCAGGAAGTGATCCCAAAAACTCCTCCCATTCCCTCCTCCTCGCCGTCCCTAATTACCTGCCTTTGGGCTCCTCGTGAACGAGCACCCGGTCCAGGCCGGGGATCCTGTCTTTCAAGCGTTCCTCGATGCGGGTGGACATATCATGAACCTGAATGATCGAAAGCTCTTTTTCGAAATTGCAGTGAAGCGAGACCGAGAATCGGTCCCCATGGCGCTGGACCATGACATTGTGACAGCGGGAGGCGCCGGCGATCTCATCCGTGAGCTGCTTGACTTTCTCCACAATCCTCTGCTCCCTGGACGTCACGTCCACGCCGTTTCCCATGCCCGTGCCGCGCGATTCGATGTGCGTGTTCACATGCACGATTTCCGGCATATCCTCTTTCAGGTCTTTTTCGATGTGCGTCGCCATCTCATGGGCCTGCTGCAGGGAGAGATGGTCGTCCACTTCCAGGTGGAGGTCCACGTAAACCCGGTCCTTGTTCTCGTGCATGCTGATGTTGTGCACGCTCATCTGGTTCCTGTAGGCCACGGCGCGGATGCGCTTGGCCATGGTCTCCCGCTCGACTTCGCGCGGGTCGGTATGGATGACGACGTCGGCACCTGGAGTGACGCTCTGGACGCAGGCTTCTACCGATTCGGCGATGGCATGGGTCCGCTCGAAGGATAGATTGCGGTCCACGTCCACGGTCATATCCACGAAATAGCTCGGGCCGGAACGCCGCAGCCGGACCGGGCCGACGCTCATCACGCCTTCGATCCCGCCCGCGGCCTTGGAGATCTTCTGGGGCAGCCCGTCGGGGGCGCGGTCAAGGAGGACATCGATCGTCCGTTTTCCCAGCTTATAGCTGACGAGTAGAACGATGAAAGCCACGCCCAGGGCGGCAACGGCATCGGACTTTTGTAAAAGCGCCGCATGCCGAGGAAAGACATTTTTTCCAAGCCAGACCAAGAGCAAGCCGCCGATGACGACGCTGGAGCTCCAGACATCTGTGGAGAAGTGAAGAGCGTCCGCCTCCAGGGCCTGACTGTGGTGCTTCCGGGCGGCGCTGTAAAGCATCCGGGACCGGCTGACATCAATGCCGATAGAGACGGCCATGACCAAAAACGCCCAGAGACTTGGGTTGATTTCAATGGACCGAAAGAAGACCCGCTGGACCGCCTCGTAAATGATCCAGGCGCAGGTGATAAAGAGCAGAACGGTCTCAATCAGGGCGGAAAAATTTTCCACCTTGCCATGGCCATAGGTATGATCATGGTCCGCGGGCTTGCCTGAAACATGGACGGCCAAGAACGTGACGATGGCGGCCACGAGGTCGAGTCCAGAATGCGCCGCCTCGGCTAAAATGCCAAGGCTGCCCGTGATGAACCCCATGACGAGCTTCATGGACGTCAGGAACAACGCGGCAATGACGGAATTGCCGGCCGCGGCCTTTTTTTCTTGTTCGGCCGAAATCGTGCTCAAGGAAGCGTCCGAGGACATCGTTTAAATATGCTCCAGAAGGGTATTTATTTTAACACAGGTGCACGGACCGGGCAATAACGAAGGCCAACCCAAAATTGCCGATAGAAAGCAAGACGGAATTCCGGGACATGACCGGAAAATTCGGGACATAACCCTTTTCTCTCGAAAAGGGATTGTGTCCCATGAATTTTCCGGATCGTGTTCCTGGAATTCCGGACTTCACCCCTATTTTTGATCTGATCCGAGAAGAAAAAATCCTATCGGCAATTTTGGGGCCAATGGGGCCGCCTGCCGAATTCAAAGATAATAAAGCAGAGCCGGGGTCAGGCCTCTCCGTCAACGAAAACCGTTGAGCAAATGCAGCCAGAGGTTCATTCACCATAAAGAAGCTCCGCCGTATGCCTACCCGATGTATTTACTTTTTTTTCTTTAAGAAGGGAATTAAGCTGGTAGCGCTACGGGGATTCGAACCCCGGTCTGATGGCTGAGAACCACCCATCCTGGGCCTCTAGACGATAGCGCCGTGACGCAAAAAAATAGCAGAACACAAGCAGGTTGTCAATATCGGCTGCCGACGCGTCAGCCGCGCGTTTCTCGGACAGCAAAGACCGGGCAGTGGGCGTGCCGGATGACCTTCTCGGCGACCGAGCCCATCACGAAATGATGCCATCCCGTGTGCCCTTGCGTTGCGATGACGACCAGGTCCGCTTTCATCTCCTCCGCGATCCGGACGATTTCTTTGGCCGGGTTTCCATGGCCGATATAAGACCGGACTTTCAGGTTTTTGGGGATGCGCAGAGCGATGATCTCCTTGAGTTTCTTCTCCGATTCGGCATGGACGATTCGCTCGTATTCGGGAACCTTGAAGAACGTATTCGGATCACTCGGCGTGGGCGGCAGAAGAGGAAGAACATAGATCACGGTAAGTTCCGCCTGGAAAAGAGTGGCGAAATCAGCGGCATAGTCCAAGCCCTTTAAGGAAGGCTCGCTGAAATCCACCGGGCAAAGGATTTTTTTAATTGTCAGCATTTTTTGTTCCTTTCATTGACTGCATTTTCAGTCCAACAGCAAGAGAACTTTATCACAGCGAAAAGAGCCTAGTCAATTGACAGCTTGGGGATATTAGATAAAATGCTTAGCGGAGCCATGACATGAAATATAAGGCCGTGCTTTTCGACCTGGACGGAACACTCCTCAACACGATCGAAGACCTGACGGATTCGATGAACGCTGCACTGGCCAAGATGGGCCTTCCGGGGCGAAGCGTCGAAGAGTGCAAACAGCTAGTCGGAGACGGGCTGGAGACATTCGTCCGCCGGGCACTGCCACCCGATGTCTGCGATAGCCCCGAAGCGATGGCGAAGTTGAAGGATCTCATGAGGGCTGAATACAACCTCAGGAAGGCTGCGAAAACCAGGCCATATGAAGGGATTTATGAACTCCTGGACGCCTTGAACAGGCGCGGAATCCCCATGGCCGTGCTTTCGAATAAGCCCCATGACTCGACGCTCGCCGTCATGAAAAAATATTTTCCGCGTTGGGAGTTCCGGCCCATCTTCGGCGCCCGCGACGGCATCCAGGTCAAACCCGACCCGTCCGGTGCCTTAGAAATCGCCCGGGTCCTCGGCCTCAAGCCGGATGAGATCGCCTTTGTCGGCGATACGAACACCGACATGCAGACGGCCAATGCGGCGGGGATGTTTGCCGTCGGGGCATTATGGGGTTTCCGCACAGCTGAGGAATTGAGAACGGCCGGGGCCAAGTTGCTTATCGAGAAGCCGCTGGATCTACTCAGGATTCTGACTTAGAAAATGTCATGGCCAGGCTTCATGGCCGCGGCCATCCGACCCGGAGGATCGTCCTGAGCGCGGCGAAGAATCTCGTTTGACCTCCCTGAGAAAGGATCAGATCGCACCGCTCCCTTCGGTCGCTCGGGATGACACCTCGTCATCGCCGGGCGGCCAGGGCCATCTTGGCCGCCGTTTCTCCTCCGTTCAAGCGCCAGAGCATGGGCAGCGGCCGGTCCAATCCCTCCGCGTATTCCGCCGCGTTCTCCCATTTATGATTTAAGATCAGGCTGTAATCCGAGAAATGCTGCCAGCGCCGCCGCGGCAGGTCCGTTGTCATGTGGATGTGGTTGGCCGGCATGCCGGTCTTGGCATAGCTTGAAGGGATATGATCGAACGTCAGGAACGTGTGCGGCCAGGAATAATCCGAGGCATGGCAGACCCGCTCGGTCAAGGCGGGCGGAAGCTCCTGGCTTTCCGCTTCGCCCTGGATCATGGTGAACATGCCGGACAGGTCGGAATAGGCCAAACGCCCGACCATGCCCCGGATCCCCTTTGGCGAAACAAACGCGACCGAAAATCCGAAGCCGGGGAAATAATGTTCAACCGCCTTGAATAAATAATGTTTTTCGGCGAAGTCCAGAGAAGCACTGCCCGAGTTATTGCCGTCGATAAAGCCCCGCTGCATCCAGGGCTCTCTCTCGAAGGCGCTGAGATCGAGGCCGAGTTCCTTCGCCTTCTTCTCGATCTCCCAAGGCTCGTAGACCTTGCGGAAATCCATGAAGAGCGTGGGCTTTCCCCCCGCAAGATAGCAATAGGCCAGCATCGTCAGGAGGCCCTGGATGTCGTTTTCCGTCGCGAACGGGACGACCGTCTTTTTCCCGGCGTGGTCCTCGCTTGAATTGAAGAGCGATTCGGCGATATCGGCCGTTGTCAAGGGGATGCCGCGCCGGTCCGAGCCCCAGGCGAGTTGGTTCGTCCAGCCGCCGGCGACGGCATGGATGTCCCGCATGTAGTTCCGGATGATGAGATAAAGCGCCAGGCCCTCGTCTAATTTCTTTCTGTCTTTGCCGGTCAGGGCGGGAGGATGGATCTTGAGGCTTGTGTAGACCGGGAGGCCGCGCTCGACGATCTCCTCCGTGTTATTGAAAATGCGGTTCTTGAACTTGACGTTAATCACCCAATCACGAAGCGCTCTGAGCTCTTCCGGGTCATACCCTCCTTTTTTCTGGAGCATGTCGGCGAAGATCTTCATGGATTCGCGGGTCGATTCGAGGCCGAAGAAGCGGCGGGCAGCGTGGACATGGTTCAGCGCCGTCTCCATCTGCATGGAATCGGTGTCCACGGAGAGATAGCGCTTCCCCCTGAGCGCGACCGCGGCCAGGACGGCAGAGGCCAGGTCTGCGATCTCGTCCTTGGTCTTCGCCTCGAATTCCGGATTCATGCCGGTCTCGGGCATCGTCCCGATGACCATGGGGCAGAGGCGCCCGGTTTGGGCGTAGGCGCCGACCAGAGCGTCGATGCCGACCATGCCCGGCTTGGGTGCGTTGTTGCCCCCGACGCAGGCGAGGGGCGTGCTCGGAGGAAAATGGGCCGTGAGGGCCATCGCCGATTTGCCCGGGAAGAACCAGGTGTCGGGAACGATGAACAAAGCGTCTGCGCCGGCTTCCTTCAGTTCCTGGGCGACCGTGTCCGCGGTCTTTTCGCTGTCAACGAGACGCGAGCCAAAGAAAACATTGGGAGGGACTCCGTCCGGGAGGCGAAGCCTCTCGGCCAGCAGCTTGGCCGTCATGGTCCCGATATTAAAGGCCCGCTGCCTGGATTCTTCGTCGATGCGCGGGTCGCCGGGGACGAATATCCCCAACGTATTGACGCCGGGATTCCTCTTTTTGATGAACGGCATGGTTCCTCCTTTCCGGAGAGGTGTTCAGGAATCCATTGTATTCGTTTATAGGAAAGGACTTCAAGAGGGGTCCACAGAGGTCAGCGGACCTACATGTCAAATATATTCGATGGTGGCCGGCGGCTTGGCCGTGAGCTCGTAAGCCACGCGCGTCACCTGCGGGATTTCCGTGGTGATCCTCTTCGTGATTTTCATCAGGACCGTCCAGGGAACCTTTGTCACTCCGGCCTTCAGGGCGTCCTTGCTTTCCACGGAGCGGATGATGATGATGTTCCCGAATGTTCTTTTCCCTTTCTCGATGCCCGTGCCCTGATCATTGAGGAGGACGGCGAAGGCCTGGAAGGGCTTGAGCCGAGCAATCTCCTCTTCGACGATCACGGTCGCTTTCCGGACAACCGCCACCCGCTGGGGCGTGACTTCGCCGATGATCCTCGTCGCCAGTCCCGGCCCCGGGAAAGGCATTCTAGCGTAGATTTCCTGCGGAAGGCCGATCGCCTTGGCCACTTTCCTCACCTCATCCTTGAACAGGTCCCTAAGCGGCTCCATCACCTTGAATCCATATCCTTTGTCCGGATCGATACCGATCTGTTCCAGGATATTATGCTGGGTCTTGACCCCGCCCTTCGTCTCGATAATATCCGCTTTGATCGTCCCCTGGATGAGGAACCTCGCCCGGCTCTCCTTGACCGCTCTTCCGAAGACGGAATAGAACGTGTGGCGAAAGGCCTTGCGTTTCTCCTCCGGATCAAGCTTGCCTTCAAGCGAAGCGAAGAACTCGGCCTGAGCGTTGATGATCTCGACCTTGATGCCGAGGTCCCGAAAGATTTGCCGCACCTGTTCCGGCTCTTTCTCGCGCATCAGGCCGTCATCGATGAAAATGTTTTTGAGGTTGGCGCCCAGAGCTTTCGCCGCAAGCACCGTGCACGTGGAGCTGTCCACACCGCCGGACAGGGCGGAAATGGCCTTATCGCCGCCCGCCGTCCTTTTGATCTCTTCGATTTTCCCTTCGATAAACGCTTTGAGGTTCACTCCCCTTCCCCTTTCATAAGAATTTATCATCCCTTCCGGCTATCTCACCTTTGGAGGCGAAAAAAGAGCTTCAAAATAGCCCGTCATATGACCCCGAAAGATGATTGACTTTCCGAAATTTCTCTGACATGATTTAGCCCGGAAAGAAAAAATATGTAATGGAGGGCCTCATCTAAGGCGTAACCGGCTGAAAAAGGGAGAATGAAACGCCACGTTTCTTCTCCCGGCCCTCCTTTATTTTAGTCGGGGAAGAAACAAAAAACTTGACTAATACTATATGTTGCGTCTCTCTTTAGTTAAATACAACATCTTGGCTAAGTTGTCAAGTTTTATCGAACGGGAAATAAAAAAGAGAGCGTTACGGAGCGGGTTTTTGACTTCGGCACCCTTCTGTGTTATTTGTTTTCGCGGGAAGTCCGGGCCGAGATGTTGCGCCTTTTTTTTAGGATAAATAAAGCCGCGTGTTTTTGCTCGGTCGTTCTCTGCTTCTATTTGATTTCGGGCCGGCCTGTTCTAGCCCTGGGACAGGAGCGGATCGCGGCGGAAAAGCGCTTCGGCCCCCTCGAAAAATCCCTGCTCATCCCCGGCTGGGGGCAGATCTCAGAAAAAAGATACGTCGAGGGCGCTGCGTTTCTCGCTGCCGAGGCTTTCTGCCTCTACGAGATCTTCGCCAATAATCATCTCGGGAACGAAAACTACGCTTCTTATAAGAAGGCCGAGACCATGGACGACGCCGTTCGCTTCCGGCAACTCACGGAAAAATTCGACGCGCGGCGCAACCAGTTCCTCCTGGCTGCGGCGGCCGTCTGGGCGGTGAATCTTGTCGATATCTATCTCATCGTCAAAAATAAGGGGAAAAAGGAGAAGACGTTTACGCTCAGGATCGAACGTGGCGAACATCAACAGATATCTCTTACGGCTTCTTGCCATTTTTAGCCTGATCTTTTCAGCCGCCTGTCAGGACCGGCTCTTCGACAACCCTTTTGACCCCCAGGCCCGTGAGATCGTTTTCGAGGTCGTGAACACCATCTACACGCCGGCCGTCAATCCCCGAGGCCTGACATGGGACGGCACGGCCCTTTGGAACGTGGATGGCTCCAACAACACGCTCTACGGCCTCAACGCTACCAACGGGGCGCTCGTCCGGACGCTGAGATCCCCGTTGTTCAATACCACCGACCTGGCCTATGACGGCCTGGACCTCTGGGTCTGCGGCGAATCCGATGTGAACGTCTATAAAATCAACATCTTCAACGGCGACATTCAAAAAAGGCTGAACCTGCAGCGCGGATCGTTCACGGCCATGGAATACGCCCAGGGCTTCCTGTGGCTGGCAGACGCCCAATCCAACAAGATCCTCAAGGTCGATCCGGAGACGGCCGAGGTCCTCGCATCCTTTCCGAACCCGGGGATCCGGGCCGGCGGGCTGGCGTCCGACGGAGGCCGTTTCTGGGTTTCAGACCCCCGCACCCTCACGATCTACGAGATCGACACCGGAGGGCGGGTGCTCCGGAAATATCTCTCGGCCGGCCAATCTCCCCAAGGCCTGGCTTTCGACGGGCGCTTCTTGTGGAACGCGGACGCCAACCAAAAGCTTTATCAGCTGAGATTTCAAAGATGAGCAGAAGAAAAGAGGCGGCCGGTCTTTTTTTGCTCGCTTTCCTGGCAGCCTATCTTCCGGCCGCCGAAGAGGACATTCTTCTCCGCATCGACGGAGGCTATCTCGCCCACAGCTACGACCACGGTCAAATCTACGGAGAGAAAATCACTTTCCAACTGGGCGGCCGCGACATCGTCAGTCAATATCTCAAGATCGATTTATCTTCCCGAGCCTTCCTGGCCTACGGCGGCGTCACGTTGACGGCCGGCGACGAAAAGCGCGAAGCCGACGAATTCCTTTTTGACCCTCAGAAAAAAACGGGCCTTCTCATCCGTTACAAAGACGCAATCGACGTCCAACCCCTTGACGTAAGCCAGGCTATGACCGAAGAAACCCGCCAAGGCCTCCTTGCGAAACGCCAGACCCTTAGCGACGTCTCTCTCCTGAAGATCCAAAACTCCCTGATCTATTCCACGGCCAAGCGGCTTGAGATTACGCCCAGCCTGGAAATTGTCGGCTATGACGTAACCTTGTTCATCGAAGGAATCGAATCCATCGGGTTCAAAAAATTCAAGTTGTCCGGGGGTGAAGAGCTGCGGAGGAACGGCTTTTCGCTGGACAAGATCTGGTTCACGAAGAGCCAAGGCCTTTTCGGCAAGGTCGACTATTCCTATGAGAAGGAGAAAAAGGTTCAGAGCCTTACCCGGATCTATTACGAGGAGCATTCCGTCCTCAAAAACTACGCCGGGCTCCCGCGGCAGCTCGACCTTCAGACGTCGACGACCTGGATGGTCAAAAAAAAGCTCAGCCTCGGGCTGGCCGGCAACTACAACTCGACGAGTCTCTGGAACACGCGCCTCTGGTTCGACAAGAAATGGAACAACGACAGGAGCGCCCTTCTCCTGGACTTTTCCTACAACAAGCCCCTCGAGGCCCGCAGCGAAACCTGGCTGGGGCTCCAATCCACACTGAACTTCAATCAATGGGGACAACTGTCGCTCCAGGGAAAATATGAAGTCCACAACCAGGCCCTGGCCAATCTCTCCTACAACAACATGTTCCTGAAAAAGATCAACCTCCGGCTCCTGTCCAGCTATTCGCAGATTCTCATCGGCGGCACGGGCGATTTTTCCAAAATATTCATAGGTGATGTCAACCTGTCTTACAACGCCAACCTCTTCAACGCGGCGGCGGATTACTACCTCAATTATGATCTCTTCGGGAACCAGCGCCTGATGCGGCCGCAGATGAGGCTCGGCTTCAGTCCTGTGACTTTTTACGGCGGCCTCCTGACGGCGACCCTCCAAAATGTCTTCATCATAAATAATGTGAAGCGCGACACGGCTGAGACGCGCAGCTATAGCAACAATGCCGCCCTGAACATCTCGGCGAAGCCTCTATTTCTCCGGCCGGACACGAGCTTGCAGATGAACCTGGCCCTGGAGCAATTCCTCGAGAAGGAAGGCCGCAACTTCACCTCGGCCGGCCTGATCCTCAGGGTCAACAAGTCGTTCACTCCCGGCCTCGCGATCGAGGGATTTTACAGCCTGCAGTCCCGGCGAAGGTCCAAAGGCTGGCTGATCGAGGGGACGACGAGCCAGGACTTGAGCGCCGTCGTCAGAGTCAATCCGGCAGACCGTCTCAACGGCTGGCTCTCTCTATCTTTTGATCCGAAGGCCGCCGAGTGGAAGCAGTCTTTCGCCGATATTTCGATCGGGCTCGTCAAGAGCTGGAAATTCCAATCGCTTTTGAACTATGACTTCTACCGGAAAAAGATCAATAACGTCGATCTTTATTTGATCCGCGACGCCGGCCGCTTCGACCTCCGGTTCATCTGGCGGAGCATCTCGAAGCAGTTCCTCGTCGAACTCGTCCCCTCGCTTTAAGAAAAAAAATGGCGCGGGTCCTGCCATCGATCAGCCCCGTCGTCCTCGCTTCACCCATCGCCCTGGGGGGCCCTTTCGCTGCGGGCGCCGGGGCGCCCCGATCGACGTCACCCGCGCCGAATCCAGAAAAGAAAACTTGGGTCTAGCCTTAATATTAAGAAAATTCCGTGC
>JALHTW010000214.1 GCA_022866045.1 Candidatus Aminicenantota bacterium | reverse complement strand
TAAATGGGGACACGACCAATCGGGATCCCGGATAAATCAAAACAAAGGGGACACCCTGCCGAATTCAGATATTCGGTTCTTGTCCCCAGATGAAATATCATAGCTTAAATTGTTCCGAATTGTCACTTACAGCAAAGATGAAGTAAGCATCTCTTTTTCCGTGATGACTAAGATAGCATTTTCCGCTTCCGAAAAATCGGCAAAGGATTCACCGGGATTTATTTTCTAAATCATAATATGCTAATATTTTCATAGGCTAGACGGCGGCATAACCATGGAAAACGAAGAAAAAGCAAAACGTGTCCTTCAAACCCTGACCGGCCCTTGGGAAAAACGGGCCCTGGTCAAAATGGCACGGGCTCTCCCCCTCTGGATCACCTCCGACCATCTGACCGTCCTCGGCATCATCGCCAGTTTCATCATCTTCGCCGGATTCATTCTCTTGAAATATTCTCATTGGTGGATCATGCTGAGCAATGCCGGGTTCGTGATCCACTGGTGGGCTGACAGTCTGGACGGGACCGTGGCCAGGGTCCGCCATCGGGAGCGGGAGAAATTCGGGTATTTCGTCGATCATATCTGCGACGCTTTTTCGACGGCCCTCATCTGCGTCGGACTTGGCCTTTCCACCCTCGTCCACCCCGGGGTCGGCCTGGCCGTCGCCATCGGATATCTCCTGATGAACATCTATGCCCATGTCCTCTCTTATGTGGAGCGCGTTTTCAAGATCTCCTACGGCAGAATCGGCCCGACCGAGATCCGGATCATCTTCATCCTGGGCACCTCGTTCATGGCGGTTTGGAACCCGGTTCTCGTCCGCCTGGGGAAGACCGCTTTCACCCTGGGCGACGTGATCGCGTTCACGGTATCCGTGGCCTTCCTGGTCATCTTCGCCGTGTCCTCGATCAAAAAAGCCATCGAGCTCGACAAGCTGGACCGGGCGAAATGGACTCATTGAATCCCCTTCTCGGGTAGGGTGTTCCACCCCGCCCTTCATGCCACACCAGAAACGCATACATTTTTTGGGGCTTCCCTTGATTCGTCAAGGGGAGTTGAGGCTGACCGTATATCACTTACGGGGACACGATTCCTTGTCCCTGGCAGTTTTGAACGGTATCGTCCTTTGGGGCGCTACCAACCAGACAGGGACAGGGTATCATGTCCCCGAAAGTGTGCATTTGAAAGTGATATACGGTCAGTTATCTGCGAGGGGAAGCCAAAGACCTGTCGGCGTCTCAAAAAGGAAGGAGCGGAGTCGAGGGCTCCTCGAAATGCGGGTAGGTCAACACGCCTTCTTTAACACCGGCAAAACAGGTGAGCTCGTACGTCTGGACGACGTCAGGCTCTATGATGTGCTGGACCTTATGGCCCAGGGTGTGAAGATAATCCGAAAGCAATTGCGGATCGAATGTCCGATCGTATAAAGGACCATGCTTTTTCGTTCCGCTCTTGGCATTATAGAATATCCGGGTTAAAATGGAATTCTCGTCCGGAATGAAAAGACCATAAACATGAAAAACGTCGCGCTCCTCATCGCCGCCGGATTCCTTGTCCTTATCCTATCCTTGAGCGCCGGTCAATCTGCAACGAAGTCCCAGGTCATCGATCTTGGTTCATTTTATTCAAAGCCGGACGTTACGGTCGCCGTCACGGATTCGGGGCTGGGCGGCCTCGCGATCATGGCCGAGGCCGCATCGCAGCTCGCGGAAGCCAGGATCTTTAGAAGCGTGAACCTCGTTTTCTTCAACGCTTTGTTCTCCAACGAGAGCGGCTACAACAGCCTGAAGACTCGGGAGGAAAAGATCGCCGTCTTCAACAGCGCCCTCGAGAGTCTGGCCCAAAAATATCGCCCGGATATCATTCTCATCGGCTGCAACACGCTCTCCGTGCTCTATGAGAAAACGCCCTTTTTCAAAGCGGCAAAGATCCCCGTCCTCGGCATGGTCGGGCCCGGAGTGGATCTCATCGCTGAAGAGCTCAAGCGCCATCCAGGCTCGGCCGTCATTCTGTTCGGAACGGAAACAACCATCGGCGAAGGCGAGCATAAAAAAAAGCTCCTGGAAAAAGGCGTTAAAGAGGAACAAATTATCACTCAAGCCTGCCCCGAGCTGGCGAACTACATCGAAAAAGACTGCAAAAGCGATGACACGGGATTGCTCATCGAATCCTACGTCGAAGAAGCCCTGGCAAAGACGAAGAATCCCGCCGCGCCGGTCTTGGCGAGCCTGGTCTGCACCCATTACGGCTACTCCCTTGATATTTGGAACAAGGTTTTCGAGAGCCGGGGCGTCAAATCCTTCGCCATCCTGAACCCGAATTCAAAGATGGCGGAGATTATAATCTCGACGAAACTGAAGAACCGGTTTGCCGCCACGGCGATCCAGGCCAAGGTCGTTTCCATGGTTGAAATCAGCCGTCAAAAGACTGATTCGCTCGGCGAATGGCTGAGGAAAGTTTCACCGGAAACCGCGGCCGCCCTGGCGAAATACGAGTTAAAGCCGGAATTGTTCGAGTGGAAATAATTTATTAAGAAATAATCCCATTTTGTAACCTTTTTCGGAAATTCAAGTCTATATCTACGATGACCGACAACCAGATTATGGAAGACGTCCGGGACGGCCGATATCAAAGCGAACCTCAAAATCAAATCCAATATGGGAGAGATTTACAGCGACTTCGACGTGAGCCTGAAATCCGTTCCCGTGAAGGCCGAAGAAAGCGCCAAAAAAGAAGGCGGCAAATATCGGGTCAGCCTTGACCGCTCCGTCTATGGGACGATCAACGGCGGAGGACCGGAATTCCGGTTCCAGACGAACAGCGGCGACATCTATATTCGGATGAAGAAGTGAGTTGAGCGCAGCACGGGTTTTTCCGCCGGCCAGCCCCACCAGCCCTCGCTCCGTTCCGGGCGGCGGGGCGCCCCGGTCGGCGTCACGCGTGCGCTCTTATTGGGCGTTTAAGTGAATGAAAAGACCAGGGATACGTAACAAGCATATGTCCCCGATTTTTTTATTCCGTGATTTTCACGGTCTGGATGGCAAAAGGCTTGACCGTTACATAAATGGACCGAGGAACAACGGTGTTGGCGTTCGCCGGGCCTTCGGCGATGTCCGTGGCCGTATAGGTGATGAGCTCGGATTTTAAAAGCGGGCTCGTGATCTTCACCCGGGTTTCGATTCCCGCAATCTCCCTGAGCCTGACGACGATCCCC
>JALHTW010000213.1 GCA_022866045.1 Candidatus Aminicenantota bacterium | reverse complement strand
GTCGGACCTTGATAATTTCCAGCCTGATCTTTTCGATCTCCCGCTCGATGTCAGCGGCCGTCTTCTTGTCGACGGCGGGAGCGGTGAGAACGCAGCAACAGACAGAAAATAATACAGATAAAATCTGGAATTTTCGCTTCAAGGCCACGCCTTATCTTAAAATGGGCGAAGGCTAAAGTCAAGGAAATGGGCTCGGGGTGGAGGCTCGAAGCGCCTAAGTGGGCCGAATTTTCGGAGATGCGATCGAAGAATTTTAATGAACGATATTCATTGCTTTTGTTGTCTTCATGGATAAAATCTGCTAACGTTGTCCCGAAGGAAAGAAACGCATGGACAATATGTATCGGACATTTTATAAATCGCCGATCGGGAAGATCGAGATCACCGGCACAGACAAAGAGATCTGCTCGGTCAATTTCGTCGAAGGAAAAAAAGCGGGGCGCGCGACCGGCCTCTCGCCCGCCCTCAAAAAGTGCATAAATCAGCTCGATGAATATTTCAAAGGGAAGAGACAGATATTCGAGCTCATGCTCAAGCTGTCCGGGACAGACTTTCAAAAAGCGGTGTGGCTGACGTTGTTGGGAATCGGCTATGGGGAAACGGCCTCGTATCGGGACATCGCCAGATCCATCGGACGGCCGACAGCCGTGCGGGCCGTGGGTAACACGAACAGGCTGAATCCGATCGGCATCATCATTCCCTGCCACCGGATCATCGGGGCGAGCGGCGCGCTCGTCGGATACGGCGGGGGGCTGTGGCGAAAAAAATGGCTGCTTGAGCATGAGCGGAAATTTTTGAATAAAAATAGAACGGCCTCGAATCTCGGACTGTCGCACAAGATTCTTCGCCGGGTCAAGATAAAAAAACAGAGGGACACACCTAGAGCTTTTTAATCGAGTTTATGTCCTTCTGTTTTTTAGATCGAAATATGTTCCTGGTATTCTCCGAACACGTCCTTGAGAACGTTCGTGATCTCGCCGAGTGAGGCCAGGGCCTTAACGGCTTTGATGAGGGGAGGCATGAGGTTTTGACCGGAATCGAGCGCATATTTTAATTCTTCCAGCCGCTCTTTGACCCGGGAATTCGGCCTCTTTTTCCTCAACCGGCGCAATCGCCCGATCTGCTCCTGTTCCAGCTTCTTCGGCGGATAATAGATCTTGAAGTTCAGCCGCTCCTTCTCCTCGGCGTATTCGTTTAATCCGACGACGATCCGCTTCTTCTCTTGGATCTGTTTTTGATCGGCGTAGGCGCTCTCCTGGATCTCGCGCTGGATGTAGCCCGACTCGATGGCTTTGAGCGTTCCGCCCATGTCATCGATCTTTTTTAGATAGCCCCCGACCTTGGATTCGATCTCGTCCGTCAGAGTCTCGAGGCAATAGGAGCCGCCGAGCGGGTCCGCAGTTCCCGCGACGCCGCTTTCATGGGCGATGATCTGCTGCGTCCGGAGCGCGATGCGGGCGGACTCTTCGCTCGGAAGGGCGAGCGCTTCATCGCGGGAATTCGTGTGAAGGGACTGCGTCCCGCCTAGGACGGCGGCCAGAGCCTGGAGAGCGACCCGCGTGACGTTGTTCTCCGGCTGCTGGGCGAGGAGCGTAACGCCGCTCGTCTGCGTATGGAACCGAAACTTCCACGAGTTCGGGTTCTTTGCCTTGAGCCGGTCCCGCATCAGCCGGGCCCAGATCCGGCGCGCCGCCCGGAACTTGGCCACCTCCTCGAGAAAGTTGTTATGCGCGGCGAGGAAGAACGAAAGGCGGGGCGCAAAAGCATCCACGTCGAGGCCGGACGCCGTCAAGGCCTCGAGGTAGGCGACAGCGTTGGCGAAGGTGAAGGCGAGTTCCTGGACGGCCGTGGCCCCGGCTTCCCGGATGTGGTAGCCGCTGATGCTCATCGTGTTCCACTTGGGGACGCGCGTCTGGCAGAAGGAGACAATATCGGTGAGGATCCGAAGCGATGGCCGGGGCGGGAAAATATAGGTGCCTCGGGCAATGTATTCCTTCAGGATATCGTTCTGGATCGTTCCGGCCAGCGCATTCCAGGGAATTCCGCGCTTTTCGGCGAGGGCCAGATACATGGCCAGGATCACGGCAGCCGTGGCGTTGATGGTCATGGAGACGCTGACCTTGTCGAGCGGGATGCGTTCGAAGAGAACAGCCATGTCCTCGAGGGAGTCGATGGCAACGCCGGCTTTTCCAACTTCTCCAGCAGCCAGCCGGTCATCGGAATCCAGCCCGATCTGGGTGGGGAGGTCAAAGGCGATGCTCAGCCCGGTCTGGCCCCGGGAAAGGAGGTAGCGGTAGCGCTTATTGGATTCCCGCGCGGTCCCAAAGCCGGCGTACTGGCGCATTGTCCAGAGCCTGCCGCGGTACATCGTGGGATAGATGCCTCGGGTGAAGGGAAATTCGCCGGGCCGGCCCAATTCGACGGCCGGATCGAAATTCTTGAGATCAGCTTCGGAGTAGAACTTTTTGATCGTCGGTTCGCTTGTCTTTTTAGAGAAAGCCACTCCCGCCCTCCTTACATTTTAATCCCCCTTAATTGACTAAGGGGGCAGGGGGATTAATATCACTAAGATAAATTCTTTATTCATGCTTATTCAAATCCCCCTTAATTGTCTAAGGGGGTAGGGGGGATTAATAACACTAAGATAAATTCTTTATTCATGCCAAATTTATAATCCCCCGCTATAGATATTTCGCGAACGCTTTCGTGCCGGCGTAAACGGCCTTCGGCCCGAGCTCGTCCTCGATCTCCAGGAGCCGGTTGTATTTGGCGATCCGCTCGCTCCGGCACACGGAGCCGGTTTTGATCTGGCCCGTGCCGAGGGCGACGCACAGGTCGGCGATGAACGTGTCCTCGGTCTCTCCGGAGCGGTGCGAAATGACGGCCGAGAAGCCTGCGGCGTGGGCGTAGTCGACGACTTCGATCGTTTCGGTCAGGCTTCCGATTTGGTTCAGCTTGATGAGGATCGAGTTCGTGATCTTTTCGCTCACGCCCTTCTTGAACCGCTCCATGTTCGTGACGAACAGATCGTCGCCGACGAGCTGGATCTTTTGGCCGAGGGCGTCCGTCAATTTTTTCCAGCCGGCCCAGTCGTCTTCGGCCAGCCCGTCTTCGATGGAGATGATGGGATATTGGCGGATAAGGCCCGCGTAAAAAGCCACCATCTCGTCAGATGTCTTTGTTCCCGAACCCGATTTTTTAAAGATGTACTTACCGTCTTCAAAGAGCTCGGAGGCGGCGACGTCGAGGGCGATAAAGACCTGTTTTCCGGGCGTATAACCGGCTTTCTGGATGCTCTCGACGATGCACTCGAGCGCTTCTTCGTCGCTTTTCAGGTTCGGGGCAAAACCGCCTTCGTCGCCGACGGACGTGCCATAGCCGCGCTTCTTCAAGATCTTCTTCAGGTTATGAAAAACCTCGGCCGCGGCCCGGATGGCCTCGGCGAACGTGGAGCAGCCGGCCGGGGCGATCATGAACTCCTGGATATCCACGCTGTTGTCCGCGTGGGCGCCGCCGTTGAGAATGTTGATCTGCGGAACGGGAAGGATGTATGTCTCTTTTTTTCTTAAGTAGGCGTAGAGGGGAAGCCCGGCCGCTTTTGCTGCGGCGTCGGCCGCGGCCATGGAGACCGAGAGGATTGCGTTGGCCCCCAGATTCTTTTTGGCCGGCGTTCCGTCGAGCTTGATGAGCAGGCCGTCGATGTCCTTCTGGCCGCGGGCGTCCATCCCCTTGAGCTTGGGAGCGATAAGGTCATTCACATGGGCAACGGCCTTTAGGACTCCTTTGCCCAGGTAGCGGGCAGGATCGTCGTCCCGGAGTTCGAGAGCCTCATGTGTTCCTGTCGAAGCGCCGGACGGGACGTAGGCTCTGCCGACGGCGCCACCGTGGAGCACAACCCGAGCCGCCACGGTCGGATTGCCCCGGGAATCGAGGATCTCTCTGGCTTTGATCTGGATGATAGCTGTTTCCTTCATAGATGATGGCACCTTCGTAGATTAAAAGAATGGAATGGCGAAAAAGCTCGACTTAGCCCTTGGTCTCTTCTTCGGGAACGCTTTCCGGTTCCCTCTTCGTGAACTCTTCCTTCTTTTTGTCGATGAAATCCCTGATGGCATCGATGCCTTCCTGCGTCTTTTCCTTGACGACGCGGATGCCTTTTTCGGCTTCCTTGGTAAGCTTTTCGAAACCCACTTTGGCCTTTTCGCTGGTCCTTCCGACCTCGTCCTGGATCTTTTTGCGCGTTTCTTTTCCGGGGGCCGGAGCGAAGAGGATGCCGAGGACAAAGCCTGTGGCCGCTCCGATCAAGAACGAGACCGCGACTTCCAAGGCGGAGCCTTTGTTGTCATTTCCCATGTTGTTTCTCCTTTCGTTTTTTTAGTTGCCGCCAGACAAAACGGGCGATCGGGATAAGAAAAGGCAAGTACTTGGAGGATGGGCGGATGATCCTCGAGGTGACGAGGAACGAGGCTTCGGAGAGGTTGACGGCCGCCTTTTTGGAGGCTTCGAGAGTTTTTCCCAGGTCTTCCACTTTCTCTTTGACCAGGAGGTCGAGCTCGCTGAGGTTGCGGGCCAAAACGCGCATCTCGGCGAGGGTTTTTTCCCCTTCGGCCGCCGTCCGGCGGAGCTGGGCGAAGAGCCGGACCAAGAAAATGACGGCGATGACGATGGCTAAGGTGATGACGAGAAAGAGGAACTGATTGAGTGTCAGCGGCATAGTGAAGCTAAGATAATGAAAAAAGGGAATTTTGTCAATTCGCGGGGTCAAGCCTGCCCATTTCCTTAAAGAGAGCGGAAGACCGCACCCGCGCCGTCCTCCCTCGCCTATGGATAAGACTAGACTTTCTGCGGGGTCTCAAAATAGCGGCGCTTGAAGAACAGCGCGACGTTGACCAGGCTGATCATGATCGGCACTTCGATGAGCGGGCCGATGACCGTGGCGAAGGCCTCGCCGGAATTGATCCCGAAGACGGCCACGGCGACGGCGATGGCCAGCTCGAAATTATTGCTGGCGGCGGTGAAGGACAGTGTCGCCGTCTTGGAATAATCCGCGCCCACTTTCCGGCCCATATAAAAAGAGACAAGGAACATGATGACGAAGTAGAAAATGAGCGGCACGGCGATGCGGAGGACGTCAAGGGGGATTTTGACGATATATTCGCCCTTGAGCGAGAACATGACGATGATCGTGAAGAGGAGAGCGATGAGGGTGATGGGGCTGATGCGCGGAATGAATTTCTGCTCGTACCAGGCTTTCCCTTTGAGCTTGAGCATCGTGAAACGGGTGATGACGCCGGCGAGGAACGGGATGCCGAGATAGATGAAGACGCTCTTCGCGATCTGGCCGATGGTGACGGCCACGGCCGTGCCTTTGAGTCCGAGCCAGGTCGGGAAAACCGTGATGAAGAGGTAAGCATATACCGAGAAGAACAGGACCTGAAAGATCGAGTTGAACGCCACCAGGCCGGCTGCATATTCGGTATCCCCTTTGGCCAGCTCGTTCCAGACGATGACCATGGCGATACAGCGGGCGAGCCCGATCATAATCAATCCATACATGTAATGGGGATAGCCGCGGAGGAAGATCACGGCCAGGGCGAACATTAAGATCGGGCCGATGATCCAGTTTTGGACGAGGGACAGCGATAGAACCTTGACGTTGCGGAAAACGTCGCCCAGCTCCTCGTATTTCACCTTGGCCAGCGGCGGGTACATCATGAGAATGAGCCCGATGGCGATCGGAATGTTCGTCGTCCCTGACTGGAATTTGTTAATGAATCCCACAATGGATGGGAAAAAGTATCCCAGGAGCACGCCGACGGCCATGGTGAGGAATATCCAGAGAGTGAGAAACCTATCGAGAAGCGAAAGCTTGGCGGCGACTTTCTCAGCCATTTTTTGCCTCCTGCATTTTTTCTTTATGCGTTTGATTTGTCATGTCCATCTCCCGCATCAAAGGCTTTATCGGCTCTATTTTATGAAGGTTCATTCAAGCTTCCATGACCTCCTAAAGCCAGAATAAAAAGTAAGCGCCCGCCAGGATGATGATAACCCCGGCGATTTTTTGGAGAGCCAGGTTGGTCTTTCTCAATCCCCTGGACTCGATCATCTTTTTCGCCGCGCCCATGGACGTCCCGGCAATCAGGATGAGAGCCGAATGTCCGAGAGCATAGACAAACAGGAGGAAACCGCCGTAGACGACGTTTCCTCGGCTTGTTACGTAAGCGATGAGGACGGCCAGAATAGGAACCGCGCAGGGTGTGGACACGATCCCGAAGAGGAGGCCCAATAGGAACGCGCCGATCGACCCTCCCTTTTTCACGTTTATGGGCTGAGGAAGATGGATGTCAAATTTGAAGACGCCCAGGAGTTGAAGTCCCATAATCAAGCAGATCCCGGCTACAAGATATTTCCAGAAAGCTCCGACATCGCCGAACATCCTGCCGAGAAGCGCGGACATGAGACCCAGGGTCGTGAATGTGACCGACAATCCGAGGACGAAAAGCAGGGAGAACCCGAACGATTTCTTGATGCTCGGAGCTCCGGAGCCCGCGACGACGCTCATCAGGAGCGGAACCATGGCCAGGACGCAGGGGTTGGACGCGGTCGTGACGCCGCCGACGAATGCGGCGACGACGGCCAGCCAGGGATTGTGCTGGATGAGCTGCTGAAGATCTCCGAATATGCGCTCCACGGCCCGCCTTCCTTATTTCACGCCGTGTCCCCTCAGGAATTTTAAAATTTCTTCTTTGGGGAAAAAGCCGACGTGACGGAAAAGCTCGTTTCCGCGCTTGTCGATGAACACCTGAGTCGGGATGAGCTGGATTTTGTAGTATTCGGCGGGCGCCGGATTTTTCCAGACGTCGTAGAAAACGACGAGAACCTGGTCGGGATATTCGGCGGCGATCTCCTTCATGATCGGTTGCATCTGCCGGCAAGGAATGCATTTATCGGCGCCGAGCTCGATAAAAGTGACTTTGTGTTTGGAAAAGTCGAGCTTGATCTCGTCCGTGACGAGAACAGCGCCGCGAACGGAAGCGCCGCTCTGCGTCGGGTTTTCGCTCGACGGATCGTCAGCGTCCTGACGACAAGCGAAGTAAATTAAGATTAGGAGAAACAGGATTAAAAAAGAACGAGCCCTATTTCGCTTCATTTTTTTGAGTCCTTTTCAAAATCGAATCTAAAATCCAGCTGATCGCGATAATGCCGGGGATCGTCAAGGCGAGCCTCAAGAAGGCGATCTCAGCCCCGAGGAATCGAATTTCAAAAAGAATCATCGAGTTTGAATCAACCGCGATTCTCTTCCTGGATCCAGGCCTTGATTTCCTCGACGCGGGGGATGCGGCCGGAACTCTTGACCTTGCCGTTGATGACGAGGCCCGGAGTCGAGAGGATCCCGTAGGCCATGATCTTCTTGATGTCGGTGACATTTTCAACGTCCGCAACGACGTTGAGCTCGGCCAGAGCGTTGATCGTTCTTCTCTCGACTTCATGGCAGCGCGGGCAACCCGGTCCTAAGATTTTGATTTCCATCTCAGTCCTCCTTTGATACTTCCTTTTCGAGGTCGGCAGCGACCCGGATTTTCTCCGAATCTGCCAGACCAGCTATAATCTCTGTGATCCCTAATTCATTGATCCTCCGACACTTCCGGCGAAGCCGCAGGTCGGGCAGCACTGCGTTTACTCATCCACCACAGTCCCGCCGCCAGCAGGGATAAGAAAGCCAGGAGGTACAGGGCGATCGACCAGATGTTCGCTCCGTCCTCAAGGGCGCCGTAGATCAAGACGGCTACCGTGCTGAAGAGGGCGACCCAAAACACATAGACCCCAGCCTTGGACCTCCCGATGATGGCTGAAATCATGAGGATGCTTTGCAGGCTAAGTTCGGG
>JALHTW010000212.1 GCA_022866045.1 Candidatus Aminicenantota bacterium | reverse complement strand
GCAATGCGCTCCAAACGCACATCCGGCTGACCGATCAGCCAGAACGATTCGTTGCTGGCCCGCTTTTTCTTAAGGTCGTCGGTCAGCAGGTCGGCGTTCATCTGCGCCTTGAGCAGGGTCACGCCCGGCCAGTTGGTTTCGTCAATGTCTTTGGCCGCTTCCGGGTCGAACTGGAAGGCGGCAAAGACGATGAGTTTGGGTTTGGGCACGAGGGTTTGCGCCTCTTCGATGGCCTGGGCCACTTGGCGCTGTTCCAGCGGGGCGTGCTCCGGGCCGAAGGAGACCACGATGCGCTGGGGCGCGTAGGCCGTGCCTTTCTTGCGCACCGTGTCCTTGCCTTCGTCGCTGGGCCGGGTTTCTCCATCGGCGTGAAGATGGCGGCAGCCGGGCAGGGGTTCCAACCGGGCGAAGCGGATGTGCTGGCCCGCCTTGCCGCGTATCCCGGAGCGCAGCAGTTCATCGCGCCATTCGCCCTGGCGCAGGGTCTCACCGGAACGGGCGATGGAAACATCGGCGGGTTGCGGTGCGCCTTCCAGAATCTCCTCCACCGACTTAACCGCCGGAGCGGGCACGGCCTCAACCGTGAACGGCCCGCTGACGCGGCGTTTCTTGTGGTCCTCGAGGGGCTGGTCGTAGAGCGTTTCGGTGGCGGGCGGTTCGTTGTTGGCGATGGACTTGAGGGTGACGTGCGGCACGGTCTTGTAGACAAAGCCGCTGCCCACGCCTTCTTTCGGGTGGGCCAGTTCGTAGTAGTCGAACACGGCCGTCATCAACCGCTGTTTGGCGAGGGTGAGCGCCACGCGCGAGGTGTCGCAGGTAATCCAGCGCCGGCCCCATTGCTCGGCAACAAAGGCCGTGGTGCCGCTGCCGCCGGTGGGGTCGAAGCCCAGGTCGCCGGGATCGGTGGTCATTAGGAGACAGCGCTCGATGATTTTAACGTTCGTTTGAACAACGTAAACTTTAGGATCAGAGAACCCTGCAGCTGTATCGTGCCAACTGTTTTCAAGCTGAAGCATTGGAAAATCGGCGTGATATTGCCGAAAATAGGGGTTCTTTCCCAAGATAATCAACCGATTGTTTCTAATAAGATTAGTCATGCCTTCAGAGTGCGTTCTCCAGCTTTTGCCACTGAGAGGTTTGTATGTTCGATTTTCAAACTCGAAAGTATAGGTACAGGACGGTGTATAGCCGGATGAGGTTAGAGTAGATCGCTTGAATACTCTTGGTTTGATTTCAGGTCTGAGAGAAAATATTTCATCGCTCGACAATTTTCTATAATTGCCGTTTCCATCATCCAAATAGCAAAACTCTGGTTCCTCCTTAATATCTCGTTCGATGAATATTGGTCGGAATTTCAAATTACCTTTGCTCTTTGCATACCAAATGATGTAGTCGTAGATACTGGCTAAACCTTTCTGACCAAGTGGACTCATACTCCGATAATTTATTTGTGCAACAAAATTTCCTGCTCCAAACACCTCATCCATCAACTCCCGCACGTGGTGGACATTCTCGTCGCTGATTTGGACAAAGACGCTGCCGGATTCGGTGAGCAGTTCGCGGGCCAGCAGCAGGCGGTCGCGCAGGTAGGTCAGGTAAGAGTGAATGCCCAGTTCCCAGGTGTCGCGAAAAGCGCGGATTTGCTCCGGCTCGGCGGTCAGGTCCTCGTCCTTGCCGTCCTTCACGTCTCGTTTGTTGACGAAGGGCTGGAAATTGGAGCCGTATTTGATGCCGTAGGGCGGGTCGAGGTAGACCATCTGCACTTTGCCGGCCATGCCCTCTTTTTCCAGCAGCGAGTTCATCACCAGCAGGCTGTCGCCGGCGATCAGGCGGTTTGACCAGCCGTGGGCGTGCTGATAGAACTCGATGGCCTCGCGCAGGGGCGGGTTTTCCTGCGGCGTCTGGAACAAGGCCATTTGCATGGCAGCGGTAGGGTCGGGGGCGCGGCGTACTGCCTCTATGATGGTGCGCGGGTCAATGCGCTCGTGGACGTGGAGGGAGACAGTGGGCACCTCAAAGGAGGTGTGCTTGGCCTTGCCGGCCCATTGCAGTTGCGGATCCAGGTGCGGGTCGTAGGCGTAGGTTTGCTTCGCCCCGGCGTCCGGGTCGGTTTCCGGCGTTACCAGCCCCACGGGCGGGTTGTTCACCCGCTTCTTGTCTTTGTGCTCGTAGGATTCAAGCGGTCTTTTCGTTTCGGTTGTCTTTTTTCTTGCCATCAATGACCTACTTTCTTATTTCGCGCAATTGATTGGGGAGGCTAACAATGATTATACAGTCTGTAGAATTCTGGAAATACTGACTGTCCTTTTCCGCATGACGACCTTCTTCTCCGAAGTAAAGCGTATTTTCCATGATCACCCCTTCTTGATCAGCTGATAGAATTCATTCACGTCTTCCCCTTTGTCCAGGATCAGCTGACGCGGCGCTGGAAGTCCGGAGCGGATGAAACGCCCGGCGATGTCCCGCGCCCCCGTCCGTCCGGCGGCGTCAATT
The DNA here is from genome assembly GCA_022866045.1 of Candidatus Aminicenantota bacterium. Taxonomy (GTDB): domain Bacteria; phylum Acidobacteriota; class Aminicenantia; order Aminicenantales; family UBA4085; genus JALHTW01. The sequence goes on along the minus strand of JALHTW010000212.1, from coordinate 5,692 downwards.
CTCATCCGGATCTATGATTTTCATTTTCTGCTGGGTTTTGAAAAGCTGCTCCGGACGTTGAATCCCTCCTCTTGACCACAATGGAATAATACTTCCGGCCCCGCGGCGATGTCAATATGAAGAGCAGACCTCTCCCCATGTCACAAATATGTCACAGATTCGATTGAAAAGCGGGTAAACTACGGTATTGGAGCGGAAAGGAAGAAACAGGGCAAACGATTGAATTTACAAGCAAATAAGGTGGGGTGAGTGAGGGGACTTGAACCCCCAACCTTCGGATCCACAGTCCGATGCTTTAGGGGATAGAAGGAATTTCCTTTTTCGCGCCGCGCGACATTCCCTCCCATTAAGCTCGGAATCGATACCGCCCATCACGAAAAGACGATAATCCCGGCCGCGGATCGTTGTCAACAACACGAAGATGGCCGCGAAGGAGGCCTTCCGGCCGTATCATCTTCGCGAACGACCGGAAAATCGCCCGGAAGACGCAAGACTTCTCCCCCCTCATGAAATCGCTGACCTCAAAAATACTCTGCCCGCTCCTCGGCTGCCATCAGGGCGACCCCAACCTTTTTCCCCCATAAGCGCCTGATAATTCAGGTCATTAGGCGTATCATAAAGGAGCTTTAGTTTTCGCCGATTTCCGTCTATTCCCGCACAATTCCGCCTTTAATCCATCATAATAATCGACCGTCCATTCTCGCGCATTTCGAGGCGTCATCTCTTGGCAAAATGACTTCCGGCGCTCGAAATTTCAATATGCGGCGGGAGCGATATAGACCGCGATGGAAATGAAATGCACGAGCGCGCCGAGAATGACGAAGATGTGCCACACGGCATGGAAACCGAATTGATCCGGGAAGAAATCGAGCCTTTTGGTGATATACACAGCCGCGCCGAGAGTATAGACGACGCCTCCGATTCCGAGTCCTGTCAGGGCGCCGGCCGGAAGCATTCGCAACATTTCCGTGATGGAAAGGAGCGAAAGCCAGCCCATGACCACATAGATTCCGGCCGTCAGCCAGCGCGGCGCGCTCATCATGAACATTTTCACGATCATGCCGATCACGGCCAAAGACCAGACGATCGCCAGAATTCCCCATCTCCAAAAACCCGTGAACATGATCGCGCAGATGGGCGTGTAGGTCCCGGCTATCAATAAAAAGATCGCTGCATGATCGAGCTTGCGCAGGTTGGCGATGATCTTCGGCCCCGCTTTGACCCAATGATACGCGGCGCTTGTCGCAAAGAGCAGGATAAGGCTGGCGCCGTACACGCCCAATGCAACCGTTTTGATAAGGCTGTTCCGGCCAATGTATATTAGAATGCCGGATCCGATAACGGCACCAATGGCCGCAAAGAAATGAGTGAATCCGTTCACGGGCTCGCGAATTTTCTTGATCATTGAAAAACAGGATTTTCCTTTTTCCGCGGCGCGGTGAATTTCCGCTCTGGCCGAGGAATCTCCCCTCTTAACCATGCTTGTAAGATACTTCCGGGCGCGCGGCGATGTCAATCACAACGAAAATCGCGAAAATCGACGCCCGGCATCAAATCCTGCCCGACGTCATCACCTACCCCGGAATCGCCTTGGGGCTCCTTTACGCCCTGATCCGCGACGACATGACCTTCGGCGCCGCCCTGATCGGCACGGCGGTCCGGGGAGGCTTTCTGCTTTCGGTCTACGGTCTCTATTGGCTGATCCGCAAAAAAGAGGGACTCGGGCTCGGCGACGTGACGATGATGCTGATGGTCGGCTCGTTCCTGGGCTGGCCGCGGACGATCCTGACCCTCGTCCTGGCCTCCATCGCCGGAGCGATCGAAATTTAATGATATCCGACCTTGAAAAAAAAGTCGATAATTTTGCAATTCTTGCAATTCTATGAGTCAAAGGTGATAACTTCCTCTCTGGCCTAAATAGGGATGTCCTGCTTTAATGCAAGATGCAGGGATGAATGAATGGGGAAATTAAAAAATAAATAAAAAAGTAAATAATACTTTACATAATGTAAATTATATATTAATATAAGTAACGAATACATTGCAATGTTGAGCAAAAATAAGGAGGTATTGATGATGTTAGCCCGATTAAAGAGTAAGAACGAAAGCGGCGAGCAGTTTATTTTGCTGAACAATATCCGCAAGCTGCGTTTCTTCGCCGATGAACTGAGCCAGGAGGATCTGGCAAACCGGGTTGGAGTTTCCCGCCAGACGATCTATGCCATTGAAAAAGGAAAGTTCAATCCCTCGGTGAAGCTGGCGCTGCGGATTGCCAAGTTTTTTCAGAAATCTTTGGAAGAAGTTTTTTATTTAACGGAGGTAAAAAATGATCAACAAGACAAAAATCAATTGGCTGAGTGAACTTTCGATTCCAGGCCGGGCCTGGGTCATGATTCTGGCCGGAGTGCTTGTGTTTTTTTCCCAGTTGCATCGGGTTGCCGGTAATGGCGGCATCCTTTGTGGCTGGCTGCTTTATTCCATGATGCTTGGTCCGCAGAACGCGCTGATGAAGCGCTGGGACGAACGCGAAGTCCATCTGTTTCATAAAGCTTATTCCCTGGCCTTTGCCCTTGCCCTGTTATTGACACTTGTTGCCAACGCTATTATTGAACTTAACGATTGGTTGCACTTTGCCGATCGGCCGCTGGCTTTCATCGGTCGCAACTGGTTGGGCGTGATGGGTTCTGTGCTGTTGATTATTCTTGGTGTGTCTGTCCTGATTGTTTTTCGCAAGGGGGAAGAATGAAATTCCTATTTGCGGCTGCGATCTTCTTTGTAGCGGTGAGCCCTAATATACTTCCGGTCAAACGGGCGTTTCTGTGTTGGGCATAATGGTCCATCCACTTCAGCCGCGCCGCGGCCGTCGAGGAGATCGTCCCCTGGCGAACCAGAGACCGGATGTACTCCGAACCGGGAATCAGAGACCCATAGATCGTCGTTGGCTGTAGATACATGGCAACACCTATCATATCCCAAGGTGTCACCAATCATTATGGACTAGATCAGTCGTGGCCTTTATCACGGATTATGTCGCCGTGGACCGCATCATCGACCACCTGAAGTTGAGGTTCATTGCGGAGAAGCGCCTCCTCCAGATCCTGATCGAGAGCGAGGAGCTCCGGCCTTATATCTTCGCCGAGGTCCGGGACGAGGATTTTAAGGGCTTGAAAAGCGAGCCGATTTTTAGGATAATTAGGATAATACTGGATCATTTTAAAAAGAACAAGGACCTCATTTTCCACGAGTTGCAAAAGGAGATCGACGCTTCTCTCTCTCGGCAGCTTTCCCAAGCCTTGCTCGAGAAAGGGAATCCTCTGACCATCGAGGAAGCCCTCGGCTGTCTGTGCGCCCTGCAGAAAAGCTGCAAGGAGAACGAACTGAAGAGGATCCAGGCCGAGCCGGCCCGCGAGGAAAAGAAAGGCGACCGGGACAAAGTCCAGGCGCTTCTCTTCCAGAAACAGGACCTGATCAAGCAGATCATGGCCCTGAAATGAAGGGGCGGGGTAACGGAATGAGGACGAGGACGGTATTATTGATGAGGCAAATCCATTCTTTAGGAGCTCACGGTGTCCGCTGAGAACAAGCTTCAAAAGGGCGACGTCTCCAGCTCGATCGACGACTACGGCATCAAGATCCTCGACACGAAACAGAAGGAGATCATCCCCAAACGGCGGAAAAGCGAGCTGGTGACGCTCCAAGGCCTGGATCTGACGACCGACCCGGTCAAGCTCTACCTGCGCGAGATGGGCAGCATCTCCCTCCTGACCCGCGAGGGCGAGATCGCCATCGCCCGGGAGATCGAACGCGGCGAGAAGTCGATCATCAAGGCCCTCTCCAAAACGAGGCTCGTGCTGAACGAGGTCCTCAGTCTCGAGGACAAGATCGAGGTCGACCCGCTGATCATCCAGGAGATGTTCGACGTCAGAGAGGACGACGTCGCCAAAGGCAAGCTCGAGGAAAAGAAGAAAAAGATCCTGGCCAAGATCAAGAAGATCAGGAACCTCAGCCGCATGCTGGACAAGATCCCGACCCTCAAGAAGTTCGTTTTCTCCCGGAGCCGGGTCATCGTCCGGATGAGCAGCCTGATCCGGGACCTCAACCTGCGTTCAACCCAGCGGGAGAAGATCATCAACGCCCTTCGGGACAAGCTCCGCGTCATCAACGAACTGGAGGAGGTCAAAGAGGACCTGGAGCTGTCCGTGGCCAAAACCCGGAAAAAGAAGGAGTCCGAGGAACTCCAGGCCAAGCTCAAGGAAGCGACGAAACGCCTCAAGGCTTACCAGAAGGAGATCGGGCTCGACGCCCGGAACCTGCGCAAGACCATCCGCGCCATCACGACCGGCAAGAGGGTCAGCGATCAGGCGAAAAAGGAGCTGGTCGGGGCCAACCTGCGCCTGGTCGTGTCGATCACCAAGAAGTACAGCAACCGGGGCCTCCAGTTCCTGGACCTCATCCAGGAAGGCAATATGGGCCTGATGAAGGCCGTCGACAAATTCGAATATCGGCGCGGCTACAAGTTCTCGACCTACGCGACCTGGTGGATCCGGCAGGGCCTCACCCGGGCCATCGCCGACCAGGCCCGGACCATCCGCATCCCGGTCCACATGATCGATACCATCAACAAGCTCAACCGGGTCAGCCGGAGTCTCGTCCAGGAGATCGGGCTCGAGCCGAACAGCGAAGAGATCGCCAAGAAAATGGACATACCGGTGAGCAAGGTCCGCAAGATCATCAAGATCGCCCAGGTACCGATCTCTTTCGAAACGCCGATCGGCGAGGAAGAGGACAGCCACCTGGGCGATTTCATCGAGGACAAGATCACGCCTTCGCCGCCCGACACGGTCATCCATATCAATCTGCGCGAGCAGATCGAGGAAGCCCTGAAATCCCTGACCGAAAGGGAAGCCAAGATCCTCAAGATGCGTTTCGCGTTGGGCGACGGAGACGAGCACACCCTCGAAGAGGTCGGACAGCAGTTCAAGGTCACCCGAGAACGGATCCGGCAGATCGAGGCCAAAGCCCTGCGCAAGCTCAAACACCCCAGCCGGTCGAAGAAGCTCAGGTCGTTCACCAACGGCTACTGGAGCTGACCTCGTCTCCGGGTCGCCGGCCATGGCCAAAGCCGCCCGCGAGTTCCAGGTTTTCGCCAAACCCGGCGGCGCCGAGCTCGGTGGTCTAACATGATCACCTTTCAGGTGCCGTAGCCTGGCTCCATATTGGAGCATGGAGGAAGGCTAGCGCGAGAGCCAAACCCCGAACCAGCAGCTTGTCATTTGAAATTCTTTACCGAATTGGCTAAAATTAAGCCCATCTGAACGCTGGTTGTCGGCTGAAGGCTTAAGGTTTAGCAAAGACAGCCATGACTAGCTCACGGGAGGTCGCTCTGATGCATTTTCAAAAAGTCAATCTCGGGTCTCTGATGCTTGGGGTCTTGCTGGCTTTTACGGCGGGAAATGGCTTCAGTAACGCCGCGGCGCAAATCAGCTCAGGAAAATGGTCATATTTCAAGTTCAAGTCCGGACAGTTTTTTCGATATGAGATGAAGTCGGATAGGGGGCTCAAAGGCTGGCTAAGCATCAAAATCGAAGACGGGAGCAACGGAGTCTTGAATGTGACTCTTGCCGGGAACTGGACGGGAGAGTTTTCGGAAACCGCTAAGCTGAAACCGGGCATGTCGCCTTTTGATCTCGTC
>JALHTW010000211.1 GCA_022866045.1 Candidatus Aminicenantota bacterium | reverse complement strand
GGCGGTTTTCAACGGTATCGTCCTTTGGGGCGCTACCGACCAGACAGGGACAGGGGATCGTGTCCCCCTTGCATTTGAAAGTGATATACGGTCAGCCCGAGCTCTCCTTGACAAAGCCCATTCATAAGTGTTTATAATGATTTAAAATGACCGACGATTCATTTCTTACACTCTGATATGGAAAAAATCACCTACCCTTTTATCCGGAAGAACGTCTTTTTCGGCGTCCTCGACCGGAACCTGAAAAAGCTCGAGAACCGCCTCGGCGTGAGCCTATCTATCCGGGGCGACTGCCTTTTCCTCGACGGGGAACCGGACAAGGTCGAATCCGCGAAATTCTACTTCGAGAAGATCCACGAACTTGAAGAAAAAGGCTACGACCTCAAGGAAGAGGATTTCCATATCATCCTCGACCTCCTCGAAGAAGGCCAAACCAAGCCGCTCGAGAGCTATTTTCCGGCCGAGGTCCTGAACCTATCCCGGAAATCCGTCACCCCGAAAAGCCTCAACCAGCAGGATTATATCCAGGCCATCCGAAATTACGATTTCGTCTTCGGCATCGGGCCGGCTGGAACGGGAAAGACATACCTGGCCATGGCCCTGGCCCTGTCCTTTTTGCAGAACAAGCTCGTCAGCCGTATCATCCTGACCCGCCCGGCCGTCGAGGCGGGCGAGAAGCTGGGTTTTTTGCCCGGCGACATATCCCAGAAGATCAATCCCTATCTCCGTCCCCTCTATGATGCACTCTTTGACCTCGTCAAGGCCGACCAGGCCAACCGCCTTATCGAGAAAGGGATCATCGAGATCGCCCCGCTGGCCTTCATGCGCGGGCGCACGCTCAACGGCTCGTTCATCATCCTCGATGAAGCCCAGAACACGACGAAAGAACAGATGAAGATGCTCCTGACCCGCTCGGGCTTCGATTCCAAAGTGGTCATCACGGCCGACATCACTCAGATCGACCTCCCCCAGCCGACGAAGTCCGGCGTGCTTCAAGCCCTCAAGATCCTGTCCCCTATCAGGGAGATCTCCTTCTGCTATTTCAACGAGAAAGACGTCGTCCGGCATCCCCTGGTCCAGAAGATCATCAAGGCCTATCAGAAAGCCGAAGCCAAGGCCCATAACTGACCATGAGCTTCATTTCGTTCAAGAACATCAAGCTCTTCAAGAGCCCTGTGTTCTCTCCCCAGCGTGAACCTGGGCCGGGCCATCCCCCTAAAGAGGAAAATGCCCGTTTCGGGCAAAGCCTTCTTCAGAATCCGTTTATCTATATTATCATCTTCGCCCTTAGCCTGGGGTATTTCGTATCCTACATCCCTTCGAAATCCCTGCCCGAGCTCCAGCCCGGCGAGATCGCCCCCTCGGACGTCATCGCCCCAGCCGATCTTACCATCGAGGACACGGAGGCGACGGAAAACCGGCGGAGAGAGGCCGTCGAGGCCATCCTCCCCGTCTACGTCTTCGACCTCAATGTCTTTCTCAACACAGAGGAGAAGGTCCGGCAATTCTTCGTCTCGGGCCGGGAATGGCTGAAGACGGGGCCGGTGAAAAAAGATTACGTCCAGCTCCAAAGGGACATCATGGACAGGTTCGCCCTTGAATTGACGCCGAACGACCTCGCCGCCCTGGAAAAAGAAGGCTTCGGGGCCGACCTGGAGGCCATGATCCTCGGGCTCCTCGAAAAATATTCCGGGCAGGGCATCATCCTTTCAAAAAACCTCTTCATCCACAAAGAGCAGGAACGGGGGTTCATGGTCGTGCGGAACCAGGAGGGTGAAAAGGCCATCCGCCCCAAGGACATCCTCGAAGACAAGGAAGCCAAAGACAAGATTGCCGCGGAGATCAATAAACTGGAAATCTCGCCCCGGAAAAAGGGCCTGCTCATCAGCCTTTCGATCAATTTCGTGGCCCCGAACATCGCCTTCAACAAGGTCGAAACCGAAGCCCGAAAAGAGAAAACCCGCGCCGGCGTCGAGCCGGTCTTTTACACGATTAAAAAAGGCAAGGTTCTCGTCCGCAAGGGCGATGAAGTGACCCCCGACATTCTGAAAAAGGTCCGGATCATCAATGAGAGCCTCCGGACGAAACGGGCCTGGCTAGCCAATTTTCTCGGTACGTTCCTCCTGTTCGGCCTCCTTCTGTTCACTCTCTGGTTCTAACTCAAGTCGCTCCTCGCTCAGAAGACCGCGCTCAAATACTACCTGATGATGGGCCTGACTCTCGCCTTTAGCCTCATGATTTATAAGGTCCTCCTTTTTCTGGCGGATATCTCGAGCCAGAACGCCCAATTCTTCTTATTCTCGGACTCGGAAAGCTACAAATTCGCCTTTCCCTATCAATTCGGCGTCATCCTCTTCGCCTTTCTGACAACCAACACCGTCGCTCTGACCTACGCCATCCTCAACAGCCTGCTCGTGGGCTATCTTTTCAAAGCGAACTATTTCCTCATGATCTTCAGCCTGATCGGCGGACTGGCAGCCATCTACGGCATCAAGTATTACCAGCGGCAGAAGCGGACAGCCACTCTCCGGGCGGGATTCTTCTTAGTGGCGCCGTTGAACATCTTTGTCATCCTCACCTTTTATCTGATCAAAGAGCAATGGCCCGGCCTGGAACTTCTCACGTCCGAGGTCTTTATGGGCATCGCCGGAGGTTTGTTCGGCGCCGCCCTGGCTTTCGTCTTCCTTCCGATCTATGAAAACATCTTCCGTTTCGTCACCCAGACCAAGCTCCTGGAGCTCACCAACTCGGAAACGGAGATCTTCCGGCAGATGGCCATGGACGCTCCGGGCTCTCACCATCACTCCCTGATCGTCGCCGCGCTCGCCGAGAAAGCCGCGGAAGCCATCAAGCTCGACTCCCTGCTGGTCAAAGCCGGCGCCCTCTACCACGACATCGGCAAGATCAAGATGCCCGAGTACTTCATCGAGAACAAGATCAAAAAGATCGACATTCATAAGGACCTCACGCCGAGCATGAGCACCCTGGTCATCATCAACCACGTTAAAGAAGGCGTCGAGATCGCCAAGAAAGAAAAGCTGCCCCTGCCGATCAGGGAGATTATCGAGCAGCACCACGGCAACTCGCTCGTCCGCTATTTCTACCAGAAAGCTAAGGAAAAATACGATCCGGATATGCAAAAGATCGGCGAAGAAACCTACCGTTATCCGGGACCGCCGCCCCAGACGAAGGAGGCCGCTCTGGTCATGCTCGCCGATTCGGTCGAAGCCGCGTCTCGGAGCCTCAGGATTCACAAGGAGGAGAACCTGAAGCGCGTCATCACGGATATCTTCGACAACGGCGTCCAGGACGGCCAGCTCGACGACTGCAATTTTTCATTGAAAGAATTGCGAACCATTGCTTCCTCCTTCCTATCCACGCTCAATATGGTCTACCAGCCGCGCGTTGAATATCCCGGCTTCGATTTCGAGATGAAAAAAAAGAAAAAACCCGAAAAAAATCATAAGAAGGACGATGATCGAGATCCTAAACCGCCAGAAAAAATTCCGGATTGACCTCGGCCGGTTCGAGCGTCTCTTGAAAAAGCTGGT
>JALHTW010000210.1 GCA_022866045.1 Candidatus Aminicenantota bacterium | reverse complement strand
GCCCCATCTGGTCGATGATCTGCTCTGATAGCTCTGCGGCCCGCAGATAATCCAAGGCCCAGATATCTATCTGGAAAAGGCCGTTGTCATGTCGCCGGTTCGTCCCCTTCAAGGTGTTCGTGGAAATCGTTTTCACCCTGAAATAGCTGACGGCCGGCTGGTTCTGCTCCTGGGGGATAACCAGGGGAAAAAGAGCGATATTATTGATCTGCGATAAAACCGTGTATAGGGTTTTTTCAATCATTTCAGGCTCAATCCCGGAGTTTCCCGGACAATCTTTTCCAGTTCGCTTCCGAGTCTTTCCTTTATGGCCTCGATCACGTCCGGGGCCTTTTCGTCCAGGGTCGGAACCACAAAAGGAGCGGGGGCCTGTCTGTGCTTTTTCGCCTTCCCGCGCTCGATCCACTTGCCATAAAAGGCCCGCTTGCTGAACCCGACTCCGTAAAGGGCCGTGCTCTGCCAGTCTTTCGTCTTGAGCTTCTTGGAGATGACGCCCGATTTCCGCAAAAGGCCGGGGCGGTGGGTTTTTCCCCGATAATCCTTGTAGGTTTTCGTCCCAACCGGCGCCTTGGCCCGGGCCGCATCGCGGATGATGTTCGCCCCCTGGCGGACGGCGTTGGCCAGGGCCCGGCGGGCGATCTTTCCGGGGAGTTGTGCTAACTGGTCGCCCATTTCCTTGAGGCCCTTGATTTCAAAAGTCAGATAATCGCTCATGGGCTCGACCCCGCTCCCGAACTGGATTCGGATCCCGTGGCCGCAAGAGGTTTTATTTCCTCAACCGTCATCAGCCAGAGCTCCACGTGCATCTCGTTCTGATCGATCACCGCCTGGATATTGAAATATCGGTTGGCCTCTAGGACCGGATCCTGATATTTGACCCTCATCCCCGGCCAGATCTGAAACCGAGGATACCGAATCCGGAAACGCGTGGTCACTTCCGCCTGCATCTGCTGAGAGGCGAAATATTCTTTACCGGAAAGCGGCTCCATGCTCGCCCGGCAGAGCCAGACATCGACCCAGTTGTCCACCTGGGCCCCGTAGGAATCCCGCTGCGCCTGGTTCAGCTCATCCCGCGCATAACGGTTTTCCTGGATCACGATCTTATGTCTGAGTTTTCCTGCCTGCATTTATGGCCACCAAATATAGTTATTAAATATTTGCCTGCTGAATTCGTTCTGCACGATCGCCTGACCGAGGGAGATATTCTCCCGCTGCAGATAATAATCTCCCACTTCCATCATGATCCCAAGTCGGATATCCTCCGGGATGTCTTCCGGTTCGTCTCCGTATCCGGCCACGAAATTTATTTTGAAGGGGTAGGGATCGTTCTCGCTCAAATCGGTTGGCCAGGACACCGTGCTTTTCAGAACGAGGATTGCCGGTTCCTGGTCGTTTACAAGGATATAATCAGAAGCCGATATGGTCGTTTCCACCTCGGATGAATTCACATATCTAACCGAGGAAACAGACTGTAACGGAGGATAGGGAAGCGGGATCGTGCGGGCGGGATAGCCCGGGAGCGAAAACCGCAGCGTCTGGGTAATCAACGTCCGGCCCAGGCGCCCGTTCGGAGGATCCAAGGAGGCGACCACGGCCTTGATCTTGAGTTCTACGTCCTGGTCGTCTTCGTCGATCTCGATCCGGAGATGCTGTTTGATCTCGGCCACGGTGACCGGAAGATTCCCGGGCGGACTGATAACCTTGATGTTCATTCCCACCTCGATGGATTGGGGAACTTTTTTTTAAGGAATTCCCTCATTCCGATGGATAGCGCCTTATTGTTGTGATTCAGGAACAGGGAGTTTCTTGTTTTTTCCTCGATCTGTTCCGTCTTCAGATCGGCCTTGATCCGGACCAGGACGCCGTCGCGGTCTTCTATTTTGGACCCGTTGGCAAGAGATTCCCAATTCCATCCATGGTAAACCACGATCAAAAAGCCGTCCCCCATCTCCCAGGGGATCTGCGACATGGTCAGCAAATATTTTTCCTTTTCGATTAGATAAGGCACATGGCCGTCAAAGCAAGTCGCGCAGCGCTTGTTTTGGCTAAGAAAATGGACCGTTTCCGCTTGCCGTTTCACCCAGCGGTTTCTAAAAGCACGTCTCAGATTCAGTTTTCGTCCCTTGGCATCCATTTCCATCTGGGCCGGGAATTCCCGCGGGGGGATCAGCATCTCCTTTGGCTCGATTATCCTGAGCCAATATTGATCATCGGAGTTCGCCACAAAGGGATCGCTCACCCTCCCGTCTGCGCAAGCCCTGAGCATCTTTTTAATAATGTTTTTATCCTTGAAATCGTAGCCCCATTGATCCGGGAAGGGGATATGGTGGGCGTTTTTGATCCACGGCGGTTTGTGGCCGACGGTAAAGACCTGATTCACCCACGGTTGCTCATTTAAGGACCTTAGGGAATGCCGGAGTTCGAAATCCTCCTGCCCCTTACTCATGCTGGACAAGGGGTAAACAACGTCAATTTTCCCCGGCCAAGCCTCGTTAAAGCTCATAATCTCCCTTGTTGTATTTCAGGAGTTTGTCATTCATCCTCTTGGCAAGAATAAAAACAACCTTGCTTCTCTCCATGATCTTTCCCCTGGCCGGGGACGGCCCCAATTCCAGCAGCGCGGCTCTGAATATTTCGCGGATCGTTTCGCATATCGTTCCCTCGACCCCCTTTACTTGGAGAAGACTCTTTTCCGCGATCTTTTCTTCTTCTGGGGTAATGGGCCGGGGAATCATAAATCACCTCGCCCGCGGGATGGGCATGCGCTTCGAAGTCCAGTATTCTTCCCACAGTTCCTTGGATGTTTTCAGGTTGGGGATCCATGACCCGTCGGCGCGTTCCAATAGGTGGTAGCAATAAATCCCATCGATCCGGTAGGTCTTGAACCCCGCCGCCTTGATCCTCTTGTGATAAAGATGATCCTGGGCAAACATCCCATTCAAACCGAACCCGCCCGACTTCTTCCAGGCCGTCCTGGAGGTGAGCATAAAGAACCCGCTAACCAAGTGTCCGGGGAGGTCGTCGGGAACGAGTGAAAAGGTATATTTTTTCAGCTTCCACAGATCCTTGGCAAACTGCCGGTGGACCAGGATGGATTGGCCCCGGGCTGGGGCGTTTTTCAACCTCTGAAACCGGCAACCTCCCGCGCTCCCAAAGCAGGTGAACAGCCCGGCGCCCGGGCATTTCCGAATGGCCTCCTGGCAAACATGATACCAGTGGGGATTCAGAATCAGGGCATCATGATCCAGGAACAATACCCATTCGTGCTTGGATTCATCCAAGATGCGATTATATTCCCAGCCCAGGGCGGCCTCCGGCTCATACGGAATGGATATATTTATCTTCGGTTCAACCGGCATCGTTTACGATCACTCCGATCCCGTAAGCATGATCTTTAAATTTGTAGTCAATGTATTCTCTTTTTTTCTCGGCCTTTAATTCCGACCAGAACTTTTTGACACCGCAGAACTTGCTCTTGTCGTAAGGGTCAACCACCGTAGCTGGGACCGCAATGTCATGCAGGGCGATGATTCCGCCGAGTCGCACCAGGGGGGAGAATATTTCGTAGTCGGATTTCACCGCCTCATAGGAATGATTCCCGTCGATGAAAAGGAAATCTACAAGACGACCTTTCAGGGCGGACTGAGTCATAGCCAGGGTCAGGGGGTCTTTGGTGTCGCCAATGATGATTTTACATACGCCATTCATCTTATCCCCGAGGGTTGAATTCAGAATATTTATGGTATCAGGATTTCGATCGATACCAATAATCAGGCCCGTTCCATTCAGCAGTTCTATCCACCGGGAAAGGGTCCCGCCTTGATCCACCCCGATTTCGAGAATGACTTGAGGGTGAATGCGCGCTGCCAGCCTCATGAGGGCGTTCAGTTCTTTTTTTCTTTGCAAGGTTCTCATTTCTTTAAAAATGCTCCGCAGTGTCCCCTCGCCTGGCGAAAGTATTTCCAAACAGATTCCTTGGATGCAAGATTCGGATGATAATCCAGATTAGCGATCGCCACGGGGAAGGTAAGCTGATCCCTCCAGGTTTCGAACAGGGCTGTCAACCTCCACCATTCCTCATTTAGCTTTTGGACAGAGGGACAATTCCTCCGGAGAATGACCCCGCATCCCGCCAATCCGAACCCCTCGGGGAAATTATTTTCCCGGTAGGCCTTTCTTTGAAGCTCGATCTTTTCCGGGTCCGCCTTCCCGCTTGCCACGATCGTATCCATCTCCTCGTAGACGCAGACCCTGTCTGGGTGGAGGGCAACCACGAATTCCTGATCCATGAAATCACAAATGAAATTGTCAAGCGGCCCGGTCACCTGGATCGATCCGTCGATCCAGACCGAGGTTTCGGCGTCTTCCAGATATTTATGGGAAAGAATTTTTATCTTTTTAGAGGCCGCCGCGGGGGGCAACCCTTCGCAAGACTCCTTCACTATTTCCCATCCCCTTTTAAGAGGTAACGGCTGGTCCGAAAAGCAGACGGCCCTCCATCCTTCTCGGAACTCTCCAGGTAGGGAAATGAGCGGATCATAGTTTCCCATGATGGCCGTGTAGATGACTTTATTCATGAGGAATGCCCGCGCTCAATAAACAATTTCAAGGTTGGTAGCGACCACGGTTGAAACGGTCCCTGCCGCAAGGTTGGCGGCGCAACCGATTCTCACCACCCCGTCCGGTATCGACAAGCCATTCGGCGAGTAGTCGCGGACGGAGGCTTCGGTAAGGGTGGCGATGTTCCTCCAAGAAGTTATGGGAACGCCCACATAAATTCTTCTGGCAAGTCCCGCCGTTGTCCCCGCCGCGCTGGAAGCATACCGCAGGTTGTATTTCGTGGCGCTTACCCCCGTCCCGGAACCGCCAACCGCCCAATCAGCCGGGGGGTCGAACATGATGATAAGTTCTCCCGTTGCCCACTGTACACCGACACCTCGGGGAATATCCACGAGCATCCCTGTTTCCGCAATCTCCGTCCATGCCGCGCCGTTCCAGTATTCAATAATCCCTGCAAGTGCGGCTCCTATTGTGGCTGTCGTCATGTCGTAGGATACCAATCCGAAAGGATAAGTACATCCAATGATGTGCCCGTCGTTGATGGTCGTGGTGTTTATGGGAAAGTCGTTTGTCCCCGCGTCCTGGGCGTCCGTGGTGTCGTCCGTTAGAGTCGTTCCAACCGCCACCCATTGCCCCGCCGTCCACGCGCTATCAGGGAACAACCCCGCAAGGCACAGGCTCACCGTCCCGGCGGAGATGTTCTGCATATAAACGCGCATGATCTGGTCGCTGGGAACCGTTGCCCCCGCCGAGGCGGGAATGACATTCACGGCGGTCGCGGGTTGACCAAGCCAATGATAAGCATTTAAAACCCGATAGCGACTTGGATTGATTCTGGATGTTGTCATGGTTAAGTCCTCCCCCCCTCTGGGGAATCATTTCTTGTAAAAAGGGGGCGGGGTTCAAGCCGCCCCGTTCAACGGCGATGAGTTAATTCAATTACGCAGCCGTTACAACAGCATCGGTATCGATCGGCGTGTACCACAGGCTCCACTTGATTCTCCCTGCGGCGGCAGCGGCGGCCATGACGGGTTCGATATGCCCTACCCCCATGACCCAGGGGACGTCTTGTCCCCGAACCGCCCCCGTTCCTACCTGCAAGGCATCCCCGACCACTCCGCTAACGGAAATCAGGGTTCCTATCGCCATCGCGTCCCAATCAACGGTCGTGGCAAGGTTCGTAAGTGCGCCAACGGTCGGATGAGCCGCCAATGTGCAGAGGTTAGCCCCCGCATCCAGGGCCGTTGTCACTTCACCAAGCAGAAGGTTGATGGCTACTCGCCCCCCGGTGACGGTGTAGATGGGAACAGTGGCCGTTGCAACGGCCGTTGGCCGATCTACGCGGATCCCAAGCTGCATATTTGTCAACATTTCCTGCGAGGAAACGCTGAGGTTGTCAACGCTCGGCGTCGAAATGTAGGCTAACTCGTCGAGTGGTTTATACCAGATGGAATACTTCTGTTGTCCAGTCATAGGGGCTGCCATTGCAAGCTCAACATGACCAGGAGTCAGAATCACCGGCGCACTTTGTCCTCTTAAAAGAGTCAATCCGGTTACAAGTTGAATGTTCGTCGCCCGAACGCTGTCGATCGTGAGCAGCGTCCCTACGTGCAAGTCGCTCCATTCGACTGCGGCTGCAAGGTCGAGAATCGTTCCAGTCGTTGGGTGGTGCCGCAGGGTTCCTGCGCTCGCCGTGGTTTGCATGACCACGGTCACCTCACCCAGAATCAAGTTCACCAGGACGTTTCCACCCACCACGGAAAACAATGACAGCCCCGTGGTGACAAGTGACGCCGGTCTGTCAACCCGGATGCCAAGGGTGGTGTTAGCAAGTCGGGCTTCTGTCGATTGTCTTGAAATCATACTTTCTCCTTCGTTAGATGGGAAATGCCCAATATTTTTCAGTTAATCATAAATCGCCGTTGGGGGTGGATTCGTCATGAACCGAGGTTCGCTGAGAATGAACCAGATCGCCATCAGGGCCAAAGTCGGATCACTGACGTTCACTTCGATGCAATCCATCCCCTGGTTAAGCATTTTGCTGTTGACCGGGATGCAGTAAATTTTATTCACATCCGGGATGTTCGTAATGGAGAAGGTATTGACCGCCACCGCCAACTCGGTCGGAACCATGATGTCTTCGTTATAAAGAACACCATCGACCACCGCCGTCTTGCCCCCGGAGAATGTCAGGACTTCATTGTCAACAAAGGCCGTGACGTTGTGGTCATACAGAACCAGAATCCCGCCCTTGTCTTCGTAGACGGTCCCAACCGCCGTGCCCGCCCCGGTTGCAGTTTCGCCCCGCGCTGCGGGAAACCCGCTCGACGCACCATCGTATTTGAGCATGATGCCGGTTTGGTAGTACTTTTCAAACGGGAGGGCCGTTGCGCAGGAGCTGACGCTTGTTCCCTGATGGAGCGTCACGTCCATGGCTGCGGTGATCGTATCTCCAACCATCAGATAAATTTCAGCCTGGGAGTAGTTTTTCAGGCTGATAATATCACTCGCCCGAGCGCCTCCACCCGCGTCTTTCGGGAACCATCCCGGAACAACCACGTATTTGCTGTTTAATCCATGCATTTTTTAAATCCTCCTTAGATAAGGCGGGGAATCTCACCCCGCCCCATATCTGTCAGGTTATGCGATTTCGGTCAGCGGAATCGCCTGTTGGTAGCGGTATCCATCAAGGATATAGAGAACGGAAATAAGCCCCGTCCCTCCCGTATCGGACCCCAGATGAACCCAATCGGCCCCCCCGGTAAGGATGGAGGCGTCGATGTACATCATCACGAGGCCGTGGGTCATCACGTCTGCATCGATGAGGTAAGACGCTGCGTTAGCGTGCCTCGCAGCCACGTCCGTCGTTTCCCCATTCTCCACGTCCCAGATCGGGAACAGGTGGGAAATAGGGGTTCCGCCCGCTTCTGCCAGAGCCTTCGTAACCCCCTGATGGACAGTCAATGTCGTATTGGTGTTGCTGTTGGCGTGGTAGTGGACAACAATCAGGACGCCCTTGGCGTTTCTTAGGCGAACCGCCCTGGATGTGTCAACAAGCCCACTTGCCGCAACGGGTTCATGCCCTTCAATTATCGGAAAGGTCTCCGGTGTCATCATATTTTGTTTCCTCCGTTTTCTCCTTCTGGTTCATTCAGGTTGTTCATACTTTTATCGCCTGCTCTGTTGATGTCTGATACCTGGCTCCGCTGAGAATGTAACAGATGGAGCCAAGGGCGGCCGCTCCCGGATCGGAAAGGCGCACCCTGACGTAGGGGTAGGCGGCACCAAGTTCCCCAACGTCAAGTTCAACGACAGCGAATGTGTTGTCTGTCGTGGTAAGGCCAAATCCGCCACTTGACCTTAGCGAAAGGTCTCCGAGAAGATCTCCCAGGGCAGCAGTTCCGGCCGTGGAACATTCGCAAAGATAGAACGCTATTGCGGTTCCGGCCCCGACCCCGGTCTCAGATTTCTCCACCGTTACCGCGGGGGCCGCGCCAGCCGTCGCCCCAACCTGAATGATAGCCGTCAGGTGCCTAAAGTTCTTCATGTGAACATAGGCACCATCCAGCCCCCCGCTATTGCAGTCAAACGGGGGGCCCGCATTGATGATTTTTGTAAGTTTTGACAGGTACATTTATCCCTCCCAGGATCTTGAAAACTGTGAAGGTTATGCTCTGGTCGCGAGAGCGACGAAATGAGACTGGGTGTAACTGGCCCCGCCCTTATAGGGTGTCAAGGCGGTAGCCCGCACGGGCTGGCCATCCACCCGCATCACGAATCGGAAGCAGGATTCATCGTAAACGAACCGCACATGAATCGACATGTCGCTCTGAATCCCGCCTTTCTCGACCAGAATGTACCCGTTCGTCAAGTCGGCAAAGATAATGTCGCCGACGGTCCCGAGGGTGGCCGCCTGCTCGATGGCGATCACCGGACGCCCGAACAGCGTCCCGTAGGGCTGGCCGCTGAGTCCGCCCGCGGGCATATAGATGGGGATCCCGCCGGTGCCAACCGCCAGGGACATCGTGAATAGTTGCGGTTCGATGTTCTGGTTGATAAGCCACACCGCATTGGGGCGGCTTTGGGCGAAGATGCGGGAATACATCTTGATGACGTTTTCCGCAACCACCGTTGCGGCCTTCTGCCCCGTTTCCTTGTCCACCGACACCAGGCAACCTCCGTTAAGGATGCCCAAGGGCTGGCCGGCGCCCGTCCCGTTGATGATGGCATCGTCCAGGAGGAACCCGAATTCCGAGACGAACCCGACCCGGATCACACCTTCGAGGGCCGCCGCATCCTGTATGAGCTCGTCCGTAGCGTAGGCGAGGCCGATCAGCTTCTTCAGATTGAGTTCGATCTTGCGGAATTTCGGCTTGCTGGCCGTCTTCTCGGCCGCCTCTTCTTCCCAGTACCCGAGAATCCCGCCATACCGGGTGGAAGCCCGGGAGGTTTCGTCAACCCCGTTGATTTTCATGCTGTTGGAGTTGCCGGAAATGGGAATCCGGCGGCATCTGGACGCCAGGATGCCGGTCTGAAAAACATCCTGGAGGAGTTCGTTGGAAAAATCCTGTTGGACAAGGAATCCACCATCCGAAGGGACGGTCTCGTTGAGGCCGGACGCTGCCGCCCTCAAATTGCGGAGGCGAGGATCCACGGTTCCGCCCGGGACCCCGGCGTGCATGACGGCCGCCAGCAGCTGCCCCAGGGAATGGAACCTGTCCCGAGGTTCGTCAGGGGGTCTCTTGATTTCCGGGCGCGAGGCGGGCGGGGAGGCGGGGCCGCTCAGCTCTGCCGCCACGCGCTCCTGTCGTTCCTGGACGGCGAGCATCTTCCGGAGCTCGTCCACGGTGTCCAGGATCTCGGCCTTCAGGGCCACCTCTCCCTCATTCAGGTCGCGATTTTCAGTCGTCGCCTTGGCATCGATATCTGCCGCCTTTTTCATGAGGGCCTTGATTTCTTCTCGATACTGAGATAGAGTTTTCACTTTTTTTTCCTTTCTTAGGGTGATGGGGCGATGAGATTCGCCCGAACGATCAATTCCGCGACCTTGTCCACTCTCGCCGGCTTCGGCTGCTCCACATCCCGCGGAGGTTCCTGGGCTTTTGGGGGTTTCGATGCCGGATCTACATCCCGCAGATGGGCATCGTAACCCTTGGCCAGAATGGCTTTTGCTTCTTTGAGGCTGCATCCGGCATCCCGCAAGATGCGCTCAAGTTCTCTTTCGCCCGGCAACGTTCGATTCGCATTCAATGTCCGGGGAATACGCTTAAACCCCGCCTTGGCCATGGCAGGGACAAATTTGGCGCAGGCGGCAAGATCCATCTCCTCCCCGATTTCATCCACAAAACCAAATTCCTTCGCTTCATCCGCCGTCATCCAGCTTTCAGCGTCGAGCAATGCCTTAACGTCCGATTCCGATTTCCCGGTTTTGGCGGTATAGGTTCCGATCATTGTGGAGGCGATTTTATCCAGCACATCTGCCAGACTTCGCATATCGTTGGCTGTTCCCATGGCCATCCCCGTTGGATTATGGATCATGAAAAGCGCATTCTCGGCCATGATGACCGTATCGCCGGCCAGGGCAATTACGGAAGCGATGGAGGCGGCCAGGCCGTCGATGTAAGTGGTTATCTTTGCGGGATGCTGTTTGAGGAGATTGTAAATGGTGATCCCATCGAAAACTTCTCCTCCCGGGCTGTTGATATGCAGATCGATCTGAGATGCTTTGATTTCGGCGAGTTCCTTCTGAAAGTTCTTCGCCGTAACCCCTCCGCCGGTCCAGAAATCCTCCCCGATATATTCGTAAATCCAGATCTCGGCCTTATCCGCTTTATTTTTGATTTCGTACCATTTCATTTTTTTTATTCCTCCCCCTCCTCTTCGCCTTCTTCCCCCCCTTTTTTCTTAGGCAGGGTTGGCAAAATCGGCCTGTGTGTTTCCGTCGGTTCTTTACCCGCGTTCTCCAAAGAGGTCATGTTAAGCGGTACCAGGTGGATGTCGCCGCCCTCCACGGGGTCCAGGTCCTCAAACGCCCGGATCTCGTTTATTGACAGGGCTCCGATGTTGAACATCTGTGAATAGAAACTTCCCCGGCTGGCCGCATCACCCCTTAAAAGTCCCTCCACGCTGTGTTTAAAATAAAGCCGCCCCCGACCGGACAATTCCTTGTCGCTTGCGGTCAGGAGTTGCATGTTGAAATTGGCTTCCAGCCGCACAAGCCAGGGCAGAATGGAGTCGGTGAGGTAGGAAATTTGCTCTGATTCGATATTGCTGAAAGAGCTTCGCGTGAGGTCTTTCAGTTTGTGGGGGGGAAGATTGAACCATCGCGCCACTTCCGGAATCTGGAATCCGCGGCTTTCCAGAAACTGGCAATCGTCGGGGGGAATCCCGTATTTCTCGACCTTCATGCCCTCTTCCAGCAGGAGCAGGCGGTGGGACTTGCCGAGGCCGCCGGCCGCGGTCGTCAATGAGCCTTTGAGGTTATCGTGGGCGACCGGGGAGAGCTTACCGGGGTGAGAAACGACCATCCCCGGGTTCGTCCCGTTCCCAAAAAACAGGGCCCCGAACGTCTCCAGGGCCATGCTCAGGCCGATGGATTTCCGGGCCATGGCGATGACCGAATAGCCCATAAAGCCATCGAAGCCGAGACCAGGGACATGCAGGACTTTATCTCGGGGAAGGATGATGTCGGCCTCGCGGTCCATCTTGATTTTATAAACGAGCTCTCCGGCCTCTATTACTGGCCGAACTCGATTCGGGGTAATGGGCCAGAGCTCCATGATTTCCCCATATCCGTTCCAGACCTTTTCCGCGTAGCCGTTTCCCCAGGTCAAGACATGAGCCATCATCGTCTCCCGCCCGGCCATCGCCGTCATGTAGGGATTCCATTGGCTCTGCATGACGCGATACAAAATCCGATCGTCGGCGATGCGCTTTTTTTGGCCCTTGCGCTGCATGAGGTGGAGAGGGAGGGCCCCGATGGTGCCGGAGATAAGGGAGACGGCGTTATAAACGGCGGAATAGGTGAGGGCGGTTGACTCGGTTACGTTTTCACCGGATAGGGATTGCGACCCGACGAGATTCCATAGGGACTTGTCCCAGGCTTTCTCGTCGGTGACGGAGAGATTTCTAAAAAGATAATTCTTTAATCTGGCGAATATATTCAAGTCATACTCAAACCTTCGGAAATAAAAAAGCCGAGCCTAAATTCTGTGAGAGAATTATAAACCCGGCTTATGGCCATATCGCTCAGTGACGCTGGGTGACGGCCCTTGGAGGCATTATGATGTTGAAGCTACTTTTTATTTTTCGTCTTTTTCCCCTTTTCGTCAAGCCATGTGTCCACTGATTTTTCATGGATCACGGGGCGGTTAGCAATCCAGAGTAGCGGGAAGTCGTCCCGCCTGTGGAGTTTTTTAATCGTTCCGCTGCTGAACCCGGTGTATTGAGAAATAGCTTTCCATCCCGTGACCATCGGTTTCATGGACCTCCCTTAGAAATTAACCTCGCCTTGCCTTGCCATGTCCTGTCGCGTCGCGTCGCGTCGAGTCCGGTCTTGTCATGTCTGGTCCTGTCCTGTCAAGCCTCTAACGCCATCACTCCCCGCCGTTTTCCTTCCCAATCACCAGTGGTTTCTTGCACTCCAAACAAACCAAAACCGGAGCCTGCAAAAGTAGTTCCTGTCCCGTAGGCGACATCAGGGCCGAAAGTGTACTCACCGCAAAAACGGAGATGAAATATTTGCAACCACAGCCGCATATCTTTGGAACCGCGTTCTTGGCGTCAACCATGATCTGTTCTCCAGGTTTTAAAGCCTTAAATCCAAGTTTCGCGTCGTTCATAACGATATCACCCCTCTTTCCTCATAAACGGATTTCGTGTCCACCTTAAACATCGCCCGGCCCCACGCCATGATGAGGGCGACCATGCCGTCAATCTTTTCCGTGGCATGCTCCTTGTCCGGCGCCACATTCCCGTTGGCGTCCGATCTCATGACGAGGTTGTCGGCGTTCCATCTCAGGACCGGGTTTCCCCCTTGCCGAACTTTCCCGGACATGACTTTTACGAGGATATCCTTCGCGGGTTCGCTTAGAGTTCTGGCCCCCTGGCGCATCTCCACCATCTGGATGCCAAAATCGTTTAAAAGCCTTGTGGAGATACTTGTCGCCCCCCAAGGGTCAAAGCCTACCTCCTGCAGAGAAAATGCCTTGGAGGCAGCCACGATGTCATTTTCGATGAATTTTTCATCTATTACGTTCCCCGGGGTTACAGTTATGAGCCCCCGCTTCGCCCAGAGGTCATAATGGACCTTGTCCTGCCTGGACCTCTTCAAGATCGAGTCTTCGGGGCAATAAAACTTCATAAGGATGTCCCAAATCCCATCCGCGGTTTCCGGGGGGAATACCAGGGAGAAGGCGGTGAGGTCTATCTTTGAGGACAGGTCCAACCCCCCGTAACAAATCTTTCCGGACAGGATATCGGGGTCCACGGCACCCGCACAGCGGTCCCAGTCAGCCATGGGCATCCATCGTGAAAGCTGCTTCACGGGGATATTGAGGCGGAAGCGGAGGAAGTTCTGGTACTCCACGGGGTCGTTTTTCGCCTCCTTCATCTGCTCCCGGATCTTATCGATCGTGAAGATGTGGCCAATTGAGGGGTTGACGCGGATCCATAAGGCCTCATCCTCCGGGTTGTCCTTCTCGGGATCGGCGATGTAAAGGACCGGAAGAAAATTCGGCTGCTCGACGATGCCGTCCCGGATCTGGCGGGCCTTTTCCCTGATTCTCCACCAGATCGATTCCTTATCAAAAACCCCGGCGGTCGACATCACGAAAACAAGCTGCTGCTTTCGGGCATAGTCTGTACCGGAGGTCAGGGTATTCCAGAGTTCATCGTTTGGCTGGGCGTGAAGTTCGTCGAAAATGAGGCACGAGGGGTTAATCCCATGCTTCGAATAGGATTCTGAGGATAGGACCTGCATGAAGCCGTTATTACGATGGTTTATGATCCGCTTCCGGGAGTCCAGGATCTTGAGGTTCTTGGCCAGCGTGGGGTTCGCTGCGGCCATCTGGGAGGCCTAGCGGTAGATATAGCCAGCCTGCTCGCGATCGCCGGCGGCCAGATAGACCTCCGGGGCTGACTCCCCATCGGCGCAGAGCATATAGAGCCCCAGGGCGGCGCTCAATGGGGTCTTTCCATTCTTTTTGGGGATCTCGACGTAGCAGAAGCGATATTGGCGGAAGCCATCCTCCCGGAGCGTTCCGAAAAGCGGCCGGATGACGTTTTCCCATTGCCAGGGGAGGAGTTTAAATTTTTTTCCTGCCCACTCCCCCTGGGTATGGGTAAGGGATTCAATAAACATTTTTACCCGATCCGCTTTTTTTGATACGGCCTCAGTCAAGAAGTTCCTCCATTTCGTTCCCCTTCTTCTTCCCGCGGGTGATCAGTGATCCCAGACGGGCCATCCCGGTCGTTGAAATGTTTAACTCTGAAAGAGTTTTCAATAATATTTCCGCACATTTGTCCCTCTCTTTAATTGCTGGATTTCGTTTTTGGCCCGTACCCCTTCCCTTCTGATGGATGCTGACCTGGCAGTTTCGAATTTCCGCGAGGTAAATTGCCCCCAGCTCCAGGAGCGGTCCGTTGATGTCCAAAAAAATCCCCCGGTTTTTAAGGATGTCGGCCAGGTAATTCCAGGAATCCTTCTGGGATGGCATGAACCACTGCGGGCATTGGGGCTCAAGCAGCGCCTCTGATTTGGGCTCGTTCTCGATTCTCTCCTTGACTTCTCCATAAACCTTCGTTTTCTCTAAAAGATGTGTTTCGGCGGACAGCGGCTTTCTACCCTTCATAACTACTTGATTCCATTAAACTCTTAATTTCCAAAAAACTCGCGCGTGAT
>JALHTW010000209.1 GCA_022866045.1 Candidatus Aminicenantota bacterium | reverse complement strand
GCCCGCGATTTCCGCCGCCATGGAGCCTATTTCAATGCCCACACCGGCCAGGACTTGGCCATATTCGAAATCTCACTTCCGGCCGAATACGCCGATTTCGGCCTGAACAACCAGAGGGAGCTTCTTTTCAATCTCAAGATCGACCCCAAGGAGCTCGAGGCTGAAAAAGAGGTCGTTCTCGAGGAGCTAAGCCAAATCCAAGATGATCCATTTCGATACGCCTCCGCCCTTCTCTACCAGAATCTTTTTTCCGGACATCCGTACGGAAAACCTGTCTTTGGGAAAGCGGAGAATATCCGCTCTTTGACCGCCGAACAAACGGAGCAATTCTACAAAATCCATTTTGTCCCGGTCAACAGCGCCCTGGCCGTTGTGGGCGACTTCGCCGTTAAAGAGATGGAAGATAAGGTCCGCGCTTGTTTCGGGACGGTCAAAAAAACGGAGTACATGCCGGCGAAGTTCGCCCGCGTGCCGCCGCTTCCAAAATCCATCGACATCGAAGAAGCCCTGGACGTTCAAGAAGCCTATCTTGTGATCGGAACAGCGGCCCCCGATTATAACAGCCCGGACCAATACGCCGCCGATATCCTGACCGAGGTTCTCGGCCGCGGGATCAATCCTCTGCTCTATCGCCCCCTCAAGGCCAATCGGAACCTGATCAATACGGCCGGGATGGGTTTCTTTTCTTTCAAGTACGGCGGCGCTTTCGAGGTCTATCTTACGCTCGATCCGAGGCGTCTCGCGGCGGCCAAAAACCAGGCCGTTCAGTTCCTGCGGCAGGCGGTCCGGAGCGAAAATTTCTCCCGGGATGATGTCATGGGCGACGAAAAGATGTACACTTACGATTTTCTCGAGAGCGCCAAAAACCAGATTTCGTTCAACGTCCAACAGGCGCAGGAAAACGGTTTGGCCCTTGCGAGGTCTTTGGCTATGTATCTCCTCCTCCACGAGAACGGCGCTCCCTTGAACTACCTCGAAAACATCAAAAAGGTCTCATCGTCCGACCTGCGGAAAATGGCGGCTAAATATTTCAGCAGGAACGAGTATGTCCTCGTCGCGATCGTCCCCAAGAAAAAGAAATAAGCGATGAAGAACCGGGCACGAACGGCTTTGGCTTTCCTGGCCCCGGTTCTCCTCATGATTTTTCCTCAAGGGCTTCTTTCTCAATGGAAAAATGCGCCTCAAAAAAAGATCTTGGAAAATGGCCTGACCGTGATCACCCAAAAAGACGAAGCCTCTTCGATCACCGTGCTCGAGATCTTGATTAACGGCGGGAAAAAAGCGGAGCCGGCTGGAAAAGAAGGTCTGTCCTATCTGACGACCCGTCTAGCGCTCGAGATTCCCGACCAGAGCGACGCTATAGAGTTCATGGAGAAGTCGTCGCGCTATATGATGACGACGAAGGGGGACTATTCGGTCATCCACATCGAATGCCTTTCTGAATTTCTCGAAAACACGCTTGGCGTTTTCATCCAAATCCTCGAAGATCCCCTTTTTACCGGCATCCGGATCGACCGGATCAAGGAATACATGAACAATCAGCGGAAGATCGAGGGCGACGATAATATCAACCTCGGGCACCTGGCCCAGCTGCGGACGTTTCTTGGGAATCTCGGATACGGAGGCTCGATCAACGGCGAAGAAGAATCCCTTAAAAAGCTTAAGGCCCGCGATATCGAGGCTTTTTATAAGAATTATTTTTGGGCCGGAAATATGATCCTTGTCGCTGTTTCGGACCTGGACGGCGAGGAGCTCTTCGGGATCCTCGAGAAACATTTCGGCTCGTTCCCTTCGAAGAAACCGGCCGAATCATCGCCGCTTCTCTTCTCCGATAAGAGCCCCTCCGACGAGAAGGAGATGGTCATCGAGAAAGACACGAAACAAGCGCTCGTTTCTATCGCCTTCGGCCTGCCGAAAATTTCCCCAAAAAATCAGGCGCTAGCCGTCCTCCTTGAAAACTTGTTGGGAAAAGGCCCGGGCTCCAGGCTTTGGACCCTAAGGACAGAGGAAAAACTAGCCTATAACGTCAACGCCCAGACGACGATCATGAAAGAGGGAGGAATCCTGGAGGCCTACCTCGAGTCCGACGGCACAAAACGTGACGCCGCCAAGGAAGCTTTAAAGAATATCATTCAGGAGCTCTATGAGAAAGGGATCTCTTCCGATGAGCTCCAGGAAGCCAAGATCCTCGTCAAGTCTAATTTCCTGCGGGCCAATGAAACCAAAGACAAACGGACGGGAACCTTCGGACAATTCGAAGCGCTGGGATTGGGTTTTGACTATTTCGCCAAATTTTTCGGCGAAGTGAACGCCGTCACCCTAAATGAGATCAACGGCTACATGAAAGAAGTCCTGAACCCGGAAAAATCAGCCCTGGTCATTGTCGGCCCGAAGAATAAATAGAATTCCGAGCTGTTTACTCGGCCATCTTTTTGTAGTCCTGGTACCTTTTCTTGGCCTCTGCCGCGGCCTGGGGAAAGAGAACTTTAGCGATATCGGGATACTGCTGGACCAGGGTGCGATAGCGGATCTCGTTCTTGAGAAAGGTTTCGTAGTCGAGCTTGGGCTCCTTGGAGTCGAGGACGAGCGGGTTCTTCCCTTCCCTGGCCAGCATCGGGTTATAGCGGTATAGGATCCAGTAGCCTGTATCCACGGCCAGCTTTTCTTCTTCCTGGGTTTTGGACATGTCGATGCCGTGGTTGATGCAAGGAGAATAGGCGATGATGAGCGACGGGCCGTCGTAAGCCTCGGCCTCCACGAACGCCTTGAGACACTGGTTCATATTGGCCCCCATGGCGACCGAAGCGACATAGACATAGCCGTAGCTCATGGCCATCCGGCCAAGGTCTTTCTTGACCGTCTTCTTTCCGGAGGCGGCGAATTTCGCCACAGAGCCCGTCGGCGTGGCCTTGGACGCCTGACCGCCGGTGTTGGAGTACACTTCGGTGTCGAGGACAAGCAGGTTGACGTTACGGTTCATGGAGATCACGTGATCCAATCCGCCGTAGCCGATGTCGTAGGCCCAGCCGTCGCCTCCGATGCACCAGACGCTCCGTTCGACCAGGTAGTCCTGGAATTCCTGGATCTTCTGGAGGTAGGGTTTGGCGCCGTTGGCTTTGGCCAGGGCTGCGGGAAGGACGCTCTTTACGGATTTCGCGACCGCTTTGGCCTGATCATCTGTGGCCTTCCACATCTCTTTCATTTTCTTGAGGTTGTCGGCGAGCTCGGGCGTCGTGCCGACTTCCAGGATTCGGTCGATGTTGAACAGGAGCTGTCTCCTGTTGGCGTTCACAGCCAACCGCATTCCGAATCCGTATTCGGCATTGTCTTCGAACAGCGAGTTGGCCCATGTCGGCCCTTGTCCATTCACGTTTTTGCCGTAAGGCATAGTCGGGAACGTGCCGCCGTAGATCGACGAACAACCCGTGGCATTGGCGATGATCATCCGCTCGCCGAACAGCTGCGTTGCGAGCTTCACATAAGGGGTTTCGCCGCAGCCGGCGCAGGCGCCGCTGAACTCGAATAACGGCTGGAGGAGCTGGCTGCCTTTGATGGTGTCACGCTTGTGCCCGTCCATGATCTCGTAGGGCAGCTTTTCGAAGAACGCCTCGTTCTTGTTTTCGCCGGCCGCCCGGGCTTCTTCGATCGGGATCATCTTGAGGGACTTCACCTTGCTCGGGCAGACTTCCACACAATTCTCGCAGCCGACGCAGTCTTCGATATAGACCTGGAGCCTGTACTGAAGGTCTTTGTCGTTCTTGACGTTGGACTTGAGTGTCTTGAACGTCGCCGGCGTGCTCTTCAGGTCGGCCGGAACGATCTGTTTAGGCCGGATCGCGGCATGGGGACAGATGAAGGAACATTGGTTGCACTGGATGCAATTTTCCGGGATCCAGACAGGCACTGCGGGAGCGGTGCCGCGCTTTTCGAGGCGCGCCGTTGCGGTCGGAACCCGGCCGTCATAAGGCATCCTGGAAACGGGGATCCCATCGCCCTTTAAACGCATGATCGGCTCGATAACATTCTTGGTGAAATCGTCGACGTCCTCGGGAATGAGCTTGGGCACGGCCGCGGATTTCGTGATCTTGGCCGGGATCGGGATCTCTTCGAGCGCAGCCGCGGCTCGGTCGACGGCCGCCCAGTTCATGTCCACGATATCCTGGCCCTTTTTGATGAAGCTCTTGCGGATCGCTTTCTTTATGAGCTCGATGGACTCCTTTTCGGGGAGGACGCCCGAGAGCTTGAAGAAACAGGCCTGCATGATGGAGTTGATCCGGACGCCCAGCCCGAGTTCCTGGGCGATCTTGAGGGCGTCAATGTTGTAGACCTTGATCTTCTTGTCGATGATCGTCCTCTGCATATCTTCGGTGAGGTTGTCGAAGACCTCCTCCTTCTTCCAGTTCGAGTTGATGAGGAAAGTCCCGCCCTCGCGGATGCCCTCAAGGATGTCGTAGTGGCCGATATAGGCCGACTTGTGCAGGGCGACAAAATCCACGGTATTCAGGAGGTACTGGGACTGGATCGGATGTTTGCCGAAGCGGAGGTGGGAGATCGTCACGCCGCCGGACTTCTTCGAGTCGTACTGGAAGTAGCCCTGGCCGTAGAGGTCGGTGTTGTCGGCGATGATGGTGATGGAGTTCTTGTTGGCGCCGACCGTGCCGTCCGAGCCGTAGCCCCAGAACTTGCAGCGGACCGTCCCCTCGGACCCGGTCTCGAGGACCGGACCGATCGCCAGGGACGTGCCGGTGACATCGTCCTCGATGCCGACGGTGAAGCCGTGGGCGCACTTCCCATCGAGGTGGTCGTAGACGGCTTTGACCATGCTCGGCGTAAACTCCTTGGAAGACAGGCCATAGCGGCCGCCGATGACCTTGATGGGCCGACCGCCGAGGGCGACGGCGATGTCGAGGTAGAGCGGCTCGCCGATGGCGCCGGGCTCCTTTGTCCGGTCGAGGACTGCGACCTTCTTGACCGTGGCCGGGATGGCCGCGTTGAGGGCGGCCACGTCGAACGGCCGGTAGAGGCGGACTTTGATGACCCCGAGTTTTGCGCCGCGCTTGTTCAGATAGTTGATCGTTTCCTCGGCCGTCTCGGCGCCCGAGCCCATGAGGACAATGACCTTGTCCGCATCGGGAGCGCCGAAATAGTCGAACAGTTTATATTGACGGCCGACGACCTTGGCCACCTTGTTCATATATTTCTGAACGATTCCCGGGGTCACGTCGTAATACTTGTTGATCGTTTCCCGGCCCTGGAAATAGACGTCCGGGTTCTGCTGCCCAACTTTCATCATCGGCTGCTCGGGGTTGAGGGCGCGCTTGCGGAATTCTTCGAGGTATTGGGGCTCGAAGAGCTCGGCCAGCGTTTCGTAGGAGATAAGCTCGGCCTTTTGAACCTCGCTCGACGTCCGGAAGCCGTCGAAGAAGTTTAGGAAGGGAACCGTAGACTTGAGGGTGGAGAGGTGAGAAACGATCGCCAGGTCCATGACTTCCTGGATGGATCCGGCGGCCATGAGGCCGAAGCCCGTGTTGCGGGCGGACATAACGTCGGAATGATCGCCGAAGATCGACAGCGACTGGCAGGCGAGGGACCGCGCCGAGACATAAAAGACCGTCGGCAACATCTCGCCCGCAATCTTATGCATGTTCGGGAGCATGAGCATCAGACCCTGGGACGCGGTGAACGTTGTGGTCAGCGCGCCGGCCGACAGGGCCCCGTGCACGGCGCCAGCGGCGCCGCCTTCGGACTGCATTTCGACAACGTCCACG
>JALHTW010000208.1 GCA_022866045.1 Candidatus Aminicenantota bacterium | reverse complement strand
TTGGCATAAGTGGCGATATAAATTTTGTTGTCGGCGATTTTGAAGAAATAAAAGGCGGGATAATATTCCTGGAATTTGATGTCCGCCTGGTTTAAAAGCCAAGCGTGTTTCTGTCGCATGAACTGAAGATATGGCTTCTGGAAATCGCCGGGAACTCTCAGTTTTTCATAACTCTTCCTGATTTCATAAAGAGGAAGGCCTTGATCGTCGAACACAGAGATATGGAACCCTGTACGAGTATCGGCCACGAAGATTTTGTCGTCGGCAACGGCGAAATCGATGCACTCGGGAATGGCCTCATAAACGGACTTCGGCTCGGGCTTTGATTCTTTCAGAGCGGATTCCTTTTGGCCCGGCGGAGGGGGCGGAGGAGGAGGGGGCGGGTAAAGAGAGGGTATATCGGAAACGAATTGTTTTACGGTCTTGAATTCCTTATCGAAAACCCGACCCTGCCAAAGCAGCTGTCCGCTCGAATTCGAGGTCCAATCCGTGGCCAGCGCGGCAAAGTGATCGCCGAGGGGAAGGAGGGAATGAAACATCCCGCGAAATCCGGATGGGAAGGGAATTTCTTTCTTAAATTCGCCTTCGGAATCAAAGACGACGATTTTGCGGATATCTTCGCTCCAAACGTCGGTCCCGGCCAGATGGGGCAATCCCGCGGAGGTCAAAAATTCGCCAGGTCCCTTGCCTTTCTTGCCGAACGATCGAATCAGGGAATAATCCGACGCCGACAGGATCTTGATGGAATAATCGGCCTTGGCCAGATCGGCGTCCCAGAGATAAATCCTGTCGTTCCCCACGGCCAAAGCCATCGGTCGTTGGACCATCGGCAGAGGCACGATCTTGGCCTGGCTCGGTGTCCGCGACTCGAAAACGTCCAAAGCGAACCCGGCGCGCCCCAAGAGGGCGGCCCCGCCAAAAGCGACGAAGACCAAACTCAGGACGACGGGTAAAGCCAACCGGGTTTTCAAGCTCCTTTTGTTTGAAACGATGTCCATGATTCTCTCCTCTAAAGAGATGTGCGGCGTGGCCATCCCGACGGCGGAGGGAAGCTTGGTGATCAGGCTCGTTTTTTGGGCCAGATCGACAAGGCACTCCGCGTAGGGGAGGGCGCCGTCTTTCAAAATCCCATAGTTGTCGCTGACCTCTTCCCTGGCGATGGAAAATTGTGCGCTCAGGGAGTAGGCCAGGGGATTCCACCAATAGATAGCCGTTACGAACCTCTGCGCGAAACCGGCCAACTGGTCGCGATGGCGAAGGTGGGCCGTTTCGTGAATCAATATGCTACGCCATTCCGATGGACTCAAACGCGAAATGAGGATTTCGGGCAGAACGATCCTCGGCCGTCTCAATCCGAACGCCAGAGGGCTGGCCACGGCCGGAGAGGAATAAATGGGGGGGATCTTCATTTCGGGAAATTCGGATTTGATTTCGGCGAGGATTCCGTCAAGCCGCCGGTCAGCGATCTCCTTAAGACTGCCGCGGAATCCGGCTAGATAGGCCATTCCGTAGAAGATCTGACCGAGAAAGAAGAGCGCCCCGGCCAACCAAATCAGCCCAAGAATGTTCAGTATGGCTATGGCCAAGGGAGTGGATCGGGCAACAGAAGAACCGTCATTTTGTTCGGTTCTACGAGAATTGTTCGATGCCGCATCAAGGCGACCGGAAGTCTGGATGTTGTTCCGAAGTCCGGCCGAATCTCGGGCAAGGGACTCGGTCGAGAGGGAAACAGGGGATTCGACGGGTATTCGATAAAGCCCACCCTGCGCCGCCGGAAAAAACGCGATTTTCAATGGCCAGAAGGCCAGAATTAAAATCAGAATCAGCATCCCTCCGCTCCGCAAAGGGGCCGACCCTCTTTTAAAAAGAAAGGAAAAAATCCAGCTCAAGACAAAGATAAAAAGAGACTGGGAAGCCAAGTTGAGGATAATTTCCGCCATTCGGATGTTGGCCAACAAGGTTGGGAAGGACATGATCAGCTCCCCCTCTCTTTATCCAGGATCTCCTGGATTCTCCGAAGCTCCTCTGCCGATACGGCGCTGTTTTCAAACAAACACTTGACCAGTTCGGTTGTCGATCCGCCGAAAACGCGATCGCGTATGCCGTCCAAAATACCGCGCTTGGCCTCCTCTTCTTCGCGTAATGCGGTATAGATGAACTCGCGTTCTTGAACCCGATGCTTCAGCCAGCCGTAAGCCTCGAGACGGCGCATCTGAACCTGGATCGTCGCCCGTATGACCTTTTTTCGGCGTCCGGCGTTGACGGCATCGAATATGTCATTGATCGTGACTTCCCCGCCTTTTTGCCATATCGCTTTCATGACTTCCAAATTGGCGTCCGATAATTTTCGCTCTGTTTTCATGGTCATTCGGCCTCCGGCCCTTGCCAAAAATGACATCTGTCATCTTTAATATAAATGACAGCTGTCATCTTGTCAAGAAAAAAATTAAAATCGACCCAAAAAAGAGTCCATCTCGGTGCCGCCTAGAATTCCCGGCGGCAGTCATATCAATTTCGCGAAAACTTGCGCGAGGGCGGTTGTGCGGCTCCGACGAATCTGATATTTTTGGCTTTCATGGAGGGCCGCATGACCGACCGCGTCCGCAGATTCCGGCTCCCTATTCTGATTTTCGTCCTGACGGCCGGACGCGCCGCGCCCCAGGCCGCGGGACTGGTGACCTTGAAGGTCTACCCC
>JALHTW010000207.1 GCA_022866045.1 Candidatus Aminicenantota bacterium | reverse complement strand
TCCAGATGCGGGAGATGACGGCCGATCGTTCCGTGTCGCCCAGGGCTTGGCGAATTTCTCGTTCGTACGGATCGAGTCCCGAAATCGAAAATCGCAGAGGATTCCTCATGTCCTTGAATTTTAATCGTTCTTGCCGATCTTTTCAAACCATGAAAATGAATTTGACAATTTCGCCGATCCCCATGGTAAAATCTCTCTTCGCCGATCGCGGTGAATGATATCAATGATCGAGGAGGTCAGCGAATGAAGATTTCGACGAAACTCAGTCTCGCGGCAGTCCTGCTCCTTGTCTTTGCCTTAGCGGTCCCGGCCCAAAATCCGCCCCAGAAGAAAGTGGATTATAGCAAGATCATCGGCCTCTGGGCCTTGGCGGTCGATGCCGGAGATGAATATTATTACCTGACCTTGGAACTCAAACTGGAAGCCGAAAAGCTCGGGGGCGGGCTGAGCGAGCAGAACGGCATGTTCAAGGATGTCCCGCTCTCCAACACCGAGTTCGACGGCCAGACGCTGAAGTGCGAGGCAAAAACTCCTACGCCTCCGGATGGCGCCGAGCGGCTGATCAAGATCGAGGTCAAGCTCGTCGATAACAAGCTCGAAGGCCTGATCACGGTCCCGGACCTCAGCGTGTCCGCCGGCGTCAGCGGAACGAAGAAGTAGAGCTCGAAACGACTGCCGTGAAAAAATCTCTCGCGATTCTGATGTTTCTTCATCGGAATGATGCCTGATTTGACCGGCTTATACCGCTGTGGTATAAAGCTCCGGATCAAACTTTAGCAAGGATCGTTTCCCATGATGACAAGCATCCAAGAAGCCGCTGGCACCTTTCATCCGTCGCGGGCGCTCTACCGGTTCATCATCCTGATCTTTGTCGCCTCGCTGTCCTTCGGCAGTTATTTCGCCTACGACATCGTCTCGGCGATCGCCCCGACGCTCGTCGAAGAGCTCGGCGCGGCGCGCGGGACGATCGGTGCCTTTTTCACAGCCTACAGCGTTGCCGCGGTTCTGGCCGTGCTCATCGGCGGAATGTTGATCGACAAGCTGGGGACCCGGAAAGCAAGCATCCTGTTCTCGTTGCTGGTCTTCATCGGCGCAGCCGTCGTCTGGCAGGCCAAGAGCATTCCCGTGTTCTTCATCGGCCGGTTCATCTTTGGCGCCGGATCGGAGCCGCTGATCGTCGCCCAAAGTGCGATCCTGGCCCGCTGGTTCAAGAACAAGGAGCTGGCCCTCTCGTTCGGCCTCACCCTGACAGTGAGCCGCTTGGGGTCGTTGTTCGCCTTCAACACGGGAGAGCTCTTTTCCAGCTATTTTAAAAGCTTTCGCTACGCGTTGCTGGTCGCTGTCGCCGCATGTCTCCTCTCCCTTTTGGGGAACCTGATTTATATCTTCATGGACCGCCGTGCCGAGCGGATTCTTGAATTAAAAGACGGGGGCGGCGGCGACAAGATTGTTTTCAAGGACATCAAAGAATTTAAGCCGACGTTCTGGTACGTGACATTCCTCTGCGTGACCTTCTATTCAGCGATTTTTCCCTTCACGAGTCTTTCGACCGACTTTTTTGTCGATAAGTGGGGGATCGCCCGGGTCGCGGAAGCCACGGGCGGATTCCTCCATCAGGTTTTTAATAGTTTTTTCCATATGTTCAGCACGGCCGGCGGCATCTCTTCGATCATCATTTTCGCGTCGATGGTCCTGGCGCCGTTTGCCGGCCGGCTTGTCGATAAAATCGGCAAGCGGACCACGCTGATGATCATCGGGTCCCTGATCATGATTCCGAGCCACCTCACCATGGGTCTGACGCGCCTTTATCCGGTCTATCCGATGATCGCTCTCGGAGCGGCCTTCGTCCTCGTTCCAGCCGCGATGTGGCCGTCGATCCCTTTGATTGTGCGCAAAGAACGGGTCGGGACGGCCTTCGGGCTGATGACGGCCATCCAAAACGTCGGCATGGCTTTATTCCCGTTTTTGAACGGCTTCCTGCGGGATATCACGAAGACCTATACGAGCAGCATGCTTATGTTCGCCGGGCTGGGGCTTGCCGGCCTGATCTTCGCCGTGCTTCTCAAAAGGGCGGATGTCCGAGAGGGCGGCGGGCTCGAGCGGGCGGGAAAAAAAGAGGTATGATCGACACTGTCATCTCAGACCTGGGCCAGGTCCTCCTCCACTTCAACAATAGGATCTTTTTCCAGAAAATGACGCAATATACCCGCCGCTCGGTCGAAGAGATCCGGGAGGCGGCCCATGATAACCTGGAATTGTTGTATCTGTTTGAATTAAGTAAAATCATGCCGGAGGAATTCTACGACAGGATTAAGACGGCGCTTGGAGCGAACTTGAGCTACGAACAATTCTATGCCGATTACAGCGATATCTTCGCCTTGAACGGGCCTATTTTAAAGGTCATTGCCAAGCTGAAACCGAAGTATAAGCTGGCCATGATCTCAAACACCGACATCATGCGGTTCACCTTCATCAAAAACCGCTTTCCCGAAATACTCATTTTCGACGGCTACGCCCTATCTTTTGATCTGGGCTTAAGGAAACCCGACCCCGAGATATACAGGGCGGCCTTGCGGTCGGTAGGTTCCCCGCCCGAAAGCGCAATTTTCATCGACGACATCCAAGAGAATATTGAAAGCGCCGAGCGCCTGGGAATTAAGGGGATCCTGTTCACGACGGGCACGGACCTTGAGGCCGAGCTAGGAAAATTCGGTGTCAAAGCCTAAAGATCGGGGTCAAACCTCAATGCCCAAAATTGAGTCTTCTCTCCTGCTTTATCTTTGATCCCCCCTTTTCTTTTTTATCCATCATGATTGACCTGAATTATTCATGAATGACGTTATCTCTCCCGGTCGTGAATTTGCTGACGGGCGCCGGATTCGGGGACATGACCCAAATTCTCCGGAATTTGGGATCGTGTCCCCCTTGTCTTGAATTCGGCGCCATTAGCGAATTCTCTTCTCAAGGAAACGACGCAATTTATGAATAATTCAGGTTAACCATATTCTGGTAAGAATATGTTGATATATCCCAAGCCTTGACAAAGTCAATATCTTACTGAAAATAAATAAAATATGACTATTTAAAAATTATTAAAAAATACTTGACAGAGCCCGTGATTAGGTATAAATTCTGAATCGTAAATACAAGATGTTGTATCTATAATCATTAATTTCCACAAGATATTGGCCTAAGCGGCGAGTTCTTTCGGGTCTTTGGTCCGTTGTTTTTGGCTGTTTCGAAGGAAAAGGAGGAGAGGAAAGATGAATCCAAGGATCATTGCCCGGATCAAGAAACGGGACGGGACGATCACCGATTTCACCCAGGACAAGATCACGACCGCCATCGCCAAGGCCATGGCCTCCCAGGGCATCACCGAGAACGGCAACGCCAAGACCATTTCGGATATCGTCACATATGTGATCGAAGAGAAGTTCGGCGGATACACTATCCCCTCGGTCGAGCAGATCCAGGATATCGTCGAAATGGTCCTCATGCGGCGCGGCTTCCATGAAGTGGCCAAGTCCTACATCCTCTACCGCGAGCGGCACAAAGAGATCCGCGAAGCCAAAAAGACCGGCGTCAACCTCGAACGCCTGATCAGGGATTATATCAACGATGCGGACTGGAAGATCCGCGAGAACAGCAACGAAGGCGTGACGAGCTTTTCGGGGCTGAACGCCCGCGTCTCGGGTGAAGTGCTGTCCAATTTCGCCCTCAATCAGATCTATTCGGAGAAGATCAAAAAAGCCCATACGGATGGAGACTTCCATCTCCACGACCTATCCTATCCCATCGTCGGCTATTGCGCCGGATGGTCGCTTGAAAACCTTCTCCGCAGAGGGTTCGGCCACGTCCCCAATCAGGTCCACTCGGCCCCGGCCAAACATTTGGAGACGGCGACGCTCCACATGGTGAATTACATCGGCACGATGCAGGGCGAGTTCGCCGGGGCACAGGCCTTCTCGAGCGTGGACACGCTGCTCGCGCCGTTCGTCCGCTGCGATCGGCTTGACTATGATCATGTGAAACAGGACGTCCAGAAGCTCATCTTCGGCCTCAACGTTCCTTCCCGCTGGGGCTGGCAGACGCCTTTCTCCAACCTCACCTTCGATTGGACCATCCCCGACGACATGAAGAACAAGCGGGCCGTCGTCGGCGGCAAGGAGCTCGATTCCTGCTACGGCGAATATCAGCCCGAAGTGGACATGATCAACAGGGCCTTCCTCGAGCTCATGGTCGAAGGCGACCATCAGGGCCGCGTGTTTACATTCCCGATCCCCACTTACAATTTGACCAAGGATTTCGACTGGGATTCGCCGAACGCGCAGCTCCTCTTTGAAGGCACGGCTAAATACGGCATCCCCTATTTCCAGAATTACATCGGCACGGACATGAACCCGGGCGACATCCGGGCCATGTGCTGCCGGCTGAACCTCGACCAGCGCGAGCTCATGCGCCGGCCCGGCAACATCTGGGGCCCGGGCGATTCGACCGGCTCGATCGGCGTCGTCACGATCAATTTGAACCGGATCGGCTACACAACCAAGACCGTGGACGAGTTCAAGGCGCGCCTCAGAGAGCTGATGGACATGGCCAAGGAATCGCTCGAAACGAAGCGCGAGATCGTCAACAACATGCTGGCCAAGGGATTCATGCCCTATACCCAGGTCTATCTCGGCCACTTCAACAACCATTTCTCGACGATCGGCATTTGCGGCATGCATGAAGCCTGCCTGAATTTATTGGGCAAAGGGATCGGCACGGCCGAGGGCAAGGAGTTCACCCTCGACATCATGAAGTACATGCGCAGCGTGCTGAAGGAGCATCAGGGTGAGACCGGCAACCTCTACAACCTCGAAGCGACGCCGGCCGAATCCACGTCCTACCGGCTGGCCCGCCTCGACAAGCAAAAATACCGCAACATCATCACCGCGGGAACCGAAAAATATCCCTTCCTCACGAATTCGACGCAGCTCAATGTCGACGCAACGCGAGACGTCTTTGAGGCCCTGAAACACCAGGAAGACATCCAGAGCCTGTACACGGGCGGGACGATCTTTCACACGTTCCTTCCCGAAGCCATCGACGCCGCGACCTGCCGCAAGCTCGTCCAGAGGATTGCCCGGACGAGGATCCCGTATTTCAGCATCACGCCGACGTTCAGCGTCTGCGGGAACCACGGCTACATCAAAGGCCAGCACCATAAATGTCCGGAGTGCGGGACAGAGACCGAGGTCTATTCGCGGATCGTGGGCTACCTGCGGCCGGTGCGGACCTGGAACGACGGCAAACAGCAGGAATTCAAGGACCGGACGCCCTACACGACGGTCGGTTGATCATGGACTATCTGCTCTTCACCTATCCGAACTGCCAGAAGTGCGCGGACCTCAAGACCTACATGAAAGGGGCGGCTCTCTCTGCCCGCGAGTACAAGGTCGAGGAAAAGGAAGGCCGGCTGAAGATCCGGGAATTTTTGGCTCATATCAAGCGCGATGAGAAGGGCGCGATCATTCTCCCGACGCTCGTTCTTCAGGAGAGCGGCGCCGTCGCCGCCGTCGTGAACACGCGGCAGGAGCTCGAAGATTGGCTGAGATCAAAGGGCTAGAGAAGTTCGCCCCAAAGGATTTTCCCGGCTTCATCTCCTCGACGGTGTTCCTGGCCGGCTGCAATTTCCGCTGTCCCTACTGCCACAACGCCGACCTCATCACCCGGCCGGACACGCTGGCGACCATCCCCATGGATTTTTTCCTCGCCTATCTAGATGTCCGGCACGGCTGGCTCGAAGGCGTCTGCGTCTCGGGAGGAGAGCCTCTCATGGAGCCGGGCCTTGAAGAATTGGTTACCGTTCTTAAGGATCGTCATCTCCTCGTGAAGATCGATACCAACGGCTCGTTTCCCGAAAGGCTGGACGCGCTCATCAAGGCCAGGCTCGTGGACTGGGTGGCCATGGATGTCAAGGCGCCGCTCGAGCGGTACGCGGCGGTCACGCGGTCGAAGATCAGGACCGAGGACATCGAGCGCAGCGTCGGGCTCATCAGGAATTCCGGGATCGACTATATATTCAGGACGACGGTCGTTCCGGGCCTGGTCGGTGAAGAAGATATTTTAAAGATCTCAAAATGGCTCAGCGGCTCGACGGTTTTCCAGATCCAGCAGTTTTCGCCGTTCCATACGCTCGACCCGGAGTTTGCGAACCTCAAGCCGTTTAGCCCCGCGGAGATCCAGAAAATGGCGGACATCGCCCGGCCCTATTTTTCCGAAGTCCGTGTCGAGGGAGTATGAAAAAATGGGGACACTTAAAAAATGGGGACACTTCCCAAATTCTCTCGAATTTGGGAAGTGTCCCCATTTTTTCCCCGTTTTCCTTTAAAGATCGGCCCTCAATTGTGAATATGTAAGGAGAGGATTCCATGGAATTAAAAATTAGGCGGATCCACCCCGAAGCGAAGCTTCCATCCTACGGGCATAAAGGAGACGCGGGACTCGACCTTTTTTCGTGCGCTGACTATGTCCTCGGAGCGGGAGAGGTCAAGGCGATCCAGACCGGAATTAAAGTGGCCATTCCCCGGGGATATGTCGGCCTTATCTGGGACAAAAGCGGCATCTCGCTCAAAGGCGTCCATAAACTGGCCGGGGTGGTCGACGCAGGCTATCGGGGCGAAGTCCAGGTGGTCATGATCAACCTCGGGAACGCACCCTACGAGATCAAGAAGGGGATGAAGATCGCCCAAATACTTATCCAGCCAATTAACGAAGTCGAGGTCATCGAAGCCGAGGACCTCGACGACACGTTGCGCGGCGAAGACGGGTTCGGCAGCACAGGGTTGTATTAAACGCAATCGCAAGGATATTATTCAATAGTTTTTAGTCTGAATTATTCATAAATTACGTTATCTCCCCCTATCGTGAATTTGCAGACGGGCGCTGAATTCGGGGACATGATCCAAATTCTCCGGAATTTGGGATCGTGTCCCCCTTGTCTTGAATTCGGCGCCATCTGTGAATTCTCTTCTCGAGGAAACGACTCAATTGATGAATAATTCAGCCCAGTTCTTCTTTTCCAGATGCTTTG
>JALHTW010000206.1 GCA_022866045.1 Candidatus Aminicenantota bacterium | reverse complement strand
CTTGTTTATGCTGAAGCTATGTCACAGGGGCTTCCTGTGATTTATACGAAAGGCCAAGGTTTTGACCGACAATTTTCGGAAGGTTGCGCAGGTTTCTCAGTGCTGTCCCATAATCCTGTAGATATTGCAGATGTGAGCGATATGGAGAGGGACATGTGCCTTTTTGCTGATTTCGAGCGCTTCCCATACACCCCGGTACCGTCCGATCCAGACATCTTCTATCGGCCCATGGTAGACACCATATTTCCATTCTTCGGGAGTACCCGGCCAATCACTGTTCCGATGTCTTTGATGAAGCACAAAGAGCCCCCCATGCTCGCCGGCAATTTTTGTCAGCGGTACGAGCTCTTCTTCCCCGGCGTATTCGCCCGGATAATAATCCAGACCTGCCGAGAGGCCTAGCGCTCCGCTCTTCATGGCCTCCTCCACGAATTCCTTCATCCTGGAAATTTCCTCTGGCGTTGCCTTTCTTTTGAAGTCATTTCCCATGACCAGGGAACGTATCTGGTTGTGTCCTACGAGCGGGGCGAAATTGACGGAGATGCCTGTTTTTTCAACCATGGCCAAATATTGGTCGAACGAAAGGCCTTTTTGCGGAGCTTGAGACTGGCCGCAATTCCCGCCGACAAAGGTCGTGATGCCTTGCATGATAAGATTTTCGGCGGCCGGAAACTTTAGGAGGCCGTTGTCACCATGGGAGTGAGGATCGATGAAACCTGGGCAGGAGATCAGCCCCGTCCCATCGATGACAATTCCCGCGTCACCGCTGACTTTGCCCAGGGCATAAATCCGCTCACCTTTTATGGCGATATCGCCCTTGAAGGCCGGCGCTCCTGTTCCGTCAACGACCGTAGTATTTTTAATCAGCACATCAAAACGATCAAGCGGCCGACTCGTCCAAGCAGAGTGCCCGACGCAGAGAATCAAGATGAAGTTAGCGATGGCCTTAAACATTCGTCTGGTTTTCATGTTTCCTCCTTGACGTAAAGTCCTCTTGCCAAAAGCTCCTATGAAACACGGGGCTGGTGACGACACATTAGGCTGGCCAGTTTTATGGCTCCCTTCAAGCTAGTTGGATCGGCCGTTCCTTTCCCCGCTTTTCCAAAATTCGGTCCGTGGTCAACGGATGTTCTGATGATGGGAAGGCCGAGCGTCACATTTACTCCTTGAGTAATTCCAAGCATCTTGAGGGCGATGTGTCCTTGGTCATGGTACATGGCCAAAGCGGCATCAAATTGCCCTTCAAAAGCCCGGAGGAAAACAGAGTCTGGGGGGAGCGGTCCTGTCACATCCATTCCCTGAAGACTTGCCTCCTGCACGGCAGGCATGATGTACTTCGTCTCCTCGTCTCCAAAAAGCCCGCCATCACTGGCGTGCGGATTCAGGCCGGAGACGGCGATGCGCGGCTGCCGTACACCCATCCGACGCAGGGTTTCATCCGTCAGCCTGAGCACGGCCAAGATTCTCGCCGGCCGCACCAGCGTAATAGCCTGATGTAAGGAGACATGCGTGGAGACATGGCTCACCCTTAGCTTACCGGAAACGAGCATCATCGCCACTTCGGGTTTTCCACATAACTCGGCCAGCAACTGGGTATGCCCGTCATAATGATATCCCGCCTTGTTCAACGCTTCTTTGTTGATCGCTGAAGTCACGATCGCATCGCAATCTCCGGCCAGGGCCATCTCCGTGGCCATTTTAATGTATTCGTAGGCGGCCTTCCCGGCCATCGAGTCGATACGTCCTCTAGTCAGACGGCCGAGATTAATATTTTTCAGGTCCACGACCTCAATGATCCCGCCTGGGAAAGAAGCTTCGGAGATATCTTTGATCTCCCTAACCTGGACTGGAGCACCCGTGATAGAGATGGCTTCTCGCATGGTTGCCGCATCTCCGATCACAACGGATCGGGCTGCCGAGATTATTTCCGGATCGGCCAGG
This sequence comes from Candidatus Aminicenantota bacterium, assembly GCA_022866045.1. Lineage (GTDB taxonomy): Bacteria > Acidobacteriota > Aminicenantia > Aminicenantales > UBA4085 > JALHTW01. The sequence goes on along the minus strand of JALHTW010000206.1, from coordinate 1,631 downwards.
GCTTTGGCGATAATTTCAGGTCCCGAACCGCTAGCATCACCCATGGTGATGGCCAACAAGGGCTTCAATTTCTCGTTCATAGGAATTCTCCTTTCTCCAAGAAGTTCAGCGATAGAGCGATGGCTTCGTTGCTGCCAAAACCTCCAGCTTTGGTTACTATTCTCACCCTTTTGGCATCACCCAGTATAGCTTCGCCCGCAGGAACGCCGGGCTCAACCTCTCCCATGACAGAAATGGTCGATATGCCCAGCCGTCGGCAAACCTCCAAGGCAATATCGCCACCCGAAAGGAAAAGGCCGGAAATTCTTCGGTCGTCATAGAGTCTTTCAACAATTTCAGCCATAAAAGCCGGAACCGAACGCTTCATCTCAGAAAAATAGAAGGAAAAAGTCGAAGTTATAGCTACCGATTTTCCCTGTTCAAGAACGCCCTTGGCTCGTGAGGAAATTCTGTGAACCTATTGGGAACGTCCGCTTTCTTGGCTGAGAAGCGTTGTCTCGAGGTCTAGGATGGTCAAGCCGATTCTTTCTCCGGCATCCCGGAGTTGCTCTGCCGAGACATGATGCCGAGAACCAACCACGACAATCGACTGCCCCTTTCGTGGCTCGGCAGGATGGCTCGCTCTGCTCGAGACAGTTTTTCCGAAAAAAACGTGCATCTCCCTGGCTAGTCCGGTCGAGCCGCAGAGCAGCCAGCGTGTGCCCGCAAAATTTGCAGCTCGGGCGATCGAAGCAAGATGAGATTGCGCGGTCACATCGCAAACGACGATCCTCTGGGGCAAACTCGAAATCCTTTTATATAAGAATTCGGGACCTGCCTCGATATCTTTAAGAGGCAAACAGGCGACCCGATGGCCTGTCGATCGTTCGATCAAAGCAGGAATATGCGACTCTCTGACAGGAATGACGGGGTCTTCGGCAAATTGAGTCTTGGCCACCTCCACACCGTCCACCAATAAAACTCCTTTTACGGTCGTCCGGCCCATCGCCGGAAAAGCAGGAGCTACAATTGCCTTCTCACTTCCCAGCTCCTCAATAACAGAGTTCAGTTCCTCGCCGATATTTCCTCTAAGGGTTGAGTCGATCTTTTTGAAGATGATCCTGTTTGCCAAACCCCTGACTGCCAGGCGGACTCGCTGACAAGCATTGACCGGGGTCTCGGCACGACTGTTAGTTGTGACGGCCACAACATCAGAGTCTGCGGTTAGGCCCGGGTCCAAGAGAACGGTCGTGGAATAACCCAACCGGGCGAAATGCCCGCTGGAGTCCATCGCACCTGTCAGGTCATCACCGATGATGGCCAACCTCTCTTTGTTCAATATCCCTCGCTTAATTTGGATAGAACAAAATCTTTCCGGCTTGTCGGCTTCTTGCCAGTTTTAGGGCCTCATCGTATTCCTCCAGCCGAAACCGATGGGTGATGACGGGCAATGGATCAAATTGCCCTGAACCCAAGAGCTTTTGCGTATCATACCATGTCTGCCACATCAGCCGGCCCGTGCTGCCATACACCCTGATTTCTTTGTAGATAATGTCCGACGTGAGATCCAGCTCCACTGGATTTGGGGGCAGGCCGATCAGGCTGACTCTTCCCCCCTTGCCCACGACTTTAAAGGCCCAGTTAATGGCCCT
>JALHTW010000028.1 GCA_022866045.1 Candidatus Aminicenantota bacterium | reverse complement strand
TTCCTCCAGGTCCTTAAGAAAATCAGCCAATTCTTCCTCGGTAACGTCGAACTCGTCCAAAAATATCTTTTTGATTTTTCCCAAGGTCCTTTTACCGTCAACAAGTTCCCAGATTCTCGCCGCCGCATCATTCAGGGTATAGATACAATCGATCTCTTCAGACGTACTGTAAAGCGGCATCAATATCGTCTCATCTTCAATTTTGCGCACGACGATTTTTGAGTTCTTCTTGAAGATTTTCCCATCCCTCATCTGTTTCTTCTTCCTTCAAAATGCCATCGTCATTATCATACGGCTTTTATGGACAATGGTCAATGAATCCTCTGCGAAAACCGCTCTTCTCTAAGCCCTCCCATGGTATAATGAAGGGGCCGGGGACTATGGTCAAAACCAACTTTTCACTCGAAGATAAATTACTTAGATATTGTGCTCAAAGTCATATCAACGACAAAATAAGTCTTAGAGTGAAAGATATATTGGGTAATAATCTAAACTGGCCTTATCTTCTGCAAAAGAGCATGAAGGAGGGCATCGCCTGTCTCGCTTATCATAATTTATTACAGCATAAACAAAAGATCCCAGAAAACATATGGGAGGATTTCAAGGGCATTTACTATAGAAATATGACCCGAAATTATGGAATATATCAAGAGATGAATGCTGTTTTGTCTTGTTTTCATAAGGAGACTTTAAACGTCATACCGTTAAAAGGTATCTTTTTAGCAGAAAAAGTCTATGAGAATATAGCTCTTCGGGCCATGACGGACATCGATCTTTTGGTCAAAAAGGAAGACCTGCCAAGAATTGACAATATTTTAGAGGATATGGGGTACGGGTCGCCTATTCATAAAGAGCTACGTCGTCTTGCCATGAAGAAATCCTATATGAATAGTATAGACTATTTTAAAAAAAATGAAAAATTCCCGACCTTGCATATTCACTGGCATATCGTCAATGTTACGTTACCGACATATATTTATAGTAAAAATATAAAAATGGATAAATTTTTCGAATACGCAACACGCGTAACGATAGCCAAGGCCCAAACTCTCCAATTGGCGCCGCATCACCTCCTCCTATATCTCGCTGAGCATGCCCTTAAACATTCCTTTGAAAGGTTGATCCTTTTATCGGATATAGACGCGGTCCTAAAAAAATATGAAGGGCAAATAAATTGGCCCGGATTAATGGAAGAGGCCAGGGAATTCGGCCTGGACAGACAACTTTACTATAGCTTATATTTTACCAGATATTTTTTAGATACCGATATACCCGATTGTGTATTATCGGGATTGCGGCCAAAAAAAGCGGCCGTTTTTGAGCGACAATTTTTGAATTCCATCTTAAATAATAGCCGCAATACAAAATTATGTTACTTGATATATCTCAGTATGATCAAAGGAGTCATCAATAAATCGAAATTCATCTTTAGGACCTTGTTTCCTCCTGCCTGTATTCTTGCCCTGACTTTTAATCTTAATAAACCCAAAATAACCGCGAAAGACTACTTTATCTATATGAGAAAACAATTCTTTTATATAAAAAGCTACCTCATGTCATTAAGACCCAATGTTAAATGAAACGGAATGAAAGAAAGGAAAGGGCGTATACCGTCCAACGCCTGCGCAGGAAGATCAGCAATATGCTCTGGGAGTTTCGTCTTGGAGTAACAACCCGCGGTATTGTGGATATGCTGTCCTCTCCAGATGCTTATTACTACTCAACAATGCCCTACTCAGCTATTATGCCTATCCTTGAATATTTAGAGCTCACGCGCGACGATGTCTTCATAGACATCGGGTGCGGCAAAGGACGGGTGATCTGTTGCGCTGCGCGGCATGATGTGCGAGAAGTCGTCGGAGTCGATAAATCAAAGGAGATGTGTGTGATTGCCGCAGCGAACGCTGCGCGCTTGCGGCATCGCCTGTCTCCGGTTACGGTAGTGAACTGTACGGCACAAGAATTTGACTACAGTGAAGGGACTGCCTTCTTTCTCTTCAATCCATTCGATGAAGCGATAACACGTGTCGTGCTTGCACAGATTGAGAGAACCCTGAGCGTCAAACCCCGGGCGTTACGTTTTGCCTATGCAAATCCCAGCCATGAGTCAGTGTTCGGCGAAAACAGATGGCTGGAAAAGTATGACTTTTGGGACGTTCATGACCGCAACAGAAGCATCTACGTCCCGGTTTCATTCTGGCGTTCAAAACCTAAATGATTGGTTCTGAGAGGTCACGGGCTTCCAGAAAGAAAAACCAAAATAAAAATGATCGTCGATGTGAGGAGAAAAAAGGGGGAATTCATCCCGCTTGTCCCCTTGGCACAGATATAACCCTCCGCTCCATCAGAACCGCAATTTTGAGAAGATCTGAGGGAAGGAGAAAACCGAGTATTTTCATGTTGCAGAGAAGTGGATATATTAACCATTAACCTTACTTTGACAAAGGCCCACGGCCTTAAAATGGCCAAAAAAGCTTCCCAAAAAAAGCTTGACAGGAGCGGCTTATTATTCTAAATAGATATCAACATCTTGAAGGAGGAAGGAAAAATGATGAAAAAAGTTTTCGACGGGTGTCTTATTATTGCCGTTATCAGCTTAATTTTGGGAATAGTATCGCGGATTCTTCTTAAACCCTTTCCCTTCGGGCTTGAAGCTCAGGCTTATCTTCGGTTTACCCAGACGCTTCTTTTATTTGCCATTGCCATAGGGATCAAGGAATTCAGAGCGAAAAGTAAAGAGTAATCCTTTTCTTTATAGCCGATTAGCCGAACCGGCTTCAGGGCAATAAGCTAATCCCTTCGGGGGTGAAATTTAACAAAGACGGGGTTTGAAATAAGTTTTTGACCTTTCCTGTCCTCCGCATCAAGGCGATAGTATATCATCTTGCCGGGCTCATAAAATTCATCTATAAAATTCATCTGGAAGGGAGTTTCGCCGGAGAAGGTTTTTAATAGCTTGCCTGACCGAATCAGCCTGACCGTAACAGGACTTTTTTCCATTGAGCCCGCGGTGGAAAGGCGAATATTAATCGTTGGATAGCCATTCAAAGAGATTTCTTCTCCCATGATTCCTTTCTGCAAAGCCTCTGAATCCGATACTGAGAAATCCTCAAGAATAAGCCTTGCGCCGCCCAATCCTCGAAAGGCATACATCCTTCCCTTTCTTAAGGCATCCAAAATAGAATCTTTTGTCTTGTTCTTTACCAAAAAAATGGTCGGAAAATTCCCTAATTTCTCCCCTGCTCCGCCTTCTTCATGGAAATCAGCGGCAGAAATTCCCCAAGCAGGCTTTTCTCTGCGGCCTAAACAATATTCGAGCAAGACCTGATCCCATATGTTGCCCGGCTCTGTAACCGTGATCGTATCGCCGTATAAGGCGGCAAAGCCGGTATAATTTTTCGATTCGGCCAATACTTCTGGATATGGAAGCGTTTTTTTCGAGATGGGGCCAATATTTCCCTGGCCGGAGAGAGTCTCTGGATGATTCCAGAAAACCATTCCTCCTCGGGAATTGACATAGTCTATCACGAGTTGATAAGGAGCAATGCCCTGATTTCCATGATACTGGTCATTAGGCGCGGACCTGAAAGGATGGCTGTTCACAACGAGGAGGAAAGTAAAGGCAAGAAGCTCCAGGCCAAAATTCCGAATTTTTCCCGGTCTTTTTATCATGGTCAAGCCGAGGGCAAGGGGAACCAGCAAGATAAAAAGGCCCGCAGAAATAGATTGAAGGATGTATTTTGTGGAATAGCCGTTATGGAGAATCGGCAGTCCTCGATAATCTTCCGGCTTTTCAAGGCCGACAATGATCAAATGTCTTTCCCAGTCACAGACCGTCAAGTTTTTCTTGAAATAGCTCCCCTCCCAGTAATAATAAGGGGCTGACTCTGCCCCGGGGATTAAAATCATGTCCGGGAATTTTTTCGAAGCGGATTCAATCATTTTCAAGTATTTCTCCGCTCCCGCCTTATTGATGGAAGGCTTTTCAACCTTTTTCCTCAGAATATTCTGCAAGGGCCAAACTCCGTACTCCAGGACCATCCGGTCATGGTCATTGATGAAAAGGACATCAAAACCTCTTTCTCTGGCCAGTCGGACAAGATATTCTAACGAATGAGCCCCATCACTGGACTGCGTTCGAAGGTCCATGAGCCCTGCCACCTGGGTATATTCATCAGCCAGGCTGAAACGGCTTTGGCCCGCACCCATAAAGACGGCTAACAAAACAAGGGTAATTATCCTCTTCTCATCCTTCACTTTTTTATCCTAAATCTGGTCAAGTTGACGATATCAAGCCCGGGAGCGGCATGAACAGAATGTTCATATCAAGCTGGCCGTCTCTCCCCGAATGCTATTAAAAATCTTAAAATCCGTCAAGCCGTCCATTGCAAATATCAGCCGGGAAACCCATCCAACATCATGAAAATCCTTGGGGATACCCCCCGGCTAGCCAAGATTTTTTACTTGACATTAATAATTCATTCATTTAAAGTAACTTAGAAGTGATTTGGGTAGAAGTATATATTTTTTATTAAAATATGTATGAATTATACTGGGGTCTGAAAGAAAAGCCATTCGAAAACACTCCCAATCCGCGCTTTATCTATTTTTCGAGTGATCATCTGGAAGCCATCAGCAGGCTAACTTACGCTGTTGAGGAACGCAAAGGGGCGGCCCTCTTGACCGGCGATTACGGTTGCGGGAAAACAGTCATCAGCAGGTTGCTTTTCGAAAAATTAACTCCTGACAAGTATGAAACGGCGCTCATCACCAATCCCCTCTTGAACCCTATGGCTTTACTTCGAGAGATTTGTTTCCAGCTCAACATGAAAATTTCGACGAGATCGCCCAAAACCCTATTGCTGAAGAAACTCAATGAGCGCTTCTACGAAAATATGAATAACGACAAAGACACCGTTATTATAATCGACGAAGCCCAAGCTATTCAGAACCTTACGGCCTTCGAAGAGCTGCGGCTCCTTTTGAATTTTCAGCTCAATGACAGGTTTCTTTTGACTCTCATCCTTATCGGACAGCCTGAGTTGCGAGAAAAAATCAATCAGTTCAAGCAATTCAAACAGAGATTGGCCATTAAATATCACCTCAATCCTTTAAATGAGAAAGATACGGAAAAATATATCGTTCATAGATTAGAAGTCGCTAAAGCCCGAGGAGAAATCTTCACCCCGAAGGCGATGCGTTTGACATGGGAAAAGTCCGAAGGAATTCCACGGGTGATAAACAATATCTGCGATATGAGTCTGCTCATCGGGTTTACCAAAAAACTTGACAAAATTGACCGGGGCCTCATTGCAGAGGTTGCCAGTGATTTGGACCAATAATTGACCATGGTGACACTTACCGAGCTCATAAAAAAATCCAAAGAGAAAAAATCTCCGGAGAAGAAAATCTCCATATCCGAAGCCGTCCATGTCACTCCCGACAAGGAAAAGGTACGTCAGCAAGAGATCGAAGAAATATACGCATCGGCAATCCTTCGCCTAAAACAGATCATGGACGAAATCGTCCTGGGTCGGACCAAAGAATGGAGAGAAATTGTCCAGATTGTCGAAAACATCGTCGGTGAGTTTATCATCAAGCCCGAAATCTTCCTATCCTTAGCAAACAATTATGCCCTGCGTGAATTATCAAACAATTATGCCCTGAGTGAAATTATCAAGGATTATCTGTATCCTCATTCCGTCAATGTCTCCATTTTAGCCGCAAACCTGGGATTCGCTCTGGGCTATAATAAAAGTGAAGTGATCGATCTGTGCGCCTGTTCTTTGATTCATGATATCGGGATGCTGAAAATTTCCAAACAGATCATCGACAAACCTTCAAAATTAAGCGAAGAGGAGTTTGCCGAGATTAAACGCCATCCGGTCTATGGCCTGGCATTTTTGCTGAAAATAAAAGATTCGCCGAAAATCACAGCCGACGTTGTCTATCAACACCACGAAAATAAAGACGGGACAGGTTATCCCGAAGGGAAAAAGGAAGATGAAATCTCAGAATTTGCCAAAATCGTCGCCATCGCCGAGGTTTACGAAGCCATGACCCATCCCCGGCCCTATCGGACCGAAAGAATAATCCCCTTTGCGGCCGTCAAGATAATCATCCAGGAAGATGAAGCGAAGTTTGACCAGAAAGTGCTAAAAGCCTTTTTGAACTATATCACTTTTTATCCCATAAACAGTTTTGTCGCGTTAAATAATAATGAAATTGGCAGAGTTGTCGGCATTAACAACCTTAGCCCCATGCGCCCGATTGTTGAAATTATATTTGACGGTCAGGGGAACCAACTGAAGAAGCTAAAAATAATTGATCTCACAAAATCACCCATTTTATTTATCAAAAAAGCGATCGACGAGCAAGGCCTTAGAGAGACTCTGTGAAGCTAAGTCCATCTCTTCTGATTGTTCAGAAATTCATTATTCTTAAAAAAAGCTCCTGAGTCTTCGCCGGCTCGGGATTTGGATTTTACAGAAAGAAATGGCACCGAGCGGATGATTGTTTCCATCCACCAACCTCAGTACTTACCCTGGCTGGGATATTTTGATAAAATCTCGAAAAGCAACGCCTTTGTCTTGTTGGATAATGTTCAATTTAAAAAAAATGAATGGCAGAACCGAAACAGGATCAAGACCGCCCAGGGATGGCAATGGCTGACGGTGCCCGTGATCCACAGATTATCTCAAAAAATCTGCGAGGTTAAAATTAATAATACGGTGGCCTGGGGAAAAAAACATCTGCAAGCGCTCATCACAAACTATTCCAAGGCCGCTTTTTTCAAGGAACATATCGCTTTCTTCGAGCAAACCTACGCCCAGGAATGGTCCTCCTTGGTCGATATCAATATTCATATCATCCATTATTTGGCCAAGGCCTTAGGCCTTTCCGATAAAAAGCTTGTCCGAGCCTCAGGGTACGAGCTCAGAGATGAAGCGACCGAGCGATTGATTGATCTCTGCAAGCATCTGAGAGGGGACGTCTATCTCTCCGGCAAGGATGGCCCAAAATATTTGAACCTGGCCCTCTTTGAGAAGGAAGGCATCCAGGTCATCTTTCAGGACTATCAACATCCCCGTTACCCTCAACTCTACGGGGATTTCGAACCCTATCTTTCAGCCATTGATTTGCTGTTCAATTGTGGTTCAGAGGGTCTTTCCATCTTAAAAAAAGGGGGAGGAAATTGAATATTTTAGCCTTGGGAGCCCATCCGGACGATATTGAATATGGCTGCGGAGGCACGTTTCTTAAGTTTGCCAGGAAAGGGATGAACATATTTTATCTGGTCCTGACGAAAGGAGAATTCGGCGGAGATCCGGAAACCCGGCAGAGAGAACAAGAAGAGGCCATGAGACTATTGGGTGTTAAGAAAATCTTCTGGGCCGGGTATACAGATACAGAGCTGCCCAAGGAGAGGATCATCATCACCTATATCGATAAAGTCATCAAAGACGTGAAACCGGATGAAGTTTATGTTAACTACATTGATGACATTCATCAGGATCACCGCACCATGGCCGAGTGCGCTCTCGCCGCCACTCGGTACATTAAAAAGGTCTTTTTTTACGAAGATTATACCTCTAATAATTTCGAACCGGATATATTTGTGGATATTGAGGATGTCCTGGAGGAAAAGAAAAAGTTGATCCAGGTTTACTCCTCCCAAGTGGCCAAAGCGTATCCGACGAAACTCGACATGGTTGAAAGCGTCAAAGCCATCGCCAACTTCAGGGGGTTCCAAGGAAAAGTCAAATATGCCGAGGGTTTTAAAGCCTTCCGGTTTTTGCGCGATGATATCTAATGGATAAAGCGGTCATTCCTCATTCCCGGCCGTCTCTTGATGAATCGGATATTCGAGCTGTCGCGACAGCGATGAAATCCGGTCATCTCTCTCAGGGACGCCGGGTTCAAGAGTTTGAAAAGCGATTAGCCGGCTTCATCGGCAATAAAAATGCTGCGGCGACCAGCTCGGGAACCGCAGCTCTTCATTTGGCCCTCCTGGCTCTTGATATCAAAGAAAGAGATGAGGTCATTATCCCTTCTTTTGTCTGCTCTGCGCTGCTCAACGCCATCCATTATACGAGAGCCACTCCTGTTTTGGTCGATATTGAACCGCTGACGTTCAACCTCTCAGCCGATGCTGTTAAAAGAGCCGTCACCAGGAAGACCAAAGCCATCATTGTCCCCCATCTCTTTGGCTGTCCGGCACAAATCGATCGTTTGACCGAGCTCGGCATTCCCGTCATTGAAGATTGCGCTCAAGCCATCGGAGCGACTTTTAAGGGCCGGAGAGTCGGGAGCATCGGCCTTCTCTCCGTGTTTTCTTTTTATGCGACCAAAGTGATCACAAGCGGGGAAGGCGGAATGGTCTTGAGCGATTCGAAAAGCCTGATTTCCAAAATTAAAGACCTCAGAGATTACGACAATAAAAATGATTATCTTCTGCGCTATAATTACAAGATGAACGATATCCAGGCCGCTCTCGGGCTCAGCCAGCTCGCCCGGCTGGATGAGTTCATTGCCCGGAGAAGAGAAATCGCAGCGTTGTACTTCCGGGAATTTAAGAATTGTCATTTCTCTTTACCCCTCTGGAAAGAGGAAAATGATCACATCTATTATCGGTTCGTTGTGAGGACCGAGGAGAAGTCTTCTGTCTATCTTGAAAAATTACGGCGAAACAAAGTCCAGGCCAGGCGTCCGGTCCACATCCCTCTCCATGTTTACATGCGTTTGTCCGGTTTTCCCCGGACGATGGCGGCCTGGCAGAAGTCACTCTCCATTCCTCTTTATCCTTCCTTAAAAGATAAAGAAACGAAAAAAATTATTGCTGTTGTCAAAGATATTTTCTAATATTGATATGAAACATGAAACACATTTTAGATAGTATTCAATTGTTCCTTTCTGGCCTGGCGCTGAGGTGGCTTTTTCTTTTCGCCTTTGCCTTTCTCACAACCTTGTTTCTGACTCCGGTTATGAGGCTGGTTGCCGCTCGGCTGAAAATCTTGGACCTCCCGGATGAAAGAAAAATTCATGAGAAGCCCATGCCGAAGCTGGGCGGATTAGCCATATACATCTCCTATGTCCTGGTCATCTTTTTAAACTTTGCTTTTTCAATCGAGTTAAAAGGTGTCATTATCGGCGGCACAATCATCCTCATCATCGGGTTAATCGATGACCTCAAAGGCTTAAGCGCGAGCTGGAAACTTGGGGGACAACTTGTTGCGACGCTCGTTCTCATGCTGTGCGGAGTCAAACTCAACATCTTGCCGGATATTTGGTGGGGCAATGTGGGAGAAATCGTTCTGACGTTCCTTTGGATCGTGGGCATAACCAATGCCGTTAATTTTTTTGATGGGATGGACGGGCTGGCGACAGGCTTGACGGCAATTTGTTCCCTGTCATTTTTTTTTGTGGCTCAAATAACCGGGCAATCCTATTTGGGATATATAACCATTGTCCTGGCCGGAAGCTGTCTGGGTTTTTTAAAATTTAATTTTAAGCCCGCTTCGATATTTTTAGGAGATGCAGGGAGTACTTTTTTAGGGTTTACATTAGGCGGAGTGGCCATTATGGGCGGCTGGGCGGAAAACAACCCGAAGGTGGCCCTCAGTTTGCCTATTTTGATTCTTGGCATATTTATCTTCGATATGACTTACATTACCATAGCGAGAATTTTAAGAAGGAGGGTTAAGACCTTTAAGGAATGGATTGAATACACAGGAAAAGACCATTTACATCATCGTCTGGTGTTACTCGGGTTTACCGAAACCCAAACGGTTTTGCTCATTTACTTAATTGCCCTCTGCCTGGGAATAGGCGGCATTAATCTCAAAGCCGCAAAAGATCTGGGAATCTATTTAGAGCTCCTGCAGGGTTTATGTGTATTGACGATTATTGTTATTTTAATGCTGGCCGGGCGCGAATTAAACAAAAAATGAAAAGGCTTCGCCTCAAGCCGTGAGGCATTCGGCAAAGGATCTCGCAAACTAATACAAACGTAATAAATAAAGTGACAATATATGGGCGGCGCTTAGGCCGCCCCAACGGGGATATCATTTTAATTAATGCGTTGATATTAATAAACAGCTGGATGGTGGGGCATAAACCATTATCAAAGGGGCAAGAAAAATATATTCTTTTTTACGAGCAACTCATCATACAATTCCTCTATCTTCTCGATCATGATCTCTTTCTTAAAATTCAAGGCCATCTCTTTTCCCGCCTGCCCCAACCTCTTTCTTTTCCCTTCATCCTCTATGAGGACCTGAATATATCTTGCCATCTGTCCCGGATCCTTCGGAGGAACTAAAAAGCCGGTCTTCCCATGAGTCACTAAATCAGGTATTCCTCCGACCTTGCTCGCCACAACAGGTTTTCCTAAAGCCATGGCTTCCACCAAGACTCTTCCCATCCCCTCATTGAGAGAAGGAAAAACAAAAATATCATAAATGGAAATCACCCGGGTGACATCATTCCTCCAGCCCAAAAATCGCATGTTGGTGTTGATGCCCAGCTCATAAGCTTTCCTCTCTAATCTCTGTCTGAGGGGTCCGTCCCCGGCAAAGACAAAATAGGTTTGAGGATAATTAGAGAGAATGTCTTTGGCCGCTTCCATCAGATATTCCGGCCCTTTAACTGGCTCTAAGCGGCCCGCGGTGCCAACAACGAAAGATCTTTCGGGTATTCCGAGCTGCCTTTTTAAATTCTGTCGTTCCTCCAAAGATAGGTCTTTGATTTTTTCTAGTTCAACCCCGCTGTTGATGACAACAATCTTATCCTCTGGAGCGATTTTATAGAATTGATAATCTTCCTTTTCCCCTTTCGTAAGGGCCACGATTCTATCCGTTATGCGGGCTGCATATTTTTCAAGAAGAATAAACATCTGCGTTTTTAAAGGGCCAAAATAGCCAAAGAAGACATGGCCATGGGGAGTGTGGATAATAATCGGGACACGAGCAAGCTTAGCTGCAAGTCTCCCCAAAAATCCTGCCTTTGAAGTATGGGTATGAACAATGGTCGGCTTTTCCTTAATGAGAAGCCAAAAAAGACAAATTAAGGCCCAGACATCATAAGCGGGATTTATTCGCCTTACTAAAAAAGGTATCGTCACGAGCTTTATCCTTTTCAATTGCGCCTTTTGGAGGTCAGCCATGACGGAGGCGTTCTCATCTTGACTCATTCTGGATTCAACCGTTGGACCTTTGAATAAGAGGACATCATATTTTTTCGTATCCATTCCCAAAACCGTAAGGAGTGTGTTCTGGGCTGATCCCCCTTTATCCAAGCGGGTAATGATGTGAACGATTTTACTTTTTTTTGGCATAAATCATCAATGAAGAAGAAATGAGCACATTTTTGCGAGAAAGCAAGCTTACGACTTCAGCAAAAGCCGAATAGGTTCTTTTGATAATATTTATCATATACCTTTCTAAATATTTTGTTTGACAATAAGGATTCCCCCCCGTCAGCTTTGAATTCTCGATTCTGATATTTGAAAAGTTCGCCTTCTTTAAAAGAATGGCAAGGGTATGACGGTCAAATCCATATAAATGAAATACCGTTGACACCGGGATAATCCCAAACACATTCTTTTCAAATAATCGATCCAGCAACACGTGAAATGCTCCGTTGCGAACTCGGGCAATCAACATCCCCTTCTTCTTAAGAATCCTTCCGATCTCGTCCAATTCTCCCCGGGGATCCCCAAGATGATCGAGAACATCCAGGAGCGTAACAGCATCGAATAAATTTGATGGAAATTTGGCAATTTTTAAAGGAACGCCAAAAACACTCTTCTCGCTCAGATTTTTTTTTGCTTTCTCTAAATAAAAATCTGATATCTCCACGCCATAGGGCTCCCAACCCCTTTTTTGGGCTAAGCCCAGAAAATAGCCGTCCGCGCACCCCACATCGAGCAATTTGCCTTTATAAGCCTCGATCTCCTCCAGAACGGCGAGATATAGGTCCTTTCTCGATCTGTCTAATATTTCGCAATACGCATCATCATAGCCCAGGTTCTTATACCTGCGTATTTCATCTTCATCGGATAACCTTGGAGATCTATAAAATAATCCGCAGTTTTTGCACCTGACAATATTGCCCAGATCTGTTTTCATAATGATTTCTTCGGCCTTCAACTTGCAGATATTGCACGGGACTCCTTTTAAGCTAAGAGGGTATTTCATTCACAAAATACCTTTTTTTCCCCGATTTTTCTGAATCTATCTTCCTGACAAACTCGAACGTCACGCGCATGGATGGATCAATATGCTTTTTAATCGTGTCGGAAATAAAATCGACGGCCCGTCTATTCACCTCGTCAATTTTCAGCAAATAAACATGGAGCTCATTTTTTTTCTTTTGAACTATTTTGAATTCTTTTAGACCATATCCGCGGGCCATCAATTCTCTGTTGAGATAGCTGAAAAACTCGCTGTGGATCTTTTTTCCCGAATTTGTAAGAACGAAATCGCTCGTTCTTCCTTGGATTCTCTGGAGGAGGGGAAGCCGAATTCCACAGGCACACTCTTTTCCTGAGAAAGCTCCAATATCTTCAAGGTCATAACGAATGAGCGGAAAACCGAAGTTTCTTAAACTCGTTACAACAATTCTCCCATCATGGTCTGGCCCCTGGGTCCTATTAAATTCATTAACGACTTCAACATACACATTCTCCGAGGTGATATGCATTGAGCCTTTCGGGCATTCAAAAGCAATGATGCCTGCCTCACATGTTCCATATTCATTGGCCACGGGGCATTGAAAAAAACCTCTTAATTTTTCTCTCTGATATTCGTATAAAACTTCCGCTGTGGATACGATCAATTTCAGGCCCAATTCCTCTCCTGCCAGATGATTTTCTTCAAGCAGGCAGGCAAAAAGATATAAAGCCGAGGCATACCCATAGACGTATTCCGGCCGATAGGCCAAGATCGTATTCCAGAGATTCTTGACTTTTATTTTTTCCAGCTGAAATGCAGAAATGCGAATCCTATGGTTTACTCTGTCTTTGAGCTTTTCTATAATTTTTGACTTTAAATTTATTGGCACGCCCCATATTTTAATTCCCCCTGCTCCCGGTTGGATTCCATACCAGGAAAATCCGCGCCATTGGGCCGCGTGATAATAGCCGACGGCGCTTCGTTCTAAGAATAGCAGGACGGGCTCTCCGGTCGTGCCGCTTGAACTGTATCTGATAAATTTCCATTTTGGAATTTCTGGATTAAACATTCTCTTGATATTTTTGCGGATAATTTCTTTTGTCAAAATCGGAAGGGAATTTATGGCATCGGGGTTTGGATTTTTAATCACCTCCGAATAATAGGGGACGGTTTTTTTTGCGGCGGAGAGGAGTTCATTTAGCTTCTTATTCTGATCATCCTGTAATTCTTTTCGAGTCCAGGACTGAGTCTTTTGAAGTTCTTTAATCTTTTCTCTGACATTTTCTCCTCTCATCCTTTCGACAATGGCATATAAAATATTGCTCATAATGACTCAGTCCCTATTATAAATATTCACTTCATGAAATAATATCGATATACTGTTTTCGTTTTACATCCCAATCAAATTGCTTTTTGACTCTGATTCTTCCGTTCGAACCCAGTTTATTGCATAAATCAGGGTCTTCTAAAAGTCTTTCGAGAGCCAACAAGATTTCCTTATCGTTCTGCGGGTTGACAATCAAGCCTGTAACATTATCTTCAACGGCCTCCACGCTGCCCCCCGCTTTGCCTGCAATGATAGGTTTTCCGCAGGCGCTTGCTTCAAGGAAAACGATTCCAAAACCTTCGACATAGCCTTTGCTTGGGACTTCTCTCGTCAGAAGTATGAAGACATCACAAGAAGCATAGAATAAGGGAAGTTCTTCATCCGGGACTTCTCCGACAAAGAGAATATTATCCTTCGATTTCTCCGCGGCTAATTTTTTCAAATACTGTTCATGGGGGCCTCTGCCGACAATGACATAGACAGCTTGAGGATATTTATTTAAGATCTCAGGCATAAGATTTATCACCTTATCAATACCTTTATTCACTTCTAAGCGTGAAACCGTGAGAAGAATAATCTTATGGGAAAGATGATATCTCTCGAATATCTTCTCGGCATTGAGATGAGGATGAAACCTGGCGGTGTCCACTCCAGGAGTAAATGTCACGATCTTGGAAGAAGGAATATTCTCCTTGAGAAGTTGGGCTTTGGCGAACTCGCTGATGGCAATGATCTTCGCCGCTTTTTTCAATATTCGTTTCATAAGAGGAGCGATCCATTTGTGCTTTCTGAATTCCGGGCCATAGGTATGGACATAGTAGGGTTTTTTCAGCAACTTATGAATAAGGTATCCCGCAAGACCGGGAATTCTAAGCTGGGCGCATATCAACTTATCAATTTTTTCTTCTTTGACAATTTTGTAGGCATGGGCAGCGAAAATAAAAGGCTGAAGATATTTATTGAAGACCCGGACTCTCCGGATGTTCAATTTTGGCAAAGAAGGAAATGCCTCTTCATCGCCGGTTCTTTTTGTGAGCACCACTATTTGGGAGTTCTTATGACATGTCTCATAGAAAAGAGTGGAAATCCCTCCTTTCACGGGCAAAAAATCGCCAGAAATGAGAAGAATTTTATCTTTTTTTACGAATTCCGGACGGTGATCTTTTGCTGAATGAATATCTTCGATGAAGATTTTCTGCCACAAGGCGAAATTGATCAAGGCCCATAACGTTGTCCCGAGATCTTCTTTTCCCGAAAAATGCCGTCTCAATAAATTCTCTATATGGGGTCTGTTGAAAAAGCCGCTGTTAAAAAAAGAATTATCAAGAAGGATATCTTGGGCATATTTTTTCAATTCATTTCTGAACCAGATTTCAACAGGAACTGTGAAACCATGTTTCTTTTTATCTAATATCTCCCGAGGGATAATTCCGGCAAACGCCTTCTTGAGAATATATTTTGTCGTCCTCCCTTTGACTTTTAAAGAAGAGGGGATTTGAGAACAGAACGTAAGCAATTCCTTATCTAAAAAAGGAGATCGGGCCTCTAAGGAATTGGCCATGGACATCCTGTCAAGTCTGATGAGATGGACATATCCCAGCCAATTTTTAAAATCTAAGTACAACATTTGGGAGATATCTTCAGCGACGGCTGAGGAAGAAAGGATTTCTTCGAAAATATTAAAGGAGGAAGTTTTTTTCAGATCATCAAATTCTTCAGTAAGAATTTCATTTTTCAGGCGATCCGAAAGTTGAGCTATCCAGGCTGCATATCTCACGGGCAAAGAATCAATGAAAATACCTTTAAAAAATTTCTTGATTCTTTTCGAACGGGGCAAAACATCGACTAATCTCTGCAAATTTTCTTGGGCGAGGATGGGCATATTTTGGAATAGACGGGCATAATGTTCTATCCGGTATCTCGTGTAGCCGGCAAAATTTTCGTCCGCCCCATCTCCTGTCAGGACCACCTTCACCTGCTTGGATGTAAACTCAGAAATGATATACGTCGGAAGCGCCACCGGGTCGGCATAGGGCTCATCAAAATGCCAGACAAGCTTGGGGAGATATTTCTCGACATCTATCGCTTTAACGACCAGCTCATGATGATCGGTTTGAAATCGATCCGCAATTATTTTTGCCGAATCTGTCTCATTGTAAAACACGGGGGCATCAAAGCCTACGGTAAATGTCTTTATTTTCCGGTCTGAAAGTCGAGACATGAGGGCAACGATAATACTTGAATCCAATCCCCCCGATAACAACGCACCCAGGGGAACATCGCTCACCATTCTCAGTCTGACGGACGTTTCCAGGTGATCTCGAAGGGCCTCACAGTAATATTTCTCTGATAAATTTCCTGCTGGAGTAAATTCGATATCCCAGTAGCGCTTTAAAGAGAAGTGTTCCTTCTGATAGATGAGAACACATCCGGCGGGAACCTTGTGGACTCCGCAGAATATCGAATCTTCGCCAGGAATATAATTGAATGTCAGATAGTCATAGAGGGCCTTCTTGTTGATCTCCCTTTTAAACCCCGGAATAGATAAAAGAGATTTTATCTCTGAAGCAAAAAAAAGATTGCCCTCCAAAACTGTGTAATAGAGCGGCTTTTTCCCCAGAGGGTCTCTGGCCAGCAGGAGCTTTTCGTTCCTTCGATCCCAAAGAGCAAAGGAAAACATGCCTCTAAAATGATTCAGACACTGCTCGCCATATTCCTCATAGGAGTGAACGATGACCTCTGTATCAGAATTTGTCGCAAAGCCGTGGCCTTTTTGGCGAAGACGGTCTCTTAGCTCTTGAAAGTTATAGATCTCGCCGTTAAAGACAGTGACGATACTTTTATCTTCATTGTAAATCGGCTGGTCCCCCGTGAGCAAATCGATAATCGCCAGTCGCCGGATTCCAAAACCTACAGCCCGTTGATTCTCATCGCCGCCTTTTTTTTCCCAGGAACAATAATATCCCTCGCCATCCGGACCTCGATGGGAGAGAGAATCATTCATCCTGACCAATAGTTCCTTGTTTCGAATCGTCCCTATGAAACCGCATATTCCACACATTCTTAATTTCCATAAACCGATTCAAAGACAGACAGAAGATCACCCGTCATTTTTTCCGGTGTAAAAAGTCTCGCTCTTTCCAAACCCTTCTGCCGAAGCCTATTTCTCAGGTCTTCATCTTCTAACATCCGCCGGATCGCGGATGAAATTTCCTCAATTCGGCAGGGATCAAAAAAAAGCGCTGCCTCGCCAAGCACTTCGGGCAGCGAAGACGTATTTGAACTTGCCACGGGACAGCCGCAGGCCATGGCTTCCAGGGGCGGGAATCCAAAACCTTCATACAAAGAGGGAAAGACAAAAAGCTCTGCGCCGCTATAAAGTGTGGGCAAATCTTCTTCAGCGATATAGGGGATACAGATAAGCGATCCCGCATCACGGATCCCCAATTTTTCAGCTTCTCCGCCTCCCAGCACTAGAGAATATTCCTCTTTGAGATGATCGGTCAATAAATAATAGGCACGGACGAGTCTCTTGAGATTTTTATGGGGGCTGAAATTCCCAACATAGAGGACATATTTTCGGGGAATTCCATATTTCTTTTTGGCGGATTCTATCCTGTTTTTTTCGTGAATCGTCCTAAATCTGGAGCTGATCCCCAAGTGAACAACGTTGATTTTTCCCTGAGGAAGATGAAGAATTTTCGACAGATCCTCTTTCGTAGAATTTGAACTGGTTATGATTTTCTTTGCTTTTCTGGCAGCTAATTTGATGAAATTCTTCACATAAATTGTGTTTTTAAGACGCCCAGCATAAGGCTCGACAAGAAGATAGGTCAGATCAAAAATGGACAGGACGGTCTTCGCCCTGGTCAAAAGCGGGATTTTATAATAGGGAGAAAAAAAGACATCGATCTCGTTTTTCTGGAGAGCCTTCTTGAGCTGAATCTGATCCCACCAAAAAGTCCATCTCTCTTTGATGACGACCCTCCTGTAATCCAAAATAATATCCTGAAATGATAAAAAGTCCGTCTTCTCGTTTCCAAAAAGGATGAATTCAAAATCCTTCGCCTTCCTTCTTGCTTCTCTGAGAAATTCAATCAAGATCCTCCCAATACCAGTTTGACAAGCTCCGAGCTCTCGGCAATCGATCCCGATCTTCATTTTTTTGCCTGTTCGATTTCCCAAAGCTTGGAATAGGCGACAAAGATGGTGAGGGCTGAAGAAAAACAGATAAAAAATCCGCGGAAACCGTCTTGAAAACCCCCCAAAAAAATGTACTTCTTTACAAACCAAAACAGGGGCTTTAAGAAAAATAAGATGAAAAAATTTTTGAGGCTGAGGCGAACGCCTTTAGCATATTCTTCTTTTGCGACCTGAGTCGTGTAGAGATTGAATTTTTCAAAGTATTGATTAAAAGAAACATAAGAATAATGGAGAAACGAATTTTTCAAAAATCCTACTCTTTTTTTATCTTCAATCTGAGGCACATCATGAATAGCCAGAGGCCAACACGTTACACCTTTCCGGAAAAGCCTAAGGATGTAATCAGGCCACCAGCCACATCCCTTTATCCATTTTCCCAGAAAGAAATTCTTTCGGTTGATGTCATAACCTAAAAGGAGAGAACTCTCGATCGTTTGGTTAATCTCTTGAGCAAGCTCAGGCGGTATCACCTCGTCAGCGTCCAAACTCAAAATCCATTCGCCAGAGGCTTTGCTGAGGCCAAAATTTTTATTGCGATGGAAATCTCCCTGACTTTCCCGGGAAAAGACATTCTCAGTAAAGAGCCTGGCAATCTCAAAAGTTCGATCTGTGCTCATGTCATCGATGACAATGATTTCATCAGCCCATTTGACACTCTCGAGACAGCGCCTGATATTTCTTTCCTCATTCCTGGCTGCAATGACCACTGATAATCTAATCATGGATGCAATTCTTCCCTATTTATTCTCTCGTGATTGGTCCCTTCCAGAAGACGGAGATAAAGGCTTTCAATTTTTTCAAGATGGGTCCTCAGACCATAAAATCTTTCAATCTTCCGCCTCCCTTCAAGGCCCATTTGTTTTGCCCTAGTTTCGTCCAGGAGAAGAGCACCAACAGCCTCAGCCATGGCCTCGGCATCTCCGGGCGGAACGAGAATCCCCGTCACTCCCTCCTCGACGATCTCCGGGACGCCACCGCTCCGGGTAGCGACAACAGGTATTGCCATGGCCATGGCTTCAATCACAACCCTTCCAAAAGCCTCATAATCCTCAAGGGAAGGAAGAACAAAAACATCCATGGCTGAAAGAAGCTCTGGAATATCCTCTCTGAACCCGGCAAAAATGACGTCCCTCGTAATACCCATTTCTTCGGCTTGCCTCTCAAGCGTTTTCCGATAAGCGCCAGAGAAAGAATCTTCGCCAACAATGATAAATTTTATTTTTGCATTTTTTCTTTCAATCCTGGAAACAGCTTTCAAAAAAACATCCATCCCTTTTAATGGATATAACCTTCCAACCGTGCCGACAACTTTTTCATCTCGGCCAATTTGGAATTCTTCCTTGACCTTTTCCCCGCGTTTTATCTCAGGATTAAATTCATCTAAATCCACAGCATTGCCAATTTTTATCAGCTTGTTTTTATCTTTGACAAAAGAGAATTTCTGCTTCACTTTCTCTGAAATAGCAATAATGATCGTGGAAAAACGTGTCACGAATTTCTCTATTCCCTTTGAAGACTCCAAAACCCGAGCGTGGTAAATGAAGGGTATTCCTGCCATTTTCGCTACAAGGACGCTGCAGATCGTTTCCCGAGAAGCCGCGGCATTGGAGTGGATGAGATCAATCTTTTCTTTCTTGACGAAACAGAAAAGCTTCGCAACTCCTCGGATAAAGGAAAAAAGATGTAATCGTTTTAAAGGTTTGAGCGCGATCACCTCTGTTTTAATATTCATCCTTCTCGCCGCTTGAGAGAACGATCCCTCTGAAGAAAAAACCACGAAAGGAGTAAATCTCGCTCGATTCAAATATTTGAGAAGATTCAACAGACTGACTTCTCCGCCTCCCAGAAAATTGCCTTGCGCCGCGATATAAAGGACGTGAATTTTTCCCCTCATTTCTGGATTCTCTTGGCTTTAAGGGGATGCAATCTGCGATAAATTCCAAGATTGAATTCAAAATCGATGCAAGAGGAACATTTGCATTTCTGGACAAGATTGAGGTTTTTCCAGATATTTATGCTTTGCTTCCGGAATTGCCGGTACGGCTCTGAATTCCAGATCGCAGCGAAAGAAATGTCCCGGATATTGCCGAAATTAACATCATAGCAGCCGCAACAGGGAATCACACTCCCATCCGATAAAATTCGGGATGAAAGCCAGCCCACGTAGCAGGGAATACGTGTGTAATAGGCGGAGGTATAAACTCCCGTGGTAAGACCTTCTTCAATGAATTTCTGATAAAAATCAAGACTTGTGGCTATGCCTAATTTTGCAGCCTTTTCTTTCGCCTCGCCAAGCAAAATCTTTAATTCCTTTAATTGTTCGTCCGTTAACAGAAGACCTTTTGTTTCGGGGATCACATCGATCCTCTTAAAACCGACAGACTCAGCGCCGACCTCTTTGGCCAGCTCGATGACACGCACGACCTCCTGGTAGTTAAGGGCACAAAGGACAAATATGATTTGTATCGCAGGGGCCTTACGTTGATATTTCTCTTTAAGCTCCCGCAAAAGCAATAACTCTTTTATAATTCTTTCAAATGTCCCTTCTTTTTGAGCCGGATGAATCTTAACATAAGTCGAAGGAGTCGCGGCTTGAAGACTGATGTCTATATTGTCAACCCCTAGATCAATAATTTTTCTTATCCTCGCTTCTCCAAAAAAGGCCCCGGACGTGATCAAGGACACGCCCATGCCGCTTTTTTTCGTTATCTCGATGGCCTCCAAAATCTCTGGATACAAAAGGGGATCGCCCTGCCCGCCCAAAACAACTCTTTTAACATCGAGTTTCTTAAAATCTTCGATCAACTCCTTGAACAATTCAAAATCTATTTTCTGATTGGCCCATTCTCTCGGGGGCCGCTCCTTCAAGAGAGGACTCCACCACCAGCACATAAGACAATCCAGGCCGCATTTCCTGGTGAGGTCAACAGAAACTTCTACAGGACCGGTCAGGATTTTCCGGGTTATGATCCCTAAAGCGACTCTTATTTTTTTGGCGTTCAACTCCCTTATTCCTTAAAGAGACTGAGAATTTCTTTATCGCTCGATTTAGCCGCCTGTTTCAGAATTCTTCGCTGCTTAATAACGGGCCTAATCTTTTTTAGAGCAGAAAAGAAACCCAGGAGGGGCGTAAATTTGCCTCTTACCAAAAAAGCAAAGATCCTCACAGGAATAAAAATCACGTGCCGGAGGAGGAGCTTTTTATCCGTGACATTCTTCCAGACCAAAAAATATTTATTTCTTTCGGCAATCCTGCGTATCCGCCGCCGGGGATAATATTTCGAAATGGTCGCTCCGCCTTGATGATGGGCTAAACTTCGCGGCTCGTAAATTGTCCTCCATCCCCTTTTCCAGGCTCGATAGGAAAGGTCCACATCCTCAAAATAAAATGGAGAAAACATTTCGTCAAAACCACCCAGTTCCTCGAACTTTTCTTTATCGAAAGCAGCGGCGCCTCCCCCAGCGAAGAAGGAGAAACGGAGATTGCCCCGCTTTGCGACAGGCACGTGAATAAAGCCATATCGAAATTTCCCTCCTATCCTTGGATTCTCGAAGCTATTGCCTCCATCATCGATGCCTGACCTTATGCGGGGCCTGACAGCAAAAATGGCTTCTTCCTCAAAATGACCCGGCAAAAAAAAGAAAAAGTCTTCAGCAATTTCCACATCGTTGTTCAGCAAAACAACGATCCTGTTTCTGGCAGCGAGGATGCCCTGATTGGCAGAAATTGAAAAACCTTTATTCGCGGAATGCTCGATGACTCTTATAGCCTGACAATTCGACTTTAAATATTCAACAGTCCCATCGGAACTTGCATCATCCACAATGATGAATTCAGTTTTATCAAGAGAATAGCCCTTGCCCGCATTTAATATAGAAGGGAGATATCTTTTTAAGAGTTCTTTACCGTTGTAACTGGGAATAACGATACTGATATTTTTTACTTCCATCTCCTAACTCTTCAATCCATCTTACGAACATAAACTCGTAACATATCTCTCCAACTTATGAAATTCAAAAAGCGAGAAAACAAAAGGCACATCCAATTAAATATAAATCGAGTGAATCTCCATAGAGTTTTAGCCTGGCGAAAATGAGCAGAGATTTCTGATTCTTTGAATTGAGCTCTGTTTGGCAGCTTTTCTATTCCCAGCCATCGCACTAGACTAACCTTTAAATCAACGAAACTGATCCGACTATCCGTAAAATAATCTTCTTTAACAATCTCAAACTTAGCTGATTTCAAAAGTTTCCTCAAGGTTTTTGGTGAAAAGTGATAAAGGTGTCTTGGCAATTCTAGGGCTTGCCATTTGTCTTTAAAAAATATGCTTTGGGGACTTGAGAAATCAGGAGACTCAATGACCAACAGCCCGTCATCTTTTAATATCCGATGAATCTTTTCGAGTGTCTCGCGGGGCTTCTCTAAATGCTCTAAGACATGCCAAAGGGTGATGACATCAAAGAAATTTTCTGGAAATTTGAGAGCAAGAAGCTCACCATGATAGATGTTTTTCAAACCGAATTCCTTTCTCACATTATCACAGGCAACATCGGAAATATCATTCCCATAGACTTCCCAACCTTCCTTGCTCATCTCGAATAAAAATTTTCCGCTGCCGCAGCCGACATCTAAAATCCTTCCCCCTTTTTTATATTTCTTAATCTTTTTAAGCCTATTTGAGGATAAAAAATGAAAGGTGTCCTTTTCCAGTTCAGGACTTCGTTTACGGTATTCACGATAATAAGGGATGATATTCTCGGGACGAGGATTTACGCAGACCAATCCACATCTGGAGCAGCGCCTCACTTTAAAAGCGAGGGGAGAGAACGATAAGTAATCATGCCCTTCAAAAAGAAAAATGAATTTCTCGCTCCCACAAAGATTGCATTTCACCCATTTTAGTTTTTCTCTCGCCTCCATGACATTTTCATTGTGCGACATTGTGCTCTCCAATTTTCCCTTTTCATCACGGATTCTGACTCCAGCAGTTCCTCTTTAAAATTCTAATATTTTTTCTAACCGATGGCGACAAAGCGCCCTCCCTCCTTGTCCCTGTCATAATCGAAAACAGAAATGCCGAGATGATTAGCCATTTTTTTCTATTATGGAAAAGATTTGTTGAAGTCTCTTTTCATAAGTATGATCACGATAAGCTCTTTCTTGGCCTTTCCGGGCAATCTTCCTCCGTTCCTCGGGATGCTCTAAATAATATTTTATCAACTCTTTTAAATCTTTCTCATCTTTGTAGCAAATGATCTCTGTGCCTATTTCGTAGAGGCTTGAAAGATAAGGATTTTCCTCTGTCAGGAGAAACGCTCCGCAGGCCGGCACTTCAAACACCCTGGGAGTCACATAGAAGCGTTGATTTTCATTTCCTTGATTAATATCTAGAACAATATCCGCCGCATTATTAATCTTGACAGCCTCATTGCCAAAGAAATGTTTCCCCCGATAATATCTGGCGAGCAAGGGATTCTTTTTTATCCAGTTGCCCCAAATACCCAAATCGAAATCCGTAAGATGGCTCAGAACTTCCGCACGGTCAAATTTCAACGTCCCGACAAAGCAGACCTCACTCCAGTATTTTTTCTGTTCCTCCTCGGTTAAATCGAGCCTTTTATGCACTTCAGGAGCACAGGCTAAGGGAATGCTCCTCACGCAGCGCGCACCAATTTTTACATAGTCAAGAACATCTTCAGAGTCGATAATAAAGAAATAGTCATAGGCAGGAGATATATTCAGAACAAAATCTTTTCGTGTGGGAGCAAGAACCGTATCATGAAACCAGTTGGCTATGACCACTCCCTGCTGTCTCGCTTCCTTCAAAATTCGAGAAGAAATGGTGTCGCCCATCAACATGAACATCATATCCGGTTTGTAATCCTTGACGAACTCAGATAAATTCTGATTCATCTTTTCTTTTTCTAATGATTCGGTTAATGAAAATTTCCAGCGGAGGGAGGGATGGACTTTTCTTATCACTCTCTTAAGAAGAGAGCCTATCGGACTTCTCAAGTACGGACTTCTCCGAAAGTCAAAAACTTCTGTATCATAACCCAGATTTTTTAATGCGTTCCCGCAATAGCTGCCGATGGCCCCCAATATTGTATCTCTTGATTGCGGCGCGACTAATAAGATCTTCATTGGTCTTTTTTACAAACGGCGATCAGTTGTTCGGCGGTATCGATTTCTGAATCCACAAAAAAGTAATCGTCTTCCGTAATATCTTTTTGTATGGCAAATCCCAAGATTCTTGCCCATTTTTCATAAACCTTTTCGGACAAAAAACGATGAACTCCAAGAAAATCTATTTTTGCCAGAAACCGCTTGAATTTGTTTCCCCGAAAGACTTCTTTGAGTTTCTCGCTCCCCTTTTGGCCATAGAGTGTTACACCTCGAAAGTGAGGCCGAAGCAAATCTTTGAAATCCTCCGCTGAAAACTCATGAAGATGATAAGGATTAGCCGAAGTCTTGCCAGGCGAGAAGGATATCCTTTTATTCGGTGTAGAAATGACCGTCATTCCTCCCGGTTTTAAAGTCCTTTCCATTTCCGCAAGAAAGCCAGAATAATCAGGGATGTGCTCTATCACTTCAAAACTGCAGATTATATCAAAAGAATGATCATGAAAAGGAAGCAAAGCGCAGTGACCTCTGACATATCGGATATTCTCTCTTGGATGGCGGGCGTGGGCATACGTGATGGCTTCAGCGGAAATATCCAGGCCAATAATCCGATCTGCCCAACCAGACAGATAATAAGCACCATAACCATTGCCACAGCCAGCATCCAAGACAGTTTTTCCCAAGACATACGCCTTTGCAAATTTATACTGGGCGTGATGGCATTTGAAAACAGCCATATCCTTTTCACTTTCTGAAATTCTTTCTAAATATTTCTTCATTGAAGTTCCTTCTGTAAGGGCTTATTATTCTCGCATTAGCCTCTTTTTGGCAAAAGCTCTTTTATAGCCCGAAGATCATCAACCTTGAGAAACCTTAGGCCATTGATGACCTTTATATATGGCAGTTTCTTTTTAATAAGAATCAAAAAAATCATAAGCCCGGCAAGTTCAGTCAAAACAGTTACAATGGCAGCCCCGGGCCCTCCAAAGAGGGGGATAAAGAATAGATTCAAGACGATATTCACGATGACATTGCTGCCGCCCACGCAGAGTGCGGTTCGCTGCAGATTGCAGCTCATTAATGCTGTTCTTGCCAGTGAGCTCAAAGACATCAGTGGCAAAGTCCATATCAGGATCCTGAGCATTGAGATAGACGGGATATATTCTTTGCCATAAAGGAGTGACACCAGCGGAGAAGCAGCGAGTGTCACAATCACTGCAACCGCTGTTCCTGTCGATAATAAGAATCTTGAAATCCTTTCAAAATAGAGGGAAAAAGAGCCGTGATCTTCAACATAAGTCCTTGAAAATATGGGAAATATAGATTGAATGACGGCCATTTGCAAAGGGATAAACGCAAGGAGAAGCCCTGAAGCAACAGCATACCATCCGACGATCGTAGAACCCTTAAAAGCCTGGAGCATAACCACATCGACTTTTAAATAAACGATCATGAAGAGCGCATCGGCCATAAACGGCCAGCCTTCCTTTAAAAGAAAGGGAAAAAGATTCTTATCAAAGTGGAGCCTGGATTTTAGAATTTTCCTCGAAGCCAACCAGAGATTTAGGACCAAGATGATAAGCGCCGTCAGGGGACGAACCCAGGAAATCGCCATAAGCCTGAAACCCCAGAAGAGCAGAGATAAAATTAGGGCAAAGCTCACAATTCTCTCTATAACCTGGAACATAGCATAGATATCAAACCTCTCAAAAGCGGCAAAAGCCATACTGATGGAGCCATACAAATGTTCTAGAATGAAGCCTAATCCAAAAATATAGACGACAATCCTGGCCTCATGGGAAGAGGGGATAAACTGAAGAATCACAAAGGCAAGCCCAACCACAGAAATTGAGGATATGAGCTTTAAAGCCATGGACGTACCCACCAGAACAGGCGCATTCTCCCGCTTCCGAGATGCCTCTCGGACAATCAGCAGATTGAGCCCCAAACCGGCCACTGGCCCAAAAAGGTCAATGTAGGCATAGCCGAAGGAATATTTGCCATAATCTGTTGCCCCAAGATACCTTGCCACGAATATGCCAAGCACTAAAGATAAAGCTTTAATGCCCACCTGCGAGCCCGTTAAAGCTATGGTGTTTTTAATAAACCTTGTTTTCGTGCCTATCCTATTGTCTGTCATTTTGCGTATGTCAATACTGTTGGCGACCTTTTAAATGATGCCTCTCTTCATTTAGATTTGTTATGCGTCTCTATTGAAGGAGATTGACCATAAAAGAAGAACGTTCAACTTGACGGAGTGCATGAAGGAATGACATGGGTGTTTATCATCATAAGCATTCACTCATGCATCCTTAGGCTCAGAGATTTGTTTCCAATGGCTCTTCTTTCAATGTGGGCAGAATCATGATGATTCCTGCGATAAACCAGAAAGGTTCCATGATGCGTATGAGAATAAATGTGTTTGCCGTTACGGCATGAATAATTAAGCCGATAAAACCCGTTATAAAGCCAAGAGTCAGGCCTTTATATAGTTCATCCTCCATTTTTCTACGGACATCCAAAGAATGCTTTAGAACTGCCCATAAGAGCCATAAAAAGGCAAGAAAGCCGAGAATGCCCAGTTCAGACAGAAAGAGAATGTATTGTCCATCTATAAAACGGGTTCCTGCGACTCCCCGGCCTAAAAGAGGATTCTTCTTCCATATTTGGAAGCTTTGTTCCCAGCTGACAATTCTTGCCGTTGAAGAAGGATCGAGATAAATATTAAAAATTTTGGCTAAATCGGCTTGTTTTTTCTGGAATGTATATTCCACCCTTGAAAAAACGGCTTCGGGCTTTACCATAATTCCTGCAATGATGAGTGCTGTCATCACCGAAACTAATAAGAATTTTTTCTTGCTCAAGACGATCATGGCAAGAAAGGAAAAGATAATGCCCATGTATGAGGCCCGTGACAAGGTATAGAAAAAGGGGAAAATAATCAAAGCCGAGAGAACAAGTAAACCCATTTTCATTCGCGGAGAAACATCCTGCAAATAGATTCCTATCGCTAGGCAAAGAATAAAAAGCAAGTAGCCGCCAAACGTATTGGGTTCTCCTCCTTTTCCTTCGAAGGGAGCGCTCACTCTTTCGCCTGAGGGAATTTGGAGCATGCCATAAACTGATACAAGAGCACAGACAATAAAAAAAACCGCGAGAAAGAATCTTATCTGTTTCCGGGAATGAATTTGATTCGCCACCAATATGTAGAGCAAGAAATATTCAACATATCGAGCGAGATAAAAAAGACCTTTTGCGGGAACGAGATATCCTAAGGCCATGCCTCGTAGGGTCGAAATGAGGCACAAAAATATATAAAGGCTGATGATCTTGTTAAGAGGAGTTTTAATAAACAAAGCTAATTTTTTATAAATGGCTGTCTTAGCCAACCAGGCAAAAGTGATAATCGCCAGCAAAAAATCATCAATCCGGACGACAACATCTCTTCCGGGAACGCGGCCTAACATGATCTCTGGAGAAAGGAGCATTGATAAAATCAGAATGAACAGTCCCGCATCTATGTTGATCAAAGTCACTAAAAAAATTGCGACGCCCAAGACCAGGATTAAAGAAATCTTATAAGAAAATCCGCTAATAACTTGGCCCAACAGAACACCAAGGATAACGACGGCTAAAATGGAAATAATGGGAACGATATATCTCGGCTCCCGCAGGTTTATGCGCATATTAAACGGCTCACTCGTGGACCAAAACAAATCCCTCCTTCGGCCATCCAGCAATATTCAAGAATTGGCGGTTTGGATTGAGGATTTATTTCTTCTTCTCTCCGTAATAGCCATAATAGCGGTATCTCTGATAGGGAGTAATATCTTCGATAAATTCAGCTTTAAGATTGTTAATGACGATTCCAAGAATTTTCGCCCGTGCGCTTTCTAATTGTATCTTGGTCCGGAGAAGGGCATGCCTTGATGTCCTCCCGGCCTGATAAACCAGAATGACACCATCCACGAGAGATCCCAGAATTGCAGAATCCGTTACGGGAAGTGTTGGCGGGCTGTCGAACAGGACGATATCATAATTTCGTTTGAGTTCCAGGATGAGGTCGCGCATTTGGGGAAAACTGATTAATTCAGATGGATTATAAACCCGGTCTCCACAAGTCATTACATGCAGATTCTCTATTCCTTGAGTCGAAAGGATCCTCTCCAATTCAAGCCCTCCTAACAACATATCCGTGCTGGTATTTAAGGCATTCTTCCAGGGCACACTCCCCATCAAAACATTGGCTAATCCGGGGCTTCTTTTCAGGCCGAATAACTTGTATATCATAGGCTTTCTAAAATCAGAATCGACAATTAAAACTTTCTTGCCGCTCTGGGCGATGGCTATGGCTAAGTTGCACAACGTCTGTGTCTTCCCTTCTTCAGGGCCCGAGCTCGTAATGACAAGGCTGTTGCCGTCTCCGTTCTTTCTCAGTCCCGAAAGCTCCAGATGCGTGCGCAGAGCTTTATAAGCCTCGGCCGCAACGCTTGTCGGGGCAAATATGGCCACAAGGCGTTCATGGATTTTTTCTTTATCCAGCTTGTGTTTTTCCTTCTTAAATCTCCCCCTAAAAATTCCTTTTCTTTTTTCCAGGGAAGTGCTGGGAATGATGCCCAAAACTGGCACTTTGAACGATTCTTCTATTTCCTCTATCCGGCCAATCGTGATATCCAAGCTTTCTGAAACAAAGGCAAGAATGAGTCCGATCAAAAGTCCGCTAAAGATTCCTATCAGGAGATTGAAATTCATGTTTGGCTTTATCGGGCCGGAGGGAATCGAAGCCGGTTCAATGATCGTCACATCTTGAGCTTTTTCCGCCTCCAGAATGCGCGCTTCTTCATATTTCTTTTTAAACATCAAATAAATATCGTTAGACAAGGCAACATTGCGTTTCAACTGAACGAGCTGAACTCCTTTTGTCGAGAGATCTTTTTGGCTGTCTGTCAGCTGGCTCAAAGTTTTGGACAAATCGTCCTTGGCTTTTTCCAATCTCTGCTTCAGGGCTATCACGTCTGGATGTTCGGCCGTATATCTGCTTCTTAAAGAAATCAGCTCTAACTCTATTTTAACAATTTCCCCCTTGAGGCTCGCCACGAGAGGATCAGATTGAACGGGGACTGAAGCGAGGTCGCTGTCCACAACCAATGGATTTTCCCGTCGAAATTTCTCTAGGGCAATTTCACTATCCTGCAATTCCTTTAAATAAATATCTAATTGGGCTTTGACAAATTCCTTGACATTGGATGTTTCTTTCTTCTTGTTTTCAAAGTGGCTTTCAACATAAACACTGGCAATCGTATTGGCTAAAACCGCCGCCTTTTGAGGGTTATCCGAAGTCGTTGTGATCGCAATAATATTGGTATTTTCAACTTGTTCTGTCATAACCTGACCCTGGATGCCTTTGATTCTTGCGATACGCTCGGCAGGTGCCGTGGAGGGATTTATGAAGTTCAATTTCTCCGCGACTTTTTCCATGATTTGATAGCTTTTAATGATATTAGCCTGAGAGGCCATTTCATCTCCGGGAGACCAGGTGATCAATTCGGTCAAGATCGCCGCAACGGATTTGCGCTGCTCGATTCTCACTTTACAGGATGTGCTGTAAATCGGAGTCTGCCGACGGGTGTAAAAAAATGTGGCAGCGACGACCATGACAAAAGCTAAAATGATAACGCGCTTTCTTTTGCGAATGACTCGCAAGTAATCGCTCAAATTCATTTCGACTTTAGGCATTTCGCAACCTCAAATCCCATCTTTTAAGATGGTTTATTATTTTAACCAAACATACCAATATAAAGGAGGTGATATCAAGGTCATAAATTTCTCTAGATCAGAGATAAAACTCGTCGGAACATAAACAATGTCTCCGCGCACGAGCTCGATATTTTGAGCCGTATCGGCATTTTTAAGGATTTGATTCAGGTTTACCCGAATTCCTTTTGAGGATCCCGGTTCTCCTCGAACGATGATAATACTCCTCGCGACCGCGCCGGGCGAAAGCCCCCCTGCTTCTGTGATGGCATCGATCAGGGTTAATTTTCCTTTAATCGGTATAGATTTTGGAGAATTGACCTTGCCCAAAACATAAACTTTATTCATTTCTAAAGGAGGGACATAAAGCGTATCTCCTCCCGAAACAAGAACATCCTCGCTCTTTTGAGGATTCTTCATAAGCTCGTTTAAATCGTAAGTGAAGCTTTGTCCGTCTTTTTTAATCAATTTTATATGGAAAATATCAGCCTCGCCTGTCGGACCGCCGATTTGACCCAGAAACTCCACCAGCGTCGTCCTTCTCTTGAGGGTATACATCCCGGTCTTTGTTTCCCCCAAAGCAACCACTCTCTGACTGTTATATTCTTTAATCGTAACAAAAACAGCAGGATCAATAAGATATTTAGAAAGAGCTTCGGTCAGCTTCTCTTCGACTTGAGGCACAGTCATTCCCATAACCAGGATTTTCTTTATCGGAGGCAGCCGGATTTCTCCTTCATCATCGACAACGACATCACGAGAGACTTCGGGCTGTCTCCAGACTTCTATGCTCAGAACATCCCCCGGTCCAACAAGATATCCTCCTTCTCTCAGCGGGGGGGATTTTTGAATTTGGGGCTGAGCTTCATTATCATTGGCTGAGGTCTTCAGAGTCTGGCCGCCGACCGGAGACGGCTCTGAATGTTCTATCCTGATGATAATGGAGCTCCCGCTCTTATAGATTTTATAGGGCAGATCCCGAGTAAATTCTACGATCATGAAATTTAACTGGCGCTCGTCCGGGCCCCCGCTCTGGAAATATTCACTTTTGACCCTTTTAATCGCCCCTTTATTTACCTCCACCACCTCCAGCTCCCTGCTCATGACTTTATCTTCTGAAAAACTTAGGATGAGGCCCGGGAGATTTTCCAGTTTTGTCTCTTTGACCTGAAGGGGTCTTGAAGCTGTTAAAATCAGGTCTGTTTCGGAAGGCGACTCTTTGGTGGCCAAATTCACAAGATGAGCATTTTCGAAAGAAACGCAGGAGACAAACAGCAGAATTATTGCGAAATTCAGTGTTTGAAGTATCAGTTTTTTCATCGATAAATTTCCCTCGTTTATCACGACTTTTTTGGTAATATTAGCTTAATTCAATAACTTCGTCAACTCCTCTAAAGTCCCAAAATTGCCGATAGAAATCTAGACGGAATTCCGGGACATGAACCAAATTTCTGGATTTGGTATCGTGTCCCTGGAATTCCGGACTTCACCCTATTTTTGATCTGATCAGAGAAGAAAGAATCCTATCGGCAATTTTGGGTAAAGCCTAAACTGTTGAATAATCCGCCCAAGAGATGTAAACTATTTTTTAAGATCCAACATGACCCAACTTGAGTTCGCAAAAAAAGGAACGATCTCGCCGGCCCTCAAGAAAGTGGCCCGGGAGGAGAGTCTCCACCCTGATGAGCTCGTGGCTCTGGTCGCTCGAGGTCAGGTCGTCATTCCTTTTAATTCCAACCATCCCCGGCTTCGGCCTCTGGGCATCGGCCGGAAACTGCGGACGAAGGTCAACGTCAATATCGGCACCTCACGGGACTTCCCAGGCCTCGAAGAAGAACTCAAAAAGGTCGATGTTTCCCTGAGATACGGTGCCGATACGATCATGGATCTGAGCACGGGGGGCGATCTGAAAAAGATCCGGAAAACGATCCTCCACAAGGTCCCGATCCCGCTCGGAACCGTGCCGGTCTACGAGGCGGCGATCGAAGCGATCGAAAAACGGGGCTCGATCCTGGCCATGACCGTGGACGACCTCTTCGCCGTGATCGAGGCCCAGGCCCGGGAAGGGATCGATTTTATAACTGTTCACTGCGGACTGACCTCGAAGGCCATCCAGCGGTTGAAGAGCCAGGGCCGCGTGGCCGACGTCGTTTCGCGCGGCGGCGCCTTTCACCTGGCCTGGATCCTTCACAACCAGAAAGAGAACCCCCTCTATGAGAATTTTGACCGCCTCCTGGAGATTGCCCGCGCTCACGATATCACCCTGAGCCTCGGCGACGGGCTCCGGCCAGGCTCCATCCTGGATGCCACGGACAGACCCCAGGTCGAAGAGCTTCTGACCCTTGGAGAACTCGTCAAACGCGCCCGGGAACAGAATGTCCAGGTCATCGTCGAAGGGCCGGGCCATATCCCCTTAGACCAGGTGGAGATGAATGTTAAACTCCAGAAACGCATCTGCCACGACGCGCCGTTCTACGTCCTGGGCCCCCTTGTCACGGACATCGGAGCCGGCTACGACCACATCGTGGCAGCGATCGGCGGCGCCATCGCCGCGGCCGCTGGGGCCGATTTTCTCTGCTACGTCACCCCGGCCGAACACCTCGGCCTTCCCTCCGTGGACGATGTCCGGGAAGGCTTGATCGCCTCCAGGATCGCCGGCCACGCGGCCGACATCGTCAAAGGCGTGCCGGGCGCCTTGGACAGGGACTTGAAACTCTCCCAAGCCCGGAAAAAATTGGACTGGGACAAACAAAAAGCCCTGGCCATCGATCCTCATAAATTCGAAGAC
This sequence comes from Candidatus Aminicenantota bacterium, assembly GCA_022866045.1. Lineage (GTDB taxonomy): Bacteria > Acidobacteriota > Aminicenantia > Aminicenantales > UBA4085 > JALHTW01. The sequence goes on along the minus strand of JALHTW010000028.1, from coordinate 27,471 downwards.
ATCCGGAAAAAAAGAAAATCCAAGACCGAGGCTTGTTCCATGTGCGGCGAATTCTGCGCCATGCGACTCGTCTCCGAATTCCTGAACTCCCATGGAGGGCCGGATGCCGTCCGCTGCTAAAAAGCTTCTATTCGGAACGGCCGGCGTCCCTGATTCTTCGTCCCAGACCACTTCGCTTTCGGCCATCCGCGAGCTCCACGAACTGAGGCTGGACTGTCTGGAGATCGAGTTTGTCCGGGGCGTCAAGCTCGGGAGCGACACGGCGGCGAAGATCAAAGAGAAAGCCTCGGCCCTCGGCATCAGTCTCAGCGTTCATGCACCCTATTACGTCAACCTCAACTCCCCGGAACCGGGCAAACGCTTCCAGAGCCAGGACCATCTCCTCCGCTCGGCCCGGGCCGCGGAGCAGTGCGGCGCGAAATGTGTCGTTTTCCACGCCGGCTATTATGGACCATCCACGCCGGAACGGACCTATGCCGTCATCAAAAAAGATTTGGCCGAAGTCACGTCCATCCTTCGGTCTGAGAGAAATCCCGCGGTCTTGCGCATCGAGACCATGGGAAAGAGGTCCCAATTCGGTTCTCTCGATGAAGTCCTGTCGCTCTGCCAGGACATCGAAGGGCTCGCGCCCTGCCTCGATTTTTCCCATCTTTACGCCAGGGAAGGAAAAGCCAATTCCTATCTCGACTTCCACCGCATCCTGAAAAAGGTCGAAAAAAGGCTCGGCCGGCCGGCCCTTATGAATATCCACGTCCACATCTCGGGGTGTGAATACAACCAGAACGGAGAGATTAAGCACCTGAACCTGGAGGACTCCGATTTTCACTACGACGCATGGATCCAGGCCCTCAAGGATTTCGAAGTGGAGGGGAGCGTCGTTTGTGAAAGCCCGAGCCGGGAAACGGACGCCCTCATGCTCAAAAAACTCTACGCCTCCTATCGGCAGAAAAGCTGAATCTTCTTCTTGTCCTAATATTCCGCCCCAAGTAAGATTTCATCCTGCGCCGCTTTTCCTCCGTCTTGATCGTCCTTATTCTTGTTGACGGGGCGACGTACGGATGGCAAATATTCCGTTCTTTTTCTTTTAATAGTTTAGACGAGACTGAAAGAGACGAAGTGACCATCAAAAGTTTAGCCGTCAGCGGCTCCGTTTTTGAGGGAGCCTTGCGGCGATGATGTTTGAGCGCATCTTGAAGCGAGTTCATCGCCGCCGAAAAAACGGAGTCTCTGAAAGCGTAAAGAACTTTTGAAGGAACGAGTTCTTTCAGGCGAGTCCCCCGGGCGCCCCTTGACAGCCCGCCTTCCGCGGCCTAAACTAAAACACTAAAGGCAGTCCTTCCTGGATCATCCTTTAGTCTGAATTATTTATGAATGACGTTATCTCTCCCGTCGTGGATTTGCAGACGGGCGCTGAATTCGGGGACATGACCCAAATTCTCCGGAATTTGGGATCGTCTCCCCTCATCTTGAATTCGGCGTCCTCTGCGAATTCTCTTCTCGAGGAAACGACGCAATTTATGAATAATTCAGGTTAGGTCCCTGTCATATGTTTTTTTAATCGATCTTCATCATAAGGAGTCCCAATGATCGAAATTCGTTTTCATGGACGAGGCGGCCAGGGGACGGTGGTGGCCTCGAAAATTCTCGCCGATGCGCTCGCCCAAGAAGGCAACTACGTCCAAGCCTACCCCGAGTTCGGGGTCGAGCGGCGCGGCGCTCCCGTCTTTTCCTTCATCCGCATTGATAACAAACCGATCTACGACAAGAGCCGGATCTACACCCCCGACCATGTCGTCGTCGTGGACCCGACGCTCGTCGAAGCCATCGACATCACTGACGGGCTCAAGGACGGCGGCTGGATCATCATCAACAGCGACAAGCATCCCTCGGAATTCAAGTTCCCCGCCAGGTTCAAAGTGGCAACGGTCAATGCCACGGGGATTGCGGTCAAAAACAAGCTTGGGACGCTGGCCGCGCCCATCGTCAACACCGCCGTCGCCGGCGCCGTGGTCAAGATCCTCAACCTGGCCAAGCTCGAGTCGCTTCTCCAGGCGATCGGTGACGCCATCTCGATCAAGCCCGAAGACAACAAGAAAGCGGCGGCCGAAGCATACGAACAGGCCGCGGCATCCGCCTAGGAGACAAACACCATGCCCAAGAAAAAAGACGCTAAAAAGATCGTTTTTCAGTCCGCCGACGAGATGCCGATGATGCCCATGTCGATCGGCTCGATGCTTTACAACAAGACCGGCTCCTGGCGGAACATCCGGCCCGAGATCAGGCTCGAAGACTGCATCCAGTGCGGCATTTGCTGGAAGTTCTGCCCGGACATGTCCATCGGGATCGAGAACGAGCTCCCGGTCGTGGACTATGATTACTGCAAAGGATGCGGCATCTGCGCCGAGGAATGCCCGGTGAAGTGCATCGTCATGGTGGAGGAACGGAAATGAAGAAAGTCATGATGGGAAACCACGCCCTGTCCTACGGGGCCATGCTGTCCCGCGCCCAGGTGATCGCAGCCTACCCGATTACGCCCCAAACCCAGGTCGTCGAGCTCCTTTCGGAAATGTGTGCCGATAAAACTCTCAACGCCAAGTTCATCAAAGTCGAATCCGAGCATTCGGCCATGGCCGCCTGCATCGGCGCCTCCATCACCGGCGCCCGGACATTCACGGCAACTTCGGCCCAGGGCTTGGCGCTCATGCATGAACTGCTGCACTGGGCTTCAGGCGGCCGGCTGCCGGTCGTCATGGGCAACATTAACCGCTCCATGGCACCCGGCTGGAGCATCTGGACCGACCAGAACGACAGCCTCTCCGAGAGAGACACGGGATGGATGCAGTTTTACTGCGCTTCAAACCAGGAAGTCTTGGACACCGTTATCCAGGCTTTCAAGGTGTCGGAGACCCTCGCCATTCCGAGTATGGTCATCCTCGACGCCTTCACTCTCTCCCATACTTATGAGGTCGTCGACATCCCGGACAAGGCCAAAGTGGACGAATATCTCCCGCCGTTCAAGCCGCCCTATCGCTTGACGCCCGACGATCCGCATGCTTTCAACGGCCTCACCTCACCCGAACACTATTTTGAGTTGCGCTATAAGCTCCAAAAAGACATGGAAAAGGTCCCCGCCCTGATCGAGGAGACAGGACGGGAATATGAGAAATTGTTCGGACGATACCTCGGCCTGGTCGATGATTATCTATGCGACGACGCGGAGATCATCCTTGTGACATCGGGGACCGCGGGCTACACGGCCCGTGTCGCCGTTGACGAGCTTCGCGGAAGCGGCGTCAAAGCCGGAAACCTCCGCATGAAAGTTTTTCGGCCCTTCCCCTTCGAAGTCGTCCAGCGCATCCTGAAGAGGGCGAAAAAAGTGGCCGTCGTGGACCGCAACATCTCTTACGGCCATCACGGCATCTTCGCCCAGGAAGTGAAATCGGCTCTCTACGGGCAGGCCGGCGACATTCCCGTCTTCGGCTTCATCGCCGGGCTCGGCGGCCGGGACATCACGCCGGCCTCGTTCCGGGAAGTCGTTGACTACACGCTCTCCCATGACATCCCCGAAGACAACATCCTCTGGATCGGAGTGAAGAAATGAAAAAAGAAAAAAAGATGACGTTGACGCTGCCTGTCGAAGAATATGCCGGCTCAGGCAACTTGGCCTGCCAGGGCTGCGGCGCAGGGCTCGCGATGCGATACTTTCTCAAAGCCATGGGCCCGAGGACCGTTCTTTGCATCCCGGCCTGCTGCTGGGCCGTCATCGATGGGCCCTACCCCCACTCCAGCCTCAGCGTACCGATTTATCACTGCGCCTTTGAAGCCGCGGCCTCCACGGCCACGGGTGTCAAGGCCGGCCTTGAAATGGTCGGGGACGACAAAACGACCGTCGTGGCCTGGGCCGGCGACGGGGGAACGTTCGACATCGGACTGCAGGCCCTCAGCGGCGCGGCCGAACGCAATGACGACATCCTCTACGTCTGCTACGACAACGAAGCCTACATGAACACGGGCATTCAAAGAAGCTCTGCGACGCCTTACGGCGCCTGGACGACGACGACGCCGGTCAAATTTTTCAAGAACCAGCCTAAAAAGGACATCAACGCGATCATGGCCGCCCACCGGATTCCCTATCAGGCCACGGCGTCCATATCCTATCCCGAGGATTTGTTCAAGAAGGCCAAAAAGGCGAAAGGCGTCAAGGGAACGCGATTCCTCCATATCTATGCTCCCTGCCCCACGGGCTGGAAGAGCCGGCCCGAAGACGCGGTCAAGCTCGGACGCATGGTCATCCAGAACTGCATCTTCCCCCTGTATGAGATCGAATACGGCGAGAAGTACACGCTCAACATCAAGGTCAAGGACAAGAAGCCGATCAACGACTACCTCAAGCTCCAGGGACGATTTCGCCATCTCAAGCCTGACGATATCCAGATAATGCAGGAGGAAGTGGACCGCAACTGGGCCCGCCTCCTCAAGAAGTGTGAAGCAAGCTAGGGAGGCTCGGGACAGAAGGATTCGTCGGCACGCCGGTTTCCCCGGCGAGGAAACCGGCTCGAGCGTCGGCTCGCTCTTCTCGACCTGCGGTCGCGAACCCGTGCCCGCTCGCCTCCTTATGGCCTCCTCATCCTCTGTCCCTCGCCTAATAAAGTGATAAAAGGCGACGCAGAAGAAAATCGGGAGGATTAATAGGTCTGTCGCTTCGGCTTGCCAATTTCCTATAATTCCTATATAATATATAAAATAAGGCATATATTGGGATACAGTATGAAAAAACGAGCGCTATATCTAATAATTGTTGCGCTAGCAGGATGGACTTCTCTCGGCGCCCTAGTCCAGAACCAGCCCGCGCCGGCGTTTTCCTTGAAAGACCTGAATGGCAAAGCGCTGACATTGGCGGATTACAAAGGGAAGGTCCTTATCCTGAACTTCTGGGCGACGTGGTGCCCTCCCTGCCGGGCCGAGATCCCGGATTTTGTCGAGTTCTATGACCAGAATAAGGTCAACGGACTCGAGATCATCGGCCTATCCGTCGATAAACTCACTCCCGACCAGCTGAAATCTTTCGTCACAAAGAACAAGATGATCTATACTGTGGCTTTCGCCCCCGAGAAGACCATCAAAGACTATGGCCCCATCGACGCCATCCCGACGACATTCGTCATCGACAAGAAGGGCATCATTCGCCACGCGCAGGTCGGTATAATGGACAAAAAGACCTTGAACGGGATCTTCCAGAAATTGTCGACGGAGAAATAGAGGGTCGGCCGGCTCCTGTCATGGACATCCCTCTCCCGCCCTCGCCGCCGAAAAATCAGTGAAGCTCGAAGGGCTAAAAATCTCCGATGGAGCAGGCCCTTCCCGACGAGCGCCTTACCAGCGATAGACGACCGAGGCCCAGGTGAAGCCGGCGCCGAAGGCATCCAAAACGATGATCGTTCCCGGCTTGATCTTCTTTTGCTGCCGCAGCTCATGGATGGCGATGGGGATACAGGCTACGGACACGTTGCCGTAGCGGTCGATATTGACGAAGACTTTTTCCTTCGGGATCTTTAAGCGTTCGCCGACAGCATCGATGATACGGATGTTCGCCTGGTGGGGGATAAAGATATCGATGTCATCTTTTGTCAGCCCCGCTCTTTTCAGCGCCTCTTCGGCCGCTTCCCCCATACGCTTGACGGCATGCTTGAAGACTTCATTCCCTTTCATATGAAGATAATGCAGATTTTCCGCGACGGTCTGTAAAGAGGCCGGATTTCTCGTGCCGCCGGCCGGCATCAATAAGAGGTTCGCCAGGCTCCCGTCGGCCTTCCAATAAAAAGAAAGCATACCGGAATCGTCTTTGCTTTCCTCAAGGATGGCCGCGCCGGCGCCGTCTCCGAAAAGAACACACGTATTCCGGTCCTTCCAGTTCGTGATCTTGGACAAGGTCTCGCCGCCGATCAGGAGAACGCGCCGGGCCGTGCCGCTGAGAATAAGGCTTTCGGCGACGATCATGCCGTAGAGAAAACCGGTGCAACCGGCGACGACGTCAAAGGCGGGGACATGGTCGGCCTGAAGTCCTTGTTGGACCCAGCAGGCCGTCGCCGGGAATAGGGTGTCGGGCGTGTTGTTCGAGACGAGGATGAGATCTATGTCCTTGACGCTCAGATGGGAGTTTTTCAAAGCCCGCCGGGCGGCCTCGAGGCACAGGTCCGAAGTGGCCTGTTCGGCGCTCGCGATGCGCCGCTCACGGATGCCGGACCGGCTGACGATCCACTCGTCCGTCGTGTCGACCATCTTCTCCAGGTCGGCGTTGGTCAGGATCTGATCAGGGACATAGAATCCCGTCCCGATGATCTTTATTCGTCTCTTGTTGGCCATGGGCTGCCTTCTCTAAAAGACCATACTAAATAGCATAATACGCCTGGATTTGCAAATCCCAGGGAAGATGGGTAAAATCTATCGTCGATGAGAAAGAGGTGGTTTTTTTCAACTTTATGCCTGACGGCGGTTGCCGTGTCCTTTTTCCCCGCTTTTGCCTCCGGCCAGCTCGTCCTCGGCCAGTATGAGGACGAAGCGCCGTTCAGGACCTGGAACACTCACCCCTATACGGCCGCGGCCGCCCTCGGCCGGGGAGAGACGGCATTCACCCTGGCTTCGGACGCCTCAGCGGCCCTGGCCAACCCTGCTCTTCTTCCGGGCCTTCCAAGATTCACGTTGACGGTCAACGGCTATTTCCAGAGTGCATCCTTTTTCAAATACGGCCCCCTGAACACCGGCGTCCTGGGAACGGACAAAAATATCACCCAAGGTCTCCTCGGTCTGGACTTCGCCGGGCTGTCTGTCCGCCTCGGCGGCTGGACATTAGCCCTGAATGTCTCCCTGACCGAGCTTTATAACCGGCCCGAAGCCAAATATGAGGAATACTATCGCGAGACGCTTGTTTACATGCTTAAGTTTACCCAGGACGGCGTCCTCAGAAACGTCAATTTCTCCGCCGCTCGCCGTTTCGGCTCCCGTCTCAGTGTCGGGCTGGGGCTGAATTACTCGACGGGAAGCCTTCAAAGAGAATTTCTAGAACAGTCAGCCTACCCCGGCTATACGATCACGGACAAGAAAACGCAGAATTTTAGCGGCTTTTACGTCAACGGCGGGCTCCTTCTTGAGATTACAGACAAGTTTCACCTCGCCGCCGCTTTCCGGACGCCGCACTTGAAGAACGCGGAAAATAGCAGCACTCTGCGCTATCTGGCCCCGACCGGTAATACCGACATCCTCATCGCCGCCTCCTCAAGAGACGGGGCCAAACAGCCGCTTGTTCTCGGGCTGGGCGCGAGCTACGCCATTCTTCCCGAATTGACTCTCGCCACGGACATCTCCTATTACGCCTGGTCGAAGTATTCCCTGGATTATTTCGGCGAGAAACAGGCCCGGGATTTCAAAGATATATTCAAGATCGGCGCGGCCGCAGAATACCGGGCCGCTCTCAGTCTCTTCGGAGGGCAAGCCTGGATCCCATTCAGGGCTGGCCTCATTTATGATCCGCAGCCCATGAAAGAGCCAAACTCATCCTATCTGGGCTTTACGCTCGGAACCGGGAGCCATTGGAAGGGCCTGAGTCTTGACCTGGGGGCCATGTTCGGCCGGGAATCGGGCTCTGGGAACGACTTGACCGTAAAGAGGATTGCCCTTTCCCTGGGCTTAAATCTATAAAAGATGACCCAAAATTCACCCCTTGATTCATCGCTGCGGGGGATTGATGCCCGATGGACATTTTGCATAATAGATATGATAAAATTATAAGGTAAGATGTTGAAGACGAAGACCGGATTTATCCTAGCCTTCGCCGTACTTCTGGCGAGCGGGACCGCCTTGCGGGCCGAGAATCCCGAAAGATCGGTCATCATCAGCATCGCCAAGAGCATATCCCTGGCCGACAAGATTGACGCGCTCGACCTTGATCTCCTCGGCGAATGGAACGGAAAAGTTTATGTCCTTGCCGGGCCCGCAGACCTAGAAAAGCTCGAAAAAGAAAATGTCGCTTACATTCCGGAGACGCCCAGATCAACCCCGCCCTCCAGCCCGGTCCTATTTCCCCAGGGAGGGATCAACGGCGCGTACCACTCCTACCTCGAGCTCGAAACGGATATGCTGGTCCTTCAGCAAAAATATCCCAATATCGTCAAGGTCTTCGATATCGGCGACAGCCTGGAAAAAAGAAACATCTACGCCATGAAGATCAGCGACAATGTCGCTCTCGAGGAAGATGAGGCCGAAGTCCTCTTTCTTGGCTGCCATCATGCCCGGGAATGGATCTCGGTCGAAGTCCCGTTCCTCCTCGGAAAATATCTGGCTGAAAACTATGCCACAAACCCTGATATCAAACGCCTCGTGGACCAGAGCGAGATCTGGATCGTCCCTCTCGTCAACCCCGACGGCCTGGAATACACGATCCACGTCTATCGCTACTGGCGAAAGAACAGGCGCGACAACGGCAAGAGTAATTTCGGCGTGGACATCAACCGGAATTACGGATACAAATGGGGAATCGACAACGCCGGCTCAAGCCTGAATCCCGCTTCGGAAGTCTATCGGGGAACGGCGGCTTTTTCCGAGCCAGAGACGCGGGCCGTCCGGGACCTCTTTCTGAGCAAAGATTTTCAGGCGATGATCTCTTTTCACAGCTTTTCCCAGGTCATCCTCTATCCCTGGGGTTATACAAAGCTTCCTTCCGACAAAGACGCCCAGATGAAAGAAATCGCGGCCGAGATGTCGGCAAAGATCCAGGCCGTTAACGGCCGGCTCTATGACTACGGCCAGTCCGGCACGTCTCTTTATTTGACCAACGGGGACGTGACGGATTGGACGTTCGCCATGACCGGCATCCCATCCTATACGATCGAGCTCCCTCCCATCGACGAGATCGGCGGAGGATTCTTCAACCGCCAGGAGGACATCGACCCGGTCTTCCGGGAGAACCTGGCGGCCATGACCTCTCTCATCGAGCATTCCATCCAGAACTATCTGCCCGTCGTCCCGAACCCGTTCGACCTCCGGACCAATATCTCCAAGATCTTCAAGAAAGATTGACAAATCCTGCATTTTTCATTAAAAAATAAGGATCTCTTCCATTTCGTGTAAGCTATAGGGAAAAGATCAAGCTTACTCAGACACGATGGAAGAGTGCCAAAAAAATATAAAGAAGACTTCCAGGAACAAGGAGAGATAGCTTCCTGAATATCCTCTTAGATCTACAGGCAACACCCTCGATCGACCGGGAGGGACTTCCTTACTGGATCCTGTGGCTCCTCTTATGCGTCATCCTGATGTTGCTGGCTTTTATCTTTCTCCGCGACCGTGACCTGCGTCAGAGGTTGAACGAATTCCTCTCCGGGGCCAAGAAACGGATGAAGCGGACCCAGCTCCAGATCAGGCTGAATCGGGAAAAGCGCAAAAGGACCGTGCTCCTGAAAGAGCTGGGGAAAAAGGCTTGGGTCGATAAGGTCTCCGACGAGAAATATAAGGCCTTCTTTCATAACCTGGAGCATTTGGAAAAACAAGGCTCCGAACGCCAGACCGAACTCCAGGGCATCCTGTCGAGGATCATCGACCTTCAAAAGAAACAGGAAGACGCCCGGAAGACCACCAAGCAGCTTTTAAAGCTCAAAGAAGCCGGCGAGGTTCCCGACGGCCATAAGATCCACGAGGCCAAGGAAGAAGAAAAGCGCCTCAAAAAAGAGATCAAGGACGGCAATAAGAAGATCAAGGCGGGGCAGGAGTTCCTGAAGGCCATCGACCGGCAGAAAGAGGAACAGTTCATCGAGATCGGCGCTTTGATCGACAGGGGCCGGCCGGAGCACAAGGACTTTTTGGGGATCTATGTCCAGATCGATAAGCTGAACCGCAATATCCTCCATTACTTGAGGGAGATCGAGAAATTTCGCTAAGCTTTACCTTCCTCCTTCTTCATCATAAAATGGAAGCATGGCCAAGCCCGGAATGCTCGCCCATATCTGCTGCGCTCCCGACGCATCGTATGTCATAGAGCTGCTCCAGAAAGATTTCAACGTCGCAGGTTTTTTTTACAACCCTAATATCTGGCCCGCCGAAGAATATGCCCTCAGGCTGGCGGAAACGAGGAAGGTCGAAGGCATCCTCGGCTTCGACCTGCATGAAGGCGACTATGATCAGGATCTCTGGCTGACGCTCACGCGGAAACTCCGTGCGGAGCCGGAGAAAGGCCGGCGCTGCGACATCTGCTACGCCATAAGGCTCGAGCGAACGGCCAGAAAAGCGATCGAGCTCGGCCTGTCGGCCTTCACGACCATCATGAGCGTCAGTCCCTGGAAAAAGGCCGATGTCCTCAACCGGATCGGAAGCTTGACCGGCCGGAAATATCACCTTCGTTTCCTGGAAGCCGATTTCAAGAAGAAGGACGGTTTCCAAAGAACGATCGAGCTCAGCCGCCGCTATGGGCTTTACAGGCAGAACTACTGCGGCTGCATCTACAGCCGCCGAGAAAAACAATCATGAAAGGCGGCGCGCTGAGGATCACCGTTTTCGGAGTCGTCCAGGGAGTGGGGTTCAGGCCGTTCATTTACCGCCTGGCCCGTCATTATGGCTATAAAGGCTGGGTCAAGAATGCCGGCCGAGGCGTCGAGATCCATATCGAAAAGGGCATAAAAACTGAGTTCCAAGATTTCCTCCGGGCCATCGTCGAAGAGAAGCCGCCGCTGGCCCTGGTCGAGAGGTTGACCTTCAAACCGGCAGCGTTCAAGGGGTTCAGAGACTTCGCGGTCAAAAAATCCAAACAGGGTAAAAGGTTCGTTTTTATCGCTCCCGACATTTCGACCTGCCCGAACTGCCATCACGATATCATGAACCCCGGGGACCGCCGTTTCCGCTATCCTTTCACGAACTGCACGGACTGCGGCCCGCGCTATACGATCGTCAAAGCGCTGCCGTATGACCGGTCGAACACGACCATGTCCGGCTTTCCGATGTGCCCGGAATGCTCGGCCGAGTACCATGACCCGCTGGACAGGCGCTATCATGCCCAGCCGATCGCCTGCCCGCGCTGCGGCCCATCGGTCATCCTCAGGAAGGCAAGAACGGGGAAGGAGATCCCGGGCGGGATCGAGCGGGCCGCCGAGCTGATCAAAAAAGGAAAAATCCTGGCCGTCAAGGGACTCGGCGGATTTCATCTGGCCTGCGATCCTTTGAACCCTGATGCCGTCCGCCGTCTGCGGAAGATCAAGGAACGAGAGACAAAACCCCTGGCCCTCATGGCCCTGGACGTAAAGACCGTCGAAAAATATGCCTGCCTCAAACCCGCCGAAAGGAAATGGCTCCTGTCCGAACGGCGGCCCATCGTCCTCCTAAAAAAGAAAAGGGACATCCCCGGCATCGCCCCCAACCTCGACGAGATCGGCTTCATGCTTCCTTACACGCCGCTCCACTATCTTCTGCTTGAAAACCTTAAGCTCATCGTGGCCACGAGCTCGAACAAAAAAGATTCTCCCATCATGAAGGAGGAGGATGAGGGCATCTGCGGCCTGTGCGACTATGTCCTCGGCCACAACCGCCCCATCGCGATGAGGGCCGACGATTCGGTGGTCAAAGCCGTCGGCGCGTCGCCCCTTTTCGTCCGGCGGGCCCGCGGCTATGTCCCCTATCCCCAGAAAGTCCCGGCGGAGCTCCGGTCGTCCCAGGACGTGCTGGCCCTCGGCGGGGAGCTCAAAGACACGGTCTCCATTTATAAGGACGGCTATGTCGTCACCAGCCAATTCCTGGGCGACCTGGATGAATACCCGAACCACCTCTATTTCAAAGAGACCATCGGGCATTTGATGACGTTGTTCGACGTCAAGCCCGCCTGCGTGGTTTCGGACCTGCATCCCGATTTCCACACGACCCGCTATGCCCAAAGGCTCGGCCTTCCGCACCTTCAAGTCCAACACCATCACGCCCACGTCCTCGCCGCCATGCTCGAACACGGGACCGCCCCGGAAACGAAAGTCCTGGGCGTCTCCTGGGACGGCTACGGCTATGGCCCTGACGGAGAAGCCTGGGGCGGGGAATTCCTCCTGGCCGATTACCTTGGATTCGAGAGGCTCGCCCATTTCGAGCCCGTCCCGCTTCCCGGAGGCGATCTGGCCGCGAAGCAGCCCTGGCGGATGGCCCTGTCCTATCTCCACGAAGCCGGATTCGCCTCCGTTCCCCGGGCTGGCATCTTAAAAAACGTGGAGATGAAAAAGATCCAAGGCGTGCTGGAGATGATCAAAAACCGGATCCGATCGCCGCTTTCGTCGAGCTGCGGTCGGTTGTTCGATGCCGTCTCCGCCCTGACCGGGACAAGCCCGCTCGAGAACGACTTCGAAGCTGAAGCGGCCATGCGGCTTGAAGCGGCGGCCTCAAGCCGCATCCAAGCATCTTATCCTTTTGTCATCACCAAGGAAAACAGGCTCTTCCGGATATCTTTCACGAAAACCATCAAGAACATCCTGGCCGATTTAGACTACGGCCTTCCTCCTCGCCTCATCTCATCGAAATTCCACAACACGCTGGCCCGCGTCATCGTCGTGATCGCTCAGATGGCGAGAAAAGAATCCGGCATCGACACCGTTGTCCTCTGCGGCGGGGTGTTTTGCAACAAGAGACTGCTTTCGCGCGCTTCCGACGAGCTCGAACGAAAGCGGTTCAAAGTTCTAAGGCCGGTCGTTTATTCCCCGAACGATGAGTCGCTTTCCGTGGGGCAGATCGCCCATGCGTTGGCCCGGCTGAAAGAAGGCAAAGGGCTCAGTCTTTGAGGTGGAATTCGCCCGGGCCGTAATCGGATTCCTTGTCTTCTTCTTTTTTTCTCCTCGTCTTTTGGGACGAAGCCTTTTGGACCTTGAACTTGATCCCCCCTACGAGAGAGAGGATAAAATTGACGATGACGGCCTTGAGAAAAGCGACGCAGGCGAAGGCCAGGAACCCGACGATCCCCCCCGAAAGCCCATAGATGGCGCCGCCGAGGAGATTGCCCTGGAGACTGACGAGCGATTGGGGAAGAAACGTCAGGTATTTTGAAAAATAGGTTGTCGCGCCGGCAAAAGCACCGGCGAGGATTCCGACCAAAAGGCCCAAGACCCCGCCGAACAGGAACCATGACGACGGTTGGACCGAGCGGAGGACATAAGGTCCTTCGATATCTTCAACCTCTTTGATCTCTTTCAGACCGGCGGACGCCATCTCTTCCGCCGCTTCCCCTTCCCCAGGACCGAAGCCGCACTTCGGACAATTCAAGAAGGGCTCGGGAAACTTGGCCCCGCATTGGTGACATACGCGACGATCTTCCCCAAGGTTCCCGCCGCAACGGGCGCAGGCGTCCTCTTCCAACTTGTTCTCGAATCCGCAATAGATGCAGATCGCTTTTTTTCCTTTCTGAGACGGCGGCTCGTCCTGGACCCAATCCTTGCCATCGAAATAATACCACTTGCCGGTCTGGGCGCCGATCATCCAGAATCGGCCCCTGTCGTCCTTGATCCGCAGCTTTTTCATCTCATCGATGAATTCCTGGCGGGAGATCTCTCCGGCTTGGAACCTCGTCTTCAGGTTGTTGAAAGCTTCGATGACCCGGCTAAGCGTTTTTTCCATCGATTCCACCTTTTATTCGAGTTATTCGGGCTCCTTCAACGCAACTTGTTTGTTTACAGCGAATTCATATCTTATTCGTTATCAATAAGTTATAAGACATGACTAAATATTGTGCAAATCGTTGTATCTTCAAGAATTTTCGTGAATTTGGCTCGCCGCCGGCGCATTTATCCACAATTTTTCCACAGAATCTGTGAAAAACTTTCCCCATATTTTTATCGCCAAAATTGCCTGATAAGCTCGAGCCCATTATACCCTTTGATGGGATCGGGAATAAAGGACAGGATGAAAACGACGAGGGTGAGAAATCCAATGATCTTTCTCTTGGTTCCCAAAGATGCGTCCTCGTCCCAGATCCGCGGATGCTTCAAACCCAGGAGCATGATGACGAGGGCCCAGACGAGCCAGCCGGCCCAGAAAAAAATGCCCATGACGACGAAGACAGCGAGGAAGACACGGCCGATGGCTTTAGCCCTGGGACCGAGAACCGCATAAGATACATGCCCGCCATCGAGCTGGCCGAGCGGGAAAAGATTCATGGCCGTGACGAGCACGCCCACCCATCCGGCCACGGCGACGGGATGAAGAACAACATCCTGGTTCGGCCCGACATTCTTAAAAAAGATGGCCCCGATGATCTTGAGCAGGAGCGGATCGCCGAAGTAATACGTGCCTTCCTTGGGCAGGGATGGGACGACCTTCGACAGCGCAACGCCGATGACCAGCGCCGGAAGCGACAGGACGAAGCTCGCCAGCGGCCCGGCGACGCCGATATCAAAGAGCTGCCGTTTTCGCGTGATCGGCGACTTGATCTTGATGAACGCTCCCATGGTCCCGACGAGCGTCGGGGCCGGGATGAAAAAAGGCAGGGTGGCGCTGATGCGGTAATACCGGCAGGTTAAATAGTGTCCCAGTTCATGCCCGAGAAGGATGACCAGCAGAACCGCGGCATAAATGAGGCTAAGCGAAAGCACCTGCGTATCCATCAGCATCTGGAGGGTCACGACAAATTCGGGATTCGCGCTGATCTCTTCGGCGTATTTGTAGCTGGCGCTCCAGCTTGTGCCGACGACGAACGTGGAGAGGACCGTCAGGATGAAGAGCAAGATGTTGAGCCAGACGCGATTCTTCCCGAAAAAGGAGACCGCCCTCCGCGCCGCGGGAGCCGCCGGTATTCCTTCGATTTTTGTTTCGTCCATAGGATTAAAAAAAATAGGAGTGAGGTTCTCACTCCTATCGGAAAAAAGGCGAATGAAAGATCAGCCCTTCAGCCTTTTATGCTTGGCCTCGAGCTCTTCCCGGCTCTCCTTGTGATCGGGATCGGGAATGCAGCAATCGACCGGGCAGACTGCAGCGCACTGGGACTCGTCGAAGCTTCCGACACACTCTGAGCATTTGTTGAAGTCGATGACGTAGATCGTATCGCCGGCCGAGATCGCCTGGTTCGGGCATTCGGGCTCGCAGGCTCCGCAATTGATGCATTCTTCGGTGATCTTATAAGCCATGGATGATCCTCCTCTATGGAATAAAAAATAAATTATAGCCTTTTTTATCGAATTTACAAGCGGACGCCTAACCTCGTAAGCAATTTTTTTCCGGAGTCAGGCCAATTTCGGGCGGGGTCCTGTCGCGGCTCTTCCCCGGCCGTGCTCGCCGCCAGGCCGCTGCGCGCGGGCGGGGAGCCCCTTCGCCGTGCCACCCCTGCTCGACTTTCCGGCGCCCCGGAAAAAGAATTGCCTACCCTAACCTCCCCCCGCTTTTATGCCCCAGGCCCGCCTACTTCGCGCTCTCGAGCTTCTTGACTTTAAGAGACGCGTCATATCCGTAATACGTCTGGGCGTATTCGTCCTGGAGCTTCTTATAGAGTTTCAGCGCTTCCTGGAGGTCGCCCTTTTTTTCCAAGGCCTCGGCATGGCGGTAAAAGACAGCGTCCAGGAGATAATCCTTGGGCTTTTCCTCTTCGACCTTTTTCAGCACGTCGATCGCCCTGTCGTATTCCCCCTTCACTATCGCGATCTGCGCCCTAAGGTCCTGGGCCTGGTAGTAAAAGAAATCCTTGGTATCCTCGTTGATGCCGGCCAGTGCGGCCTGAGCCTTATCCGGCTGGCCCTGTTCCATCCAGTACGTGGCCAGGCTGATATAGGCGATGCGGGAGAATTTTCCTATGCCGGCCATCTGCTCTAGCTTGGCCACGTTCTGGGGCTTGCCGGCCAGGTCGGCCCGGAGGCTCAAGATCTCTCCGACCGTCCGGCTTTCCTTTTTTGCCTGCTGGATCTTGAGGAATTGAAAGCCGAAGAACAAGAGAATCACGGCCGCCGCGGCCGCGGCGGCGATGATGACCTCTTTTTCCCATTTTTTGACGAACTGCCAGAACTTCGTCAGGCCGGATACGAACTCGTCTTCTTTGAGCTGCTTCTTGATCTTTCTTTTCATGTCGTCTTCCTTTCCTTGAAGGACGATTCAGGAAACGGACTCCATTGTTACCACATTCCCCCTGAAAAGCCAAGGGGGCTCAAAGAAAGCCCTCGTTCCCTCGGAGGTTCTTTATGCCATAAGACTCTCCATTTTCCCAGCGGCGGTGAGAGAACAGGGCTAAAAACCCGGATGGGAGCAGGGCTGTTTCGAGATCTTCTCCACTTATCCTTAATCCACACAAAATAAAAGAGAACCGGACAAGGGCAAAAGATCTGTGACATGTGTGGGTTTGATCCCGTCTTCCTTCAGCCGAACAACTTCTTCGTCAGTGCGGCCAGGTTCCCAGCGTAGCGCTCACAGGATTTAAGCGACCGCTGGTCCGGTTTTCCGATCGATACCGGGCCGTAATGGTCTCCGGTCGGCTCCCCTTGGATGATCATGCCGTGGATCAGGAGGGCGTTCAAAATAGCCAGGACCGTGGTCTCATTGCCGCCGGCGATATTGGCCGATGAAGCAAAAGCTCCCCCGACCTTGCTTTTAAGCTTCCGATGGTATTTGACGCTCTCGTCCAAAAGCTTCTTTAGCGGCCAAGCCATGGTCCCGTAATACGTGGGCGAGCCAAAGATCAAGCATTCATACCCCAAGAGGTCGGCAGGATCGGTGTCCTCAACCTTTTTGAGATCGGCCTCCAGCCCATTCTTGCGGCACGCCTCGGCGATCTTGATCGCCATCTTTTCGGTGTTTCCCGTCCTCGAATAATAACAGACAAGCGCTTTGGCCATCGTCACATCTCCTGGACGATATCATAACATTAAAACGGGGGTCACGAGAAGGCACGGGTGGATCCTGCCGAGATGCGCTGAATTCTTGAGCGCGTCCGGGAGCTGGGGTTGGACCGCTCAATTTAACGGCGAACGCTGAGCGTTGATATTCTCCGTGAACTTCTTTACACTTCTGCCATGAAAAAAATAACGCCTTTAATCATATTCATTATTTTCGGACAGATAATCCCGTTCCTCGGCGCGGCCGAGCTTCCGCTCCAGCCCTCGCCGCATGACCTTGTCTTCCAAAGCCTTGCTCTGCGCTGGGACGAAGCCGTCCCTCTAGGCAACGGGATGGTCGGAGCGCTGGTCTGGAAGAACGGCAGCCGGATCCGGATTTCGCTCGACCGGGCCGACCTCTGGGACCTGAGGCCGATGGAGAATGTGAGCACGCCCGAATGGAAATTCCGCTGGGTGGTTGGACAATGGAAAAAAAACGACTACCTGCCCGTCCAGGAGAAGTTCGATAAACCCTACGACACCAACCCTGCTCCCTCGAAAATTCCGGCCGGCGCCCTGGAATTCGAGCTCAGCGGCTTCGCTTCACCGGAAAGCGTCCGGCTGTTCATTAGCCAGGCTCTTTGCCAAGTCACCTGGCCGGGAGGGAAATCCCTCGAAACATATGTCCATGCGACCAAGCCCATAGGTTGGTTCCGGTTCAAGGGCCTTGGAAATGCCTTTAAACCGACACTGATCATGCCGCCCTATCAGACCGACAAGGACAGCGGCGACCAGAATCCCGTCACGGGTCAGGACTTGCGCAGACTCGGCTACGACCAAGGGCAAGTCAAGAAGTCTGAAAATCTCCTCGTCTATCATCAAAAAGGCTGGGGCGGGTTCTATTATGATATCGTCGTCGGTTGGAAATTCACTGGCCCTGACGAACTCGAAGGCGTGTGGAGCATCAGCTCCAAATTTTCGGATGAGAGAAAGGAACTGACCGCGGCAGAGAGAGTCAAGACTGAACTCGAACGCGGTTTCACGAAGAATTTTGGCGAACACGGTGCCTGGTGGAAGAATTTCTGGTCGCAATCCGCCATCAACATCCCCGATGACATCCTCGAAAAGCAATGGTATCTCGAGCAATACAAATTCGGCTCCGCCGCCAGGCGCGGGGCGCCTCCGATCTCGCTCCAAGCGGTCTGGACAGCCGACAACGGAAATCTCCCGCCCTGGAAAGGCGATTTTCATCACGACCTGAACACCCAGCTCAGCTACTGGCCGTGTTACAGCGGCAATCATCTCGAGGAAGGCCTCGGCTTTCTCGATTGGCTTTGGGAGCTGCGGCCCACGTTCAAGAATTACACGAAAGCCTACTTCGAAACGAACGGGTTGAACGTCCCGGGCGTTTCGACACTTGATGGCCAACCGATGGGCGGCTGGATCCAATATTCTTTCGGGCCCACGGTCGGCGCCTGGCTCGCCCAGCATTTTTATCTCCACTGGCGATTCAGTCTGGACCGGAAATTCCTGGAGGAGCGAGCCTATCCCTGGATCAAGGATGTCGCCGTCCATCTCGACGAGCTTTCCGTGCGGGATGAGCGCGGCACAAGGAAGCTCCCCGCGAGCTCGAGCCCTGAGATCTTCGATAACAGTGCAAAGGCCTGGTTCGCCCAGACGACGAATTTTGATCTGACCCTCATCAAATGGACCTATCAGGCTGCATCGGAGCTAGCCTTGGAACTCGGCCGCGCAGACGAGGCTAAAAAATGGAAAGCGATCCTCGCCGAATGGCCGGATTTCGCCGTGGACCCGAAGGACGGACTGATGTTCGCTCCGGGCGTGCCTTATCGCGAATCTCATCGCCACTTTTCTCACCTCATGGCTTTTCATCCGTTCGGCCTGGTTGACCGGTCAAACGGAGCGCGCGATCAAGAAATCATTAAAAACACACTCGCTACGCTCGACAGAATCGGCCCGGACCTCTGGTGCGGATATTCTTATAGCTGGCTGGGAAATTTGAAAGCCCGGGCTTTCGACGGCGAGGGGGCGGCGCAAGCCCTCAAGATCTTTGCCACATGTTTCTGCCTTCCCAACAGCTTCCACGCCAATGGCGACCAGACAAAAACGGGAAAATCAAAATTCACCTACCGGCCGTTCACGCTCGAGGGAAATTTCGCCTTCGCGGCGGGCGTCCAGGAAATGCTCCTCCAGAGCCATTCGAGAGTCATCCATATCTTCCCCGCCGTCCCTGCCTCCTGGAGGGACATCTCGTTCGACAAGCTTAGAGCCCAAGGTGCATTCTTGGTTTCCGCCAAAAGAATGCATGGCCAAGTGATGGAAGTGAGAATCGTTTCTGAAAAAGGCGGAAAGCTGAGGCTCTTGAATCCCTTCGAGTTCCCGTTCACGATCGACGGCCAGTGGCGGCGGGTCAAAGAGGACATAATCGAGCTTGAGACAAAGCCGGGACAAGAGATCTATTTGGAGGCCCACGACGAATAAACCAGGCTCAGATCTCCGTCTAACCCCCGCCGCTTCGCTCATCAAAAGAACAGACGGCAACGGAAAAAGCCTTTCTTGAGTTGAACAAGGTGAAAAATTTTCGGGGAGGAGAGGTGCGTCGATGAAACAATTTCAAAAAAAGTCTTGTTTCCCATGGATATTAGGATTTCTTTCTCTTTTGCTTGCGTCGGAGGCCGGGGCAGCCGAGATCGTCAAATCCGGGCTTGGGGCCAAGATCGACCGATATCTGACGGGAATCACTCCCTTCGGATTTGCCGGCGCTGTGCTCGTGGCGAGAGGAGATGAAATTCTTCTCAATAAAGGCTATGGACTCGCCATCCGGTCGCAGAATGTCCCGAACACGGCGGACACCATTTTTTGCCTCGGGTCGATCACCAAACAATTCACAGCCGCAGCTATCATGACCCTGGAAATGCAGGGCAAGCTCAAAACAGAAGATCCCCTGACTACATATATCGAAGACGTCCCCGCCGATAAATCCGGCCTCACTCTTCACCACCTCCTCACGCACACGTCCGGCCTCGTTCCCGATGTCGGAGGCGACTACGAAAAGGCAGAAAGGGACGAGACCGTCCGAAAAATCTTGGCCCTGCCTCTGGAATCGAAGCCCGGCAAGCAATTCGCCTATTCGAATGTCAATTACACCTTGTTGGCCGCCATCGTCGAAAAAGTCTCGGGCCGTCCCTATGAAACATATCTTTACGAGCACCTCTTTAGGCCGGCCGGCATGGAATGGACCGGGTACCGCCGGCCGAAATGGAACACGCGCGCCGTAGCCCACTGGTACAGCCGCGGACAGGACAACTTCAATTCACTCGAACGGCCGTTCCCCTACTGGAACCTCATCGGCAACGGCGGCATTCTGTCCACGACCGATGACATGTTCAAATGGCACAAGGCCCTGCTCGGCGAAAAGATCCTTTCGGCCGCCGCGAAGAAAAAGCTCTTCACGCCCTTTCTTAACGAGTACGCCTATGGCTGGGATGTCTTGAAAACTCCGCGGGGCACGCTCATCCAGCACAACGGCGGAAGCGACCTTGGCAACAACGCCGAGATAAGGCGCTACGTGGATGCCGGCATCGTTACGATCCTCCTCTGCAATCAATTTTATAGCGGGCGACCGCTTATCGACGCGGTGCGGGGAAAGATCGAAGGCCTGGCCTTCGGCGGAGACGTGCCGTTGCCTCCTCTCGTCAAAGCTCTCGACACCTTGGCCTCAAATAAATATGAAGGCTCTTATAGCCTCTCCTCAGGAGGCTCTTTTGCGGTCTCGATCGAAAACAATTCCCTTCAGGTCCGGGCCCAAGGCCAGGACGCCATCGCTGCGCTCGTCTTTCCGGAAGGCATCGACCCGAATGCTCTCGACGAACTCAACAAGAGATCCCAAGCCATCCTGGAAGCGGTCCTCCGCAACGACTTCGGCCCTCTCAGCGAGGCCCTGGACAATAAGGAAAAGCGGCTTTCGCGTGTCCGCGATCTCCTCGAACGCCGGATCGCGGAGGACAAATCGAGGACCGGAAAAATCGAGAGAGTAGAAGCCCTGCGGACCCTCCCCTCGGCCATGGAAGCAGGGGCCCTTGAGACCGCCGTCGTATTGCGGGGCGAAAAAGGAGTTCTGGCCTTCCGTCTGATCTGGCGCGACGGCAAAAATATCGGCATCGGCCCGCTCGATCTCATCGCGCCCGTGTTTTTTCCCTTCCAACCCCTGTCTGAAACGGAATTCGCCGGACACGACCTCGCCTCGGCGAAGAACATGAAAATATCTTTCGAACTCGCCGGCGGCTCGGCCAAAAGCCTGACCGTGTTCGGGAAGACAAAAATGACCGCGCTCAAGCGTCAGTAATTCGTTGGACAATCTTGGCGAGGGGTGGAGGCGAAGAAGGACATACCGAGGCGAAGCGGGCACGGTTTCTCGACCCAATGTCGAGAAGAGCGAGCCGAGGAACGAGCCGGTTTCCGCGCTGGGGAAACCGGCGTGCCTTCGAGCCTCCACCCCAAGCCTCCCCACTCCGAGCCTTCCTTGACAGCCCACCAGCCAAGTGATAGAAAGAAGCCATTGTTTTAGTTTTCAGGAGGCTTGGATGACAAAAGGACTGAAAAAATTCGCGCTCGCTTTTACGGCCATAATCGTCTTGGCCGCCTTCCTCGGCGCCCAGACGACGCCCGAAGCGTTCCTGGGTTTCAAGGTCGGCGCGGACAAGAAGCTCGCCGACTACAACCAGATCAAGGCTTACTTCGAAAAGCTGGCCCAGGAAGCGCCAAAAAAAATCAAGCTCTTCACCATCGGCGAGAGCACGATGAAAAAGCCTTTGATCATGGCTGTCATTACGTCCGAAGAAAACATGGCCAAGCTCGACTCCTACCGCGAGATCACCAAGAAACTGCGCGATCCGCGCACGCTCCCCGTCGAGGAAGCCAAGAAGTTGGCCAAAGAGGGCAAGGTCCTGGTCCTCATCACCGGAAGCCTCCACTCCACCGAGATCGCCGCGTCGCAGATGTCCCTGGAACTCGCTTATAACCTGGTCACCGGTAAGACCCCGTTCGACGCTAAGAAAGTCCTGAGCGACGTCATCGTCCTCCTCTGCCCCACGCACAACCCGGACGGCAACCAGATGGTCGTTGACTGGTATAAAAAATACCTCGGCACGAAATTCGAAAGCGGCAGCATGCCCTGGCTGTATCACTACTACGCCGGGCACGACGACAACCGCGACTTCTATATGATAAACCTCGCCGAAACAAAAGCCGTGACCAAGGTCCTCTATCACGATTGGCTGCCCCAGATCCACCTCGACGAGCACCAGATGGGCTCCACGGGCGCCCGGCTCTTCATCCCGCCGCTTATGGACCCGCCCCTCCCGAACATCCAGCCGCTCGTCTGGCGGACCGTCAACCTCTTGGGCACGGCCATGGCCTACGACCTCCAGCAAAACGGAAAGAGCGGCGTGGTGAACGGCCGGAGCTACACCGGCTGGTACATCGGCGCCTGCGACGACACACCCTGGCTGCACAACGTCATCGGCCTCCTGAGCGAGGCGGCCTCGGTCCGCCTGGCCTCGCCCATCTATGTCGAGCCGACCGAGATCCCGAAGTCCTACAATGAAAAGATGATGGATTTCGTCGATCCCTGGCCGGGCGGCTGGTGGCGCCTCCGGGACATCGTCGATTACGAGCTCGTTATGTCCCAGAGCCTGATCAAGACGGCCGCGCTCCATAAGGAAGACCTCCTCTTTAACTTCTACCAGATGTCCAAGACCTCGATTGAGAAGGTGGATAAGAACCAGCCGTTCGCATTCGTCATCTCCGCCAAGCAGCACGATTACCTCACCATGCTCAAGTTGCTCGACGTTTTGCAGATGGGCGGCGTCGAGATTCATCAGGCCAAGGCCGACTTCGTCGCTGAGGGGAAGTTTTTTCCCGCCGGCTCGTTCGTCGTAAAAATGGCCCAACCCTACAAGCCGTACGCCTGGGCGCTCCTCGAAAAACAGAAATATCCCGACATGCGGCAGTATCCCGGCGGCCCTCCACAACCACCCTACGATAACGCCGGCTGGACGCTTCCCCTCCAGATGGGCGTGGCCTGCGACCGGATCAACGAGCCGTTTGAGGTCAAGCTCGAGAAGCTCATTAAAACTCCCTATCCTCAGGTCCCGGCGAATCAGGGCGGCGCGAATTATTTCGTCCTGGGCTCACAGATCAACGCCTCGTATTCGATCGCCTTCGCCCTCCTCAAGGACGCCAAAGCTGAAGTCTGGCGGACCAAGGCCAAAGTCACGAAAAAAGGCAACGACATCCCCGCCGGAAGCTTCATCGTCAAGAACACACCCGACGTCAAGAAGGCTCTCCCGGCCCTTCTGTCCAAATATTCAATGACCGTCATCGACCTCGATGATGCTGCCGACATCGCCAAGGCGCCGTTGAAGTTCCACCGTATCGGCCTCTATCAGTCATGGCGGGGCAATATGGACGAGGGCTGGACGCGCTACGTGTTCGACGACATGAGCCTCCCCTTCAAGACGCTTCATAACGAAGACATCAAGGGCACTAAAGAGAAGAAGATTGACCTACGGGCCGACTACGACGTCATCGTCTTCGCCGACGAAAACGGGACCACAATCAAATCAGGGCAGCGCGTCGGGTCTCGCGGCGGCCCAAGCGCCGCTCCCGGCGCAGGTCCCGGCGGGACACAGGCCCGGCAGCCGGCCTCAACCACGCCTCCGGAGTATGAAGGCGGGATCGGCCAGGAAGGCGTGGATGCTTTAAAAGCGTTCGTCGAGAAAGGCGGCGCCGTCGTTCTGCTCAACCAGGCCTGCACCCTGGCCTTCAATGAATACGACGTTCCGGCGCGAAATGCCCTTCAGAACGTAGACCGGACGACGTTCTTCTGCCCGACTTCGATCCTGAAAATCCTCGTAGACAATGAGACGCCGATCGGCTACGGTATGCCCAAGGAAGCCGGCGCGATGTTCGTCAACAGCCTGGCCCTGGACACGTCCATGCCCGGCTTCGAATGGGACCGGAAGGTTGTCGCCTCCTACCCCGAGGACAATATCCTGCTGAGCGGCTGGTTGCTCGGCGAGAACGTCATCGCCCGCAAAGCGGCGGTGGTGGACACGAAATACAAGGACGGGCACATCATCCTGATCGGCATCCGCTGCCAGAACCGCGCTCAGTCCCACGGGACGTACAAGTTTCTGCTCAACGCGCTGCTCTACCCGGATAAGGAATAAAAGAACTGCCCCATCCCCCTTCTTCTCCCTTTAAAAAGAGGGGATGAAGGGGGATTTTTATTTCCACTCCTCGACGATGGCCGCGATGAGGTTCGTCAACGCCTCAAGGTCGCTCTTCACGATCTTCTCGATGAACGAATGGGCGTAAGCCCCCGGCCAGGACAGCGGAATGTCCACTGCGCCGTCGGCCACGAACACCGAGCCGTCATTCCCGCCGCGCGAATTCCGGATCTGGATGGGAATCTTGCGTGCTTCGGCGATCTTCGCGACCTTTTGGATCTCGGTCTTGGGCGTGACGTTGCTCGTATCGATCGAGCGAAGCACGGCGCCCCTGCCCAGCACGGCATAGCCGAATCGTTTGCTTTCCAGCGGCGAGTCCGTCGAAACGAACGTGTCGACGGCGAAGACGTAATCCGGCTTGAGGATCTTGGCCAGCGCCTGGGCGCCGTTGAGGCCGATCTCTTCTTCCACGTCCCAGGCGAAGGTGACCGTCTTTGTCTTGATCTTCGACCAGTCGATCCGGAGCGCCGCAGCCAACAGCGCAGCGCAGCCGGCCCGGTCGTCCACGGCTCGCGTGGACATGATATCCGGGGCGAGGTCCACGATCTTTTTCTTGATAAGGACTTGGTCCCCTTCTGCCACGCCCAAAGCCCGCGCTTCCTGTTCTGAGGAAACACCCAGATAGACCTCAAAAGCCTCGGCCGCGGCAGGAGCAGCGGTCCGGGCCTGGATCTGGCCTTGAGGCGGGGTCTGCGCTTGAGCGGGAACGGGTTTTTGAGCGGGACTCGGAAGCGGTTTCTGAGCGGGGACTCGGGCCGGGCTGGGCTGGCTCTGGGGAGGATTCTGAGCCGCCGTCTGCGCCCCGGCTCGATCAAGAGCGGTCTGGCTCAGATAATAATCCGGCTTGGGTTGGATGATGCCCTCGACCGGCCCCTTGGCCGTGTGGATGACGAAGGGCCGCGCCTCGCAAGTCTGGGCCAGCAGCCCGCCGCGGGCCCTCAGGATCGCCGTCCCCTGCGGAGTGATCTTATCGACGGTATAACCCAGCTCATCCGAATGGGCGACGAAGAGAATATGAGGCTTGCCTTCACCGACCGTGAACCAGACATTGGCTTTCGCGTCCCGCTGGACCTTGAGCGAAGACGGCAGGGTGGACTGGATGAAGTCCATGACCTTCCCTTCCTGGCTCGAAAGGCCCGGGATGAGGACGATCTTTCGGAGCAGGTCCCAGCCTGAAGCGGGCTGGCCGTTCTGCGGCGAGGACGCTGCGAAATTCAAGACGATCGCGAACGCGAGCGACGACAATAAGAGTTTTCTCATTTGACCCTCCCGGATTGAAGAAGCTGGAGGATGATCGTTTTCAAAGATTGGACGTCCTTTAAGTCCACGACCTCCGAAGGCGTCTGGGCGAACTTGACCGGCAGCGCCAGGGTAAGGGCCTCCTCTCCGGCAAAAGCGTTCAGGAGCGCAGATTCAGCGCCCGTCTGAGATTGAAGCGAGATCTGGTTCTCGGCTGCAATCGCCTCGACAGCCTCCTTGAGTTTCAGCCCGCCCTCCTTCGGAAGGATGAGGACCGGGCCTTTGCCGAAGGCAGGGCTTTTCTCGCCGCGGTCGGCTGGTACAACGTCCACGATGATGACCCTTTTCGGCTGCAGCGTTCTCCTGACCCGGATCGCGCCAAGCGAGGAACGGGCCCCTCCCGCGCGGGCCGAGAATTTCGTCTGCGCCATCCAGGACAGAACGATCTCCTGGGAGAGTTTCGCCTTGCCCAGATCTTCGGCCAAACTTAAAACGAGCGCGCAGGCAGCTTTTTGCCCGAGCGAGGGGCCGGCCCACTTGTCATTAGCCAGCACGCTGAGGTCGGGCCAGAGCGTCACAGGGTCGAGGAACTCGATGCCTTTATTTTTGGCCTCTTCCTCCGAGCGGACGCCGATGTCCACGTAGGCCATATCGAGCGAGAAATTCCTGAGTTCCTCCCGCCTCTCCCGGGTTAGGAGATGCATGGCCGGCTGGGAGACGACCCCATAGAGAAGCCCCTTCTTCGTTGAGATGACCACGGGATGCCCGAGGAGATAATTATCGAAATTCGGATGAGGCTGGCCGGACCGGTCGAGCCTCAAATAGCCGTCCGGCGTGATGCCGCTCACGAACCAGCCGTATTCGTCGAGCGGCGTGAGAACCGCGATCTTCGGCTCACCCGTTCCAAAACGGGCAAAAAGGCTCCCGAGATTGTCCTTCTCCGTGATGTCTTTTGGAAGATACGACAGGATTTTCGCCGCCAAGGCCTCTTCGTTCCCCAGAACCGAGGGAATGGAGATGAGATCCCGGATCAAATCTTTGATCTCGAACGGGGCCGCGGTCGCCGCGCCGAAGACGACGAGCAGCGCCGCGCCGGCAAATATTGAGAGCTTTTTCTTGTTCATCCGCGCCTCCTCCTCAATGCAGATCATTCTATAATTCGCCGACACATAAAAAATTCAAAGAGATATTTTTCGATTGGACCAAGATTCTGGGGCAAATTCAGTCTGCGCCCGTGGATCATTCGGGCTTTTTTCATAAGGGATTTTCTCCTGAAAGTAATCGGCGGTCAATTCCCTTTGCTTATATCAAAGGGAAAAGTCACTGTCAAATGGGTGAAAAGAAAAAATTCCATTTACGTAAGAAGATGAGCAAAATTTTGCCGCGCCAGCAAGAAAAAATTCGGCGCTTATGTTTTCAAGATTTGTTCGGCGCGGTCGATATCGGAAACATCCAGGATGACCGAGACCATGTCGCCCTTGCGGCTGAGCGTCCCGTAGCAGTACTCGATGTTGATGCCTTCGTCGCCGAGCTTGGACGTGATCTCGGCCAGGGAGCCCGGCTTGTTTTCAAGGTCCACAAGAAGCACATCGCGGAGCTCGTGATTGGCGTATTCCTCCCGCTTGGACAGCGCCTTGACCGTCTTATTAAGGTTCTTGACGTAGATCTTGGCCGTGTCGTGAAAAACGCCGATAGCCTCGATATTGATCTCTTCCTCGGCCAGGTACGCGCAAAGATTGTCCAGGGTTGACGGTATATTGTCCAAAAGGATGAAAATTTCGGTGATGCGTTCCATGCCTCCTCCTTCTTAAATAAAGATGGGATCAGAACTCTTAATTCGGACGTCTGACCCCTTCATTTTAATCGAATATTTTGCCGGGATTCAAGATGCCGTTCGGGTCGAAGGCGCGCTTGATGCCTTTCATGAGCTCGATTTGCTCCGGCGACAGGCTTCGGGAAAGATATTTCTTTTTAACCAGCCCGATCCCATGCTCGCCCGAGATGACTCCCCCTCTAGCCATCCCATCGTCATAGAGTTCCTCGCGGATCTTGTCGAACTTCTCCCGCCATTCGGCCTCGGAGATCGGGATGACCTGGCCGTCTTCATGGCGGGCTTTCATGAT
>JALHTW010000205.1 GCA_022866045.1 Candidatus Aminicenantota bacterium | reverse complement strand
GGTCTTCAGAATGACCGCCACCAGGCTGTCGAGGATGCCGGACTCCTGAAGGACCTTCATGAAGAGCATGGCCGAGGCGATGATGAGGATGAGGTCGAAGAAGCCGAAGGCGCCTTCGATGAGATGGCGGAGGGCGATGCCTTCCCCTCCGGCGAGCGCTCCGGCCAGGGCGGACAGAGCGATGGATACTCCCATCGGGAGCTTGAACAGGACGGCTAGCAGGATGAATACGCCGACCATCAGGAGGAGGATCAGGTATTCAGGCATGCTTGATGATTATAAAGGTGCACTTCGAGTCCCTCTCCCTCGGTGAACCTTGAGGGACAGACATATGTGGATCCATATTATTTTTTAAATAGGGACTTCAGCGGTTCCACGGTATCGAGCGTCTTTTCGATCTCGACGAGCGGAATGTTCTTCTCTTTGCAGATCTTTGTGAACAGCCCGTCCTTATTTCCCGACTTGACGATAAGGGCCATTTTCGCGGAGGGGAGAAATTCCTCGATCATCTTGTCCGTGAGCTCGCCGCGCCTTTGCTCGCCGCCGAGGTGCAGGCATAGGACGGGGATGTTTTTCTTTTTGGCCTCGGCCAGAAGCGCGCGGATCCGTTCGTATTCTTTGTCAGTGTCCAGGCCGGCGGAGCCCAGGCCTTTCATGCTCGCGCCCAGGACGAGGACAAGGGTTTTTTGATTCTCCAGGTCCTTGCCCGTCGCAAGCTTGGATAGGGTCGCGGTCAATTCCGCTTTTTTGGCAAGCATCGAAGCGATCGAGACATCGGCGCTCTGGCCGGCGGAGGTGATGAGCAGCGGCAGCTCAAAGGCCGGCGGAGCGGTTTGGACGGCCGGCGAAGATGCCGCGATCCCGCAGAAAATAATGAGGTTGGCTATCAGCGTTCGCCACATATTCATGGGCTTCTCCTTTTTTAATACCCGGCGCCGACGCCGTCGCGCCGCGAATCGGCGCCGCCGTAGATGAGCTTCTTGTCCGGCAAAATCATAATGCCTTGGGCCCCGCCGAAATATTTATCGTAAGGCTCTTTCGGCGTGATCTTATGGCCCAGCTTTTCCAGGGCTTTGAGCACGGCTTCAGGAATGCGGGGCTCAATGGAGATGGGCCGGGCTTTTCCTTCCGTCGTATAGGAGAAAAAGCGCGGAGCTTCGATGGCCTCATCGAGCGACATTCCGAAATCGATGATATTGAAGATGATCTGGCTTAGCGAAGAGAAGATCCTCGTCCCGCCGGGAGAGCCGAGGACAAGAAACGGCTTACCGTCTTTGAACATGATCAAGGGGCCCATGTTGCTCACCGGCCGGCGGTTCGGTCGAGGAGCGTTAGGGGAATTCGGATCGGTCGAAAAATCGGCCATGTGGTCGTTGAGCAGGAATCCTGTCCCTTCTGGAACGATCCCTGTGCCGAAGAAATCGTTGATGGACTGGGTGAGCGCAACGATGTTGCCGTCCTTGTCGATGACGCCGATGTGCGTCGTGTTCTCTTTTTCATCTTGGACTTTGTCAAAGCGCCCGTAGGGGTAAGTTCCAGCCGTTTTCTCCGCGCTGATCTTGCTCCGGATTTCCTTCGCGTAATCTTTCGAAATGAGTTCGGCGACAGGAATGGAAACGTAATCCGGATCTCCGTCATAATGGTCTTTGTCGGCGAAGATGAAGCGCATGGTCTCGCTCAGGTGATGAATAGTGGCCGGCGTGTTGTGCCCCCAATCCTTGAGCGGCCAATTTTCCGCGACATTGAGCAGCTGGATGATATGGAACCCGCCCGTGCCCGGCGGGGGAAGAGTGTAGATCGTGTGGCCTTTATACGTTCCTTTGATCGGCTCGACTTCGACCGGTCGATAGGCAGCCAGGTCCTCGAGGGTCATAATGCCGTCCTTGGCCCGGACCGCGGCCACGATCTTCTTGGCGATCTCCCCTTTGTAAAATTCGTCGATGCCTTTGGCGCCGATCAGCCTTAATGTCGCGGCCAGATCGGGATTTTTGAAGACTTCGCCCGGCTCATAGGGGATGCCGGAGTTCAAATAGCATGTGTCCTCGCCCGCGTTTTTCAAGAGCTTTTCGTATTCGTCTTTATTGATCTGGCTGAATGTCGCGCTGACGGGGAATCCCTTTTCGGCGATCTCGACAGCCCTCGCGGACGCCTCGGCCAGGCTTTTTGTCCCGTATTTCTTAAGCGCGTAATTCCAGCCGGCGAGCATGCCCGGGACACCGACGGCCGTGCCGCGCTCCTGGCGCCACTCGGCCTGCTTTTCGCCTTTTTCCGTGAACATCGTCGGCCTAGCCGCGGCGGGCGCTTTCTCCCGGAAATTAACGACCGTCACTTTTTTCGCCTTGGCCAGATAGATGACCATGAAACCGCTGCCCCCCAGGCCCGAGGCAAACGGCTCGGCGGCGTTCAAGGCGAAGGCCGTGGCGATGGCGGCATCAACTGCGTTTCCGCCGCCCTTGAGCATATCCAGTCCGGCCTCGGCCGCCAGTGGATGGGCGGCGACGACCATGCCTTTTGTTGCCACGTAATTGAAAGGAACATGCCTGTCCTGGGGCGGCTCGGGCATCCTCACTTTTTGCGGCCGGCAGGAGAGCGCTGTCAGCAGGGCGATCGTGGAAAAAAAGATCGCAGCCGCTTGTTTCATGTGTTCTCCTCCTCCATGAGCTTTTTCAGCTCCTCTTCGGACGGCAGGTCTTCGATGGAGTTCAAGCCGAAATAGGTCAGGAATTTTTCCGTCGTCCGGTAGACCAGCGGCCGCCCCGGGGCCTCTTTTCGGCCGACGATCTTGATCAATTTGTTCTCAAGAAGCGTATGCAGCGAATAGGTCGAGTCCACGCCGCGGATCGCTGAGATCTCGGCCTGG
This sequence comes from Candidatus Aminicenantota bacterium, assembly GCA_022866045.1. Taxonomy (GTDB): domain Bacteria; phylum Acidobacteriota; class Aminicenantia; order Aminicenantales; family UBA4085; genus JALHTW01. The sequence continues at coordinate 14,550 of JALHTW010000205.1, read as the reverse complement.
GTGACGGGCTGGTGATAGGCGACGGCCGAGAGCGTCTCGAGCGCCTGGACGGAGAGCTTCTTTTTCCGTTCGATCTGGAGCAAGCGCCGGACGTAAGGATCGTAAACCGGCCTGGTCGAGAAGACATAACCTCCCGCTGTCTGGATGATGCGGATGGCGCCGTTGCTCGATTCATAGCGCGTCACGAGCTCCCGCACGGCCTGCTCGATGTCAGGCTCAGGAACGTCCGTCAGGACTTCCTTCATTTTCGCCGTAGTCAGCGGCTCGACCGAGATGAATATCAAAGCTTCGATGATCTCTCTAAGGTTCTCCATCATTCGTTCACCTTCTCCAGAATTTAAGCGTCCTTTCTCAGCCAGACTTTGATCGTGTGAAAGAGCTGCTCCTGGATCGCGACGACGAGCCTGGCCTTGATGAGTTCCAGGAGGCAAAAGAACGCGATCAGGGCTTCCTCGAGCGTTTCCTGGGCGTCGAGGTATTCCAGAAAGTCAAGGAAGCCGCGTTCCTTGAGAACGACGACGATCTCGTTCGTCTTTTCGGCCATGGAGATTTCTTTGCCCTTGATGATGCGTTGGCTCTCGCTCTGCTTTCGCTTCATCAGGGTGAAAAAGGACTCGGCCAGGTCGAAGAGCGAGACTTCGATGAGGTCGAGGTCCTCTTCGGGAAAGGGGGCGGTGAGGGCCGTCCGCTTCCAGATCTGAGACATCTCGTCCTCTTTTTCGCGCAGGACGGAGCAGGCCGCTTTGATCTTCTGGTAATCCACGATCCGGTCGACGAGCTCTTTCCGCGGGTCCACGTCGGGCTCGATGGGCTGTTCGCGGGGGAGAAGCATCTGGGACTTGATGTAAATGAGGAGTGCCGCCATGAGAAGAAACTCGGCTTCCCGGTCGAGGTTGATGCGCTCTTTATGGCTCAAGTATTCCAGGTATTCGCGGGTAATGACCGCGATCGGGATGTTGTGGATATTGATCTTTTTCTTTTTAATCAAGAAGAGGAGGAGGTCGAGCGGGCCCTCAAAGATCTGAAGCTTAACCTGGTAGCCGTCTTGGGCCGGGGTCGGTTCAAATTCCGTGGTGATCACAGCGTCAAAAGCCTAAAGCTGCCCGGACTTCGTCCATGGTCTGTTCGGCGGCCCGGCGGGCTTTCTTGTTGCCTTCTTCGAGGATGTTCCAGACGAGCTTGGGATTTTTTTCGAATGCCTTGCGGCGTTCCCAGACAGGCTCGAGCGTCTTGATCAGGTATTCGAGCATGACGGCCTTGCATTCGCGGCAGCCGATGCCGGCCGTCCGGCAGCCATGGGCGATCTCGTCCTGCTTTTCCTTGGGGACGAACGCCTTGTGCAAGGTGAAGACCGGGCAGTCGTTCGGCTCGCCCGGGTCGCTGCGCCGCATCCGGCGCGTGTCCGTGATCATGGGCATGATTTTCTGGCGAAGGATCTCCGGCGGATCCTTGATCAAGATCGCGTTGCCGAAGGACTTGCTCATCTTGCGGCCGTCCGTGCCGGCCAGGCGCGGCACTTCGGTGAGGAGAGTCTGGGGCTCGGGAAAGATCGGGCCGAAGATCCGGTTAAAGCGCCGGACGATCTCGCGCGTAAGCTCGAGATGAGAGGCCTGGTCTTCACCGACGGGAACGAAACTGGCCTTATAGATGACGATATCCGCAGCCTGAAGGACGGGATAGCCGAGAAACCCGTAGGTGTTGAGGTCCCTGTCCTGGAGCTCCTGCTGCATCTCCTTGAACGTCGGAACGCGCTCGAGCCAGGGCAGCGGGGTGACCATGGACAGGATCAAGTGGAGTTCGGCGTGTTCTTTGACCTCGGACTGGAGGAACATGACGCATTTTTCCGGGTCAAGCCCAACGCCCAGCCAATCCAGGGCGACTTCTAACGTGTTGTCCTTGATGCCCTTGGAGTTCATGTACTCTGAGCTCAACGCGTGCCAGCTGACGATGGTGTAAAAGCATTGATAGAGGTCCTGGAGCTTCAGCCAGTTGCGGAGAGCGCCGACCAGGTTGCCCAGATGCTGGGGGCCGGTGGGCCGCACGCCGCTGAGAACAACCTCTTTTTTTTGTTCGCTCATCCGAGGAAAATAAAAATCAAAAATTTCAAAGGTTCAATGATGAAGCTGAGGAATCCCATGTAGACCAAAAAAATGACGATGATGAATCCAAAGGGCCGGATTCGATCATATCTTTGGGCAAGATCGTCCGGGAGAAGTCCGATCAAGATGCCGCTTCCATCCAAGGGAGGAATGGGAATTAAATTGAATATGGCGAAATAGCAGTTCATGATAAAAGCCATGAAAAGAAATAGGACGACCCCTTCAATAAGATGAAAGCCTTGAGGCATGATGGGGGCCAAGAAGCCGGATTTGAGTTTTAATATTTCAACCAGGTTTTTTATAAATAGATTAGCCCGCGGATTAGCGAGTTTAAGAATGAAGAGTATTAAAAAAGCTGAAAAAGCGGCTAATAAATTCGACGCGGGGCCGGCAAAGGATATCCAAATATTGTCCCGACGGGGATTCCTTAAATTATAGGGATTGACGGGCACGGGCTTGGCCCAGCCGAAGGCCGGCCCTCCAGTCAGGGATAAGAGGACGGGAAGCAGGATCGTGCCGATCGGATCAATGTGAGCAATAGGATTTAATGACACCCGTCCGAGACTATGAGCCGTCGGGTCGCCCATTTTGTTGGCCGCCCAGCCGTGGGAGGCCTCATGAATCGTGATGGCAAAGAGGACGATAAAGAGCTGCATGACGATAAAGAGGGCATTCATGTTAAACCAAGGCGTATTTATAGCATAAGAGGGGGGAAACGTAAAGACTAACCGAGCGTCTAAGGATGAGCTTTTTTAACAGATTAGGAAATCTCGGACTCCGCAGATTCGAAAATTCGAGACCGGTAGTCTTTGTCAAATTGTCTAAAATTATTACCCTATATAGGTGGTTGAATTTGATTCGGTTCTTTAAAAGGCGGATCCCGCATCTTGCGAATCACTTCCTCTTTCCAATCTTCAAATTCTATCGCTGCGGCTTGCCGAAGGGCTATTCATTCCATTATTATTAATGCGCTTGATGAGGCCGCGTTGCCTTAAGCGAGATTATGTCTATTAGAACGAACAGAAAAAGAGTGGTGAAAATGAATGTCTTTTTGAAGCTTGAGATCCACGCCGCAAGCGAGGTCTTTGCCGGCCCGGCCGCGGCGAATGGGAAATGGGTGAAGGTCTGGGACGAAATCAAGGCGCCAAAATAGATGAACGATTCCCTGAAAGCTCCGAAAAAAGGCCCGATGTCGGATTCCAACCCCGATTACCTCGGCCTTTACGAGAAAGAGCTCCAGGGCGATTTTTACGGCGCTGATTATTACCGGCCTCCGCGAAGCGACATCGACAGCGCCATCATCTATGACGACGGCGAGGACAAGCGCACCACGGCGGCGTTCATCGCCTTGAATTTCGCCCCGAAACGTGTTCTTGAGGCTGGCTGTGCCATGGGACTTCTGGTCAAAGCCCTTCGGGGATACGGCGTTGAAGCCGAGGGCTTCGACTTCTCGCGGTGGTGTATCGACAACGCCCATCCGACAGCGAGGGCTTGGGTCCGCTGGGGCGATGTCCTTGATCTAAAACCGTCCGCCCGGCCTTATGACATGGTGCTCGCCATAGATATCCTCGAGCACCTTCCGCCGGAGAAAGTTCCGCTCGCGATTGAAAACCTGGTTGCGGCGCTTGCTCCCAACGGGATCCTGCTCACAATCATTCCGGCCTATGGCCCGAATGCGTTCGGCCCTGAGCTCTATCCGCTTCAGTATGAAGAATGGCGCCGGGATGCTTCGCTGGGAATCCCATTCCGGAACATTCCACTCGACGACCGCGGCCGGCCGCATCTGGGCCATTTGACGCACGCGACGATTCCCTGGTGGGTTGACAAATTCCGCAGCAGCGGGCTTTCGCGGCTCGGCAAAATCGAGCGACTCCTGCATCGCCGTTTTGACAGGGCGCTCGAATTTCCGCGGCGCTCGTTCTTTATCTTCGGCAAATCTCGCGGATGGGGCCTGTGGCAAACATCACGCCGTTTGTTGAAACGAATCGCCGAAGGGCCTGGACTCCCGCGGGGATTTTTCGAATGGGAGCGCTGGGGCGAAGATCTATGGATGCGCTGGACGTCTGCGTCGGCCTGGGATCCTATCGAAGTGCGCGGCCGATCGGAGTTGAAGCTGAGAGCCATCTGCAATCACCCGGGCATCGGGGAAAATCCCGTCCAGGTCAGCTTCTGCGTCGATGACGGCGATATCGCGGCCAAGGAATTCAAGGACCATGACTGGCACGAGGTGACTTTGAAACTGCCCCATCGCCCATTCGCGGGCCTCGCGATCACGTGCTCCCGGACCTGGATTCCTGAGCCCGAAGCGCCCAAGGAAATGCAGCGTAAGCTAGGGGTAGGAATATCCTCTCTCATATAAAGAAAATCCCCCTTGCTCTCCCTTATTGCAAAAGGGAACAAGGGGGATTCCTATAACTCTCTGCGTTATTTAAATGCTCGGGCAAGCGATAATTCAATTGCGACGGTACGGCCGTGACAGGACCCGCTTCTTCTGCAGCTTGCGATGATTAGCCCTTGAGGATCTTGGCGACTTCGTCCTTATCCACGTCGAGCACGTACGAAATTCCGCTGATGCTGGCTGCATCCTTGGTCAGGGTAGCGATGTCGTTTCTGGTGATGTAGCTCAAGGCGAACTTGCGGTTTCCGGCCATGAGCTGACGCAGTCCCTGGCTTAGCCGCCTGAAGTAGCTGTAGACGCCGATGGCACCGGGAGGAAGCTCGGCGAATTTTTTGGCATATTTTTTCTTGAGTTCAGGAGCCGTGACGAAGATCTCCTCCACGCTGCTGCCGAACCGCTCGACATAGACCGGAATCTGGCCTTCCTGGATGCGTTTGCCGATCGTCTTTCCGACCATGGCCGCGGCTAGGGGGCTTCTCGCCATGCCGACGGCCTTGACATAGGGAGCGCCGAGGGCAAGGGCTTTGAAGATTTGGTCTTCGAACGTGATACCGCCGGCGAAGACGATGTCGGGCAGATACTCGCCTTTTTTCGCCAGCTGGTGCGCGTACTGGTAGGTCAGCGACCAGAGCTCGACGCTCGGGATCCCCCATTCGTTCATCATCCGCCAGGGGCTCATGCCTGTTCCGCCGCCGGCTCCGTCCACGGTCAGCATGTCGAGCTTAGCCTTGGATGCGTATTTGACTGCGCGGGCCAGGTCGGCCGGCCGGTAGGCGCCCGTCTTGAGGAAGACGTACTTGGCCCCGGCCTTGCGCAGTTCTTCGACGCGCTTCATGAAAGATTCTTCTTCGACCATGCCGAGGCGCGAATGGCGCTCGAATTCCTTGAAGCTGCCCTTCTCGAAAGCGGCGATGACGTTCGGGTCTTCGGGATCGGGAAGGACGATATATCCGCGCTTCCTCAGTTCCTGGGCTTTTTTGAGGCTTTTGATCTTGACCTCTCCGCCGATGTCTTTCGCGCCTTGGCCCCACTTGAGCTCGACGGCTTGGACACCCAGCTTGTTGATGGCGTATTCCTGGACGCCGAGCCGGGTATCCTCGACGTTGGCCTGGACGACGACCGTGCCGTAGCCGTCCGTCTGCCAGTTCTTGTACAGGCCGACGCGCGTTTCCAGGTCCTTGGAGCGGACGATCCGGCCGTTCTTGATCTCGGAGTCGTCATCCATGCCGCAGACGTTTTCGCCCACGGTCAGGATCGTGCCCGAGATCGCCGCACCGATGGCCAAGCCGTCCCAGTTCTGCTTGGCGACGTTGGTCGAGCCCATGCCGCCCAGGACAAAGGGCACCTTGAGCTTGATCGATTTATCGCGGCCGATCTTCGTTTCAATGGTGACCTTTTCGAATGTCGCCTTATCGCTGTCGGCTTCGCAGCCGTAAGCGCCGGCGGCCGTGCCCATGATGCTGAAGTGGGACAGGTCATAGGGATAGTCCTTTTCTGACGCGGCGGTGATGATGCCGAAGGGCTGGGGATAGAGGACTTCGGCCCCGCGGTAGGCGGATTTGCCGATTTCGCACATTCCGATGCAGCCATCCACGCAGGTCACGCACATCCCGCTGAAGGGGCTGATCGAGCCTTCGGTTCTGTTCTTGGTTAAGGTCGCCGCACTCCGATTGAGTTTCGTATACGACATGATGATTACCTCCTTTGGGTCTTCGAATTACGATTGGCGTTGGGCCGTGTATGATGAATGATCATCGCTAACTATTTCTCCCGGACGCAGGTTCCGCACCGTCCGGCGTCGTACATCCAGCACTGCAGCTCGTCGTAATGATCGAGGCAGGTTGGATCCATGGTCAGGCAGGCGTTGCACAGCGTCGTGTCGGCCTCGGGCCCCTGGCAGCGGAGCTGGCAGACAGGGCAGATGTAGATGCAGCCGCCGCACTGCCGGCACTCCTCGGAGCGCAGGTCGAACGGCGTCGATATCTTTTTCTTGTAGCCGCGGTTCTGAAAGCCGATCGCCCGTCCATCCATCTGCTCGGCGCACATGCGGACGCACAGGCCGCACAGAACGCACTCCTCGTTGCGGACTTTGAAGCGGACCTGGGTCACATTGAACTTGGAAGCCAGGTCCTGGATCTTCTTGGAGTTAGGAGCGATGGACACCATAAGCTCGATCATCATCCGCCTCGCTTCAATGACCCGCTTAGTGTCGGTCCGGACAACGAGCCCCTCCTCGGCGGGATAGGTGCACGACGAGACGAGCCGGGCTTTCGGCCCTTCGCCGATCTCGACGAGGCAGAGCCGGCACCCGCCGAAGACGCTCAGGCCTTCGTTGTAACAGAGGGTGGGGATCTCAAGCCCGTAGAAGCGGGCGGTCTCGAGCAGCGTCCAGCCCTCCTCCGCCTTGACGTTCAATCCGTTCAGTTTGAGTTCGATCATTTTTTCGCTCCTATGGCGCTCTTGCCGTCTTCGGTCTCGAGGTCGCACCGCAGACAGCGCCGGGCTTCCCGGCAAGCCGCTATCTCGCTCAGAGTCCCCTCGACTTCCTCGAAATTCTTGCGGCGCCGGGCCATGGCGAGAGCGGGAATGACCGGCCTCTTGGCCTTGGCGGCTTCCTCCTCCGAGAGTTCGGCGGGCTTGACATAAATCAAAGGCCGCACGAGGCGATAATCCCGGGTCACGATCTGCCCGCTAACGTATTTTTCGATCGTTTCCGCGGCAATCTTCCCGGCGGCGATAGCGTCCACGACGGAGTTCGGGCCGGTCACCGCGTCTCCGCCGGCAAAGACCCCGAGCCGGGTCGTCGAACCCGTTTCGTCGTCGATGATGATATTCTCTCCGTGGCGCTTGATTTCGTCCCCTTCACCGATGTACGAGGTGTCGGGGCGTTCGCTGATGGCCAAGATCAGCGTGTCGAGCTTGTGGATGAAGTTCGAGCCCTTGATTGGAACCGGCCTCCGGCGGCCGCTCGCATCCTTCTCGCCGAGTTTCATCCGAACGCATTCGATCGCCGCCGCTTTGACCTTCTTCGTGATCACCTTGACCGGCGCCATGAGGAATTGGATGTCGATTCCCTCATCGATCGAGGCATCGACTTCCTCGGCCAGGGCCGGCATCTCGGCCTTGGTCCGGCGGTAGAAGATTGTCACCTTTTCGCAGGCTTTGTCGCGGAGGGCCGCCCGGGCCGCGTCGATAGCCGCGTTTCCTCCGCCGACCACGACGACCCGTTTGCCGATCTTCGTCGGCCGGCTCAGGTTCACATCCCGGAGATACTCCAGGGAATGAAGCACGCCCTCGGCATCCTCACCGGGGATGTCCATTTTCAGGGATTTTCCGGCGCCCGACGCGCAGAAGACCGCTTTATAGTCGCTCTTGAACAATCCCTCGATCAAGATGTCTTTGCCGAGGGTCAAACCGGTCCGGATCTCGACGCCGGCTTGCTTGATGACCTCGATCTCCCTGGCCAGAACGTCCTTGGGGAGGCGATGGTTGGGGATTCCCATGGCTAGCATGCCGCCCGCCACGGGCAGCGCCTCGAAGATTGTCGGCCGGAATCCTTTCAGGGCGAGATAGTAAGCCGCCGTCAATCCGGCCGGCCCGGCGCCAATGATCGCGATCTTTTCCCGGTTCTGCGAGACGCGCGGCGGCACGTACTGGATCCCGTTCTTCTCCGCCCAGTCCATGACAAAGCGCTTGAGAGCCCGGATCGAAATCGGCAGGCCGGATTCTCCGGCGCGGCAGACCTTCTCGCACGGATGGTTGCAGACCCGGCTGCAGACGGACGGAAGCGGATTGTCTTTCATGATAACGTCGAAGGCTTCTTTGTGCTTACCCTGGGCGATGTAAGCGATATAGGTCGAAGCCTCCTGTCCGATCGGACAGGCGTACTGGCAGGGCGAGGAGACGAGCTCCTTGCAGACCATTGCCGGGCATTTCTTACGCTTGATGTGGTCTTCGTACTCCTTGCGGAAATAGCGGAGGGTCGAGAGGACCGGATTGGCCGCCGTCTGTCCAAGGCCGCACATCGAGGCATCCTTGACGGCCAGCGCCAGCTCCTCGAGAATCTTGAGGTCCTCTTCCTTCCCTTTGCCGTCGGAGATGTTCTTGACGATCTCCCACATCCGCTGCGTCCCCTCGCGGCAGGAGAGACACTTGCCGCAGGACTCATTGCGGAGGAAGTTGAGGAAATATTTGGCGATATCGACCATGCACGTGTTTTCGTCCATGATAATCATGCCGCCCGAGCCCATGATCGCTCCGGCTTGGCTCAGGCTCTGGTAATCGATAGGCAGGTCCAGCCTCTGCTTCGGGAGGCAGCCTCCAGAAGGTCCTCCCGTCTGGACGGCTTTGAATTCCTTCCCTCCCGGGATGCCGCCTCCTATATCAAAGATAATTTCTCTCAAGGTCATTCCCATCGGAACTTCGACGAGTCCTGTGTTATTGATCTTCCCGACGAGCGAGAAGATCTTCGTGCCCTTGCTGTTTTCTGTCCCGATTTTGGCGAACCAGTCGCCGCTCTTTTTGATTATCAGGGGGACGTTCCCCCAGGTTTCGACGTTGTTGATGTTTGTCGGTTTTGCCCAGAGACCTTTTTGGACCGGGAACGGCGGGCGCTGGCGGGGCTCACCGACACGGCCTTCGATCGAAGCGATCAGGGCCGTTTCCTCGCCGCAAACGAACGCACCCGCGCCTTTGGCGATCTGGATGTCGAAATTGAAACCGGTCCCCAGGATGTTCTCGCCCAGAAGGCCGAGATGGCGCGCCTGTTCAATGGCCTGGGTGACATGTTTCACAGCCAGCGGATATTCGTCCCGGACATACATGAAGCCCTTCTGGGCGCCGATAGCGAAGGCGCCGATCATCATTCCTTCGAGAACCAGGTGCGGATTTCCTTCGAGAAGGCTGCGGTCCATGTAAGCGCCGGGATCGCCCTCATCCGCGTTGCAGATGATGAACTTAAGGTCGCCTTTGGCCTTGCGGGCGAGCTCCCATTTCATTCCGGTCAAGAATCCGGCGCCGCCGCGGCCGCGGAGGCCGGAGCGTTTTACAGTATCGATGACCGCTTCGGGCGTCAGGCCGGACAGCGTTTTGAGCAGAGCGCCGTAGCCTCCGATCGAGAAGTAATCGTTGATATCGGTCGGATCGATCAGGGCATTGTCGCCGAGAACGATCCGCTTCTGCTTTTTATAAAAAGGAATGTCGAGCTCGCCGCGCGCTTTTTCTCCCGTGTTTGGGTCGAAGTAAAGGAGCTCGTCGAGGACCTTCTTTTTCAAGACGGTTTTGTGGAGGATGTCGCCGGCTTTCTCCGGACCGACTTTTTGATAGAAAATATCTCCGGGCTGGATGATGATGTTGGGCTCGGCTTCGCAAAAGCCGTGGCAGCCGGTGCCTTTAACCTTGACCCTTTTTTCCAGCTTCTCTTTTTTGATGAGCCTCATGAGTGAGTCGATGACTTTCTGAGATCCCCGGGCCAGACCGCATGTTCCGGCCGAGACGGTCAGGACAGGTCGTTTTTCCGCCTTGCGGAGCGCCGTTTGTTCCCGGATGACGTTTTTTAATTGTTGGATGGATGTGATTTTTCCCGTGGCGCTCATTTTTTCACTCTCTTCTTGGCATACTTGCGGACGATGGAATCGACTTTCCTGATGGTTGTGTGGGCATAATAATTGCCGTCGACGACAACGACCGGGCCGATAGCGCAGCAACCGAGGCAGGCCACGGTTTCCAGGGTAAAATGTTTGTCCTTGGTCGTATCTCCGGGCGAAATAGCGAGCTTTTTCACGAATTCGGAGAGAATCTTCGGCCCTCCGCGAACATGGCAAGCGGTGCCCAGACAGACCGTCACCAGATGCCGCCCGCGGGGTTTGAGGCTGAAGGCGCGGTAGAAGGTCGCCACGCCGATGACGTCGATCAACGGAACGCCGAGCGATTTGGCGACGAATTCCAGAGCTTCACGAGGAAGGAAATTATATTCGGCCTGGATATCCTGGAGAATCGCGATGAGCGCTCGTTTTTCGTTTTGATGCCTGGTCAGGGTTGATTGCACGGTCGTGATGACGGCGTCCACTTAGTCTCCTCCCTTTATGGTGATTTTTGTCGAATGGATCCCCCGACAGCGAGCCGGGATTATTGGATGCGCGGCGCGGAGATTATTCTCGGACGATGGGGACGAAGGAGGGCATCTCTTGAACGAGTCGACGAGCGTAAAAATTTATGACTCCTTGTCCCGATTGAACAGTATCAAAAGGGCATTCGATATAATTAAAGAGAAATCTTATAACATAATGAGAAATCTTATAACAGAACGAATTTATCGTTGTCAAGCCGAGTCCGTGGATTTCGAGGGGGGCGTTTCGCGAACTCAGGATTTTGGTTCGGCCAGGAAGCCCAAGGCCATTTCGCTTTCGGCATCCATGACGATGTTGAGCTCATGCCCGTTCGTAACAGCAGGAACATCGATGACCTTGATGACATCTGAAAGATACTTGTATTCGGGGAGAAGTTCCTCCAGGGAATTCGGCGAATTCTTGAAGAAATCAGCGGCGAAAAGAATACCATCATCATCGGGGTACAATGCCAAGTAACGGATTTTCGCTTCGACCAGATCCTGGAAGAAATGGGTTCCGAAGGAGAGGTCAGGGACAAAGTTCCCCACTTTCCGGGCGATCTCGACGAGCATCGCCGAGTTGTTGATGTCGGAATACGTGACTTTAACGCCGAGCCGGATGTCGCCGCGGCTCCCCCATCGTCCCGGTCCCATAAGGATGAACGACCGCTTGGGAAGCATGGTGTTCAACCGGCTCACGGCATCGCCTACCGCGATCATATCCGCCAGAAAAGATATCGACGAGTAGTTTTCTGGATCCACATAAATGACTGTCCGGATGCCCCGAACCTGAGCATTCGTCACATACCTGTTCGCGGAGAACAGCTTATTCTTATCCGGGATCCATTTGGGGATGGAAGCCCGCTCTTCCTCCTCTTGAGAGGCCTGAGGGCGACATTGGAGGATGAACAAGTTCTTCCCGTCGTGGGCGAATTCGACGTCCATGGGCATGCCGTAGACTTCCTTCAGCACCCGCATGATTTCTTTCATCTGCTTGATGAAAGCCGTATTTTGGAGCAAGCCAGAGAAGGTCACGACCATGACGTCTCGATCCGGATGGTCCATCGCCCGGCTTGCCTTGCGGACCGCGTTCCCGTCGTAAACCGAAAGGATTTGATCCCAGAGAGGAAAATCGGCGCCGACCTCACGGAGGATCTCCTCGATCGAGTGCGTCTCAAATCGGCCTGTTTCGATATTGATGACGTCGATGAGCTTCTGCGAGTAATGGACGATCTCTTCCGGCATGATATTCACCCGGATACCCGGATGTCCAGGGCTCACCAGCACGGGATAGTCATAGCCCACTCTGTCTACGGCTCTCGTCCCCAGCCCCGCCACGATGCGAAGAACTCCATCCTCACGCTGGACGCGGGGCGACCAGCGGAATTCGTTATTGGAAAAGGCCACACCCGCGAACGCCGGGAAGAAGTAGCGGCCGACGCGCCGACCGACGACAGGCTGGATCAGAACCCCCATTTCCTCATAATAATCGAGGAGACCCCGCTCGGCCCGATATTGAATCGCGTCCGGATTGAAGAGAGAGGCATAGACTTCGGCCACCGCCTCCGAGAGAGCCATCAGTCGTTGTTCCTTTGACCCGGTATTCGCCAAAAACAGGCTGCGGTATTTTCCGGAGAAGGCCGTGTCCTTGCTGTCCTCAAGGAGGCTCGACGACCGGACGATGAGCGGTCCCTCTCCAAGGTCATCCAGGATGAGCCTGAGCTGGCTCTGTATCTCGGGCGGGAAGAAGGAGTGCTTGCAGACCTGTTCAAGGTATGGATAGTTGTTCCGGATCTCCTCAATCCGCGAGAACTTGAAGCTTTGAAAATCTTCGAGAAAGTTATAGTGGATGAAATCAATGACGCCGTCGGAAGCGATAAACCAGGATTCCGGAACTCGAAATTCGCCGATCGAGGGATTTTCTCTCGTTTTTTTTCGGAGGATGTGTTCGGCCACAATCATCCCGGCCGCCTTCCCGCCCAGTCTTCCCGTTCCCCGGCTTGGTCCGGTGACCCGGGCCATGACCCGGCCGAAGTCAGATATGGTCATATGTTGCCGGGCGATCCCGATGAACGGAAGGCGGTCGCTCATGAACCGGCGAATCAGCGCGATCCTCGCCTGGAGGTCGTCGGCGAGCGAGAGCGCCTGCTCGTCTTTGCTTATAGAGCGACAGAACTTATTGATAATTTCCTTGATTTCGACAAGAGAGATGTCACGCTTTTCCATGGCCAGGACAAAAAATCCGAATCGATCCTGGCGCATCCATTGTTTGATTAGGGTGCCGATTTCCTTCTCGGGAATCGCCACCGAAGCAATCCAGACCGCCTCTTCGTACACCCTCTCCAGCGTCTCGACATCCTGTTGGGGATACGGCTGGTTTTCATCCCGGGCGGCCTCGGTTCCGCCGGCAGTGAACTCGGGGGCGAACTGAAGCAACAATCCTTGGACGCCGGGCACGCCTTGCCAGTGCAGATGGTTCATCAGCCGGCGGAGAACCCGCTTGTGAAGGACGGGATCCGTCTCTCGAAGAAGGTCGAGAATGACGATCCATTCGGGCTTGGGCTTCAGACCGGGCTCAACGCAGACGTTTCTCGCTTCCGGGGACAAGCCGCCTTCCCAATCTTCGATGAGCAGACTAAGTCGATTACCGATCAGTTCGATGAGCTTCTTTTCTTCGAGCAGGAACGGACCCTCGCGGCGGTCAGTGGCTTTCTCAAGATAGCTCACTTCAAGGGAGCCGACAAGAGTCCCGCGCGCCCGCAGGGGCACGCGCTGCATCCAATCCGTCTCTTTAAAGCCCGGGGTTTCGAACGCCTTCTCATGGAACTTGATTCTCGCCCGGCAGATTTCGGGAAACTGCCAGCCTTCGGGGATCAGGTCAACGATACCGCTGAAGACTTTCTCCAGCGGCAGGCCCCGGGTTTCAATGAGAGAGACAATGCCCTGCAGACATCTTAGCTCTTTGACTCGTTCGCGGAGACGACCGCTGGGGAAAAACTTAGATTCCCTGATGGTTTCCATGATCTCGCTCGATCGCCCTGTATTTCGGGCAAGGCCAAATGCTTTCCTCGACGCTCCGGGCGTCTCGGGTTTAAACCCAACCGCGGAGATGGCAGGCCTGGGCCACTCGCGAAATCGCAATCATATACGCGGCATCGCGCATATAAACGTTCTTCTTGCGGGCCAGCTCGGAAACGGCCTTGAACGCGGCGGTCATGGTTTCGTCTAGCCGCGAAAAAACCTCATTCATCGGCCAGTAGTAGTTCATATTGCACTGAACCTGTTCGAAATAGCTGCATGTGACTCCGCCGGCGTTACACAGGAAGTCGGGGATCAGGAAGATCCCGCGCTCGCGGATGACCATATCGGCCTCGATGGCGGTCGGGCCGTTGGCGGCCTCGGCGACGAGCTTCACCCGTTTGTGGATTTTATTCGCGTTCGTCCCGGTAATCTGGTTTTCAAGGGCCGCGGGAACCAGGAGGTCGGCCTCCTGCTCGATCCAAGCTTCGCCCGGCAGGACTTCATAGCCCGCGGTCCGCGCTTTCGCTTTGTCGATGGTTCCGAATTTATCGGTGATCCCCATCAGCTCGTCCGGGTCGATTCCGCTCTCCCGGAAAAATGTGTAGGACGTCTGATCTTCCTGGTCCCAGCAGGAGACGCAGACGGGCTCTCCGCCGTATTCCCGATAGAGCCGGACTGCGTGCTGTGAGACATTCCCGAAGCCCTGGAAGGCGGCTTTCGTTTTGCGAACGTCGATGCCGAGTTCCTTCATGGCTTCGCGAACCGTGTACATGACGCCGTATCCCGTCGCTTCGGTCCGGCCGAGTGACCCGCCCATGCCGATGGGCTTGCCGGTGATGAATCCCGGAAACCTGCCGCCGCGGACGCGCTCGAATTCGTCAAGCATCCAGAGCATATGCTGTCCATGGGTCATCACGTCCGGCGCC
>JALHTW010000027.1 GCA_022866045.1 Candidatus Aminicenantota bacterium | reverse complement strand
GTGGCCAGCTTTGCGCTGGCCGATTCGGTGAGCATCCCGGCGATGTTGTGGAAAGGCGTGATCCAGTGGAATCCGAAATGGCCCCAGCCGGAATATTGGGCCAGATTGATGACACCCGACAGGCCGGCCTCTTCTTCTTTGTAAGCGATGTGGGCCCCGTACCAGCTCATTTCCCGCCAGATGAGCGGATCCGCGTAGGGACGGATGGGCTCGGCGTAGGGCGGGACGTAGATCCTGGCGCCGTAGCTGCCCATGTGATGGTGATCGAGGTAGGCCTGCGGGATCCAGTCCGTGAACAGGATCTTCGCCATGTACTGCGATTCGATCATGTTGGTCTGGAAGGCATCCCGGTTGTTGTCGTGGCCGACGTACTTGTGATACAGCCAATGGAGACCCGCTCCTTCGTACTCCGTTCCGAGGGTCTTCTGGTACCAATCGGAAACCATGATCGCGCCGTCCGGGTTGAAGGACGGAACCATGAGGAAGACGACGTTGTCCAGGATCCGCTGCGCTTCTTCATCCCTTCGGGAGAGGAGGTCATAGGCGAGCTCCGGCGCCATCTGGGTGCCGCCGATCTCCGAGGCGTGAAGACTCATGGACTGGCAGATGACCGCTCTTCCTTCCCCGATCAGTTTTTTGATCTCCTGCTCGGTGAGCCCCCGCGGGTCGCTGATCCTGAGGTTCACCTCCCTCAGCCGCTCCAGCTTGGCCATGTTATTCGGAGAGGAGATGATCGCCAGGAGAAAGGGATTGCCCATGGTTGTCGGCCCCATGTCCACCACTTTGATTTTGCCGCTTCCCTCCTTCTCCAGAAGCTTGTAGTACTCAACGATCTTATCCCAGGGGGCGATGTGCCTATCGCTGCCGAGCTGGAATCCGAAGAACTTCTCGGGAGACGTGATCCGGTTCTGCGCCTCTGCGGTTCGGGCGAGGAGCACCGAACAAATGATCGCCAGCGCTAGGACGACAACAGTCGTCTGAACGAACCTGAATTTTCTTCTCATCGGGACCCTCCGTGGTTAACGTTACTCATAAACCATATCACTCGTGATAAATCACTGTCAATTTTTGAGACTTATGCCTTGGCCTTGAAGCCGGCCGCGATGAGGATGACCGGCTCAAAGATATGCGCCGGCGGAAGTAGGGCAGACGCAAGGGACTTAAAATCCGTCGAGGACAGTTTCACGGGGACCTTCGGCTTTTGCGCCGAAGAATTCGGGGCCGCGCCGGATGTAGAAGAGAAGCGCGGCCAACGTCAGAATTCCCGTTAAGATAAACGGGAAATGGATGCCGAGCGCGTCCGATAAGAACCCGGAAACAAGTGAAATGATCGCCCCCGAAATGAGCTGGATGTTGGAAACCCAGCTGAAGGCCTGGGTCTGCCCTTCCGGCAGCACGGTCGAGCCGACGAACGTGTGGAGCGACGGATAGGTCATCAAAAGAAACCCGCCAAAAGCTAAGAGCCCCGCCACAGCCAGCCCTTTGTGCGGCGCGAAGCCGATCACGAAGAGGCTGACGACCGCTCCGACCAGGCTCGTGAGGAAAACGGCTTTCCGGCCGAAACGCCGGCTCCAGATGCCGTAGCCGTAGCCCGTGATCGTCCCCAGACCGATCCAGAGGGCGAGGTAGAGGCCTGTCTGGCCCATGGGGATGTGGAATTTGTGATTGAGCAGGGACGGCGCGTAGTAGACCGTGACCGACCAGCCCATCCCGCCGAAGAAAATGCCGGGAATATAGTTCTTGATTCCCGCGAGTGAGCGGATCCAGGAGGAGGTATTGAGCGACGGCCGCTCTTCGTCCCGGGAGGAGACGCCGCGGAGGGCCAATAGGCCGAGCGCCCCAAGGAAGAGGCCGAACAAGCTCCAGGCGATGAGCGGCGTCTTCCAATTCCAGCGCTGGGCGAGGAAGCCCACGGTCAGGAAGGCGAGCATCACGCCTGCGTTCCCCGAGCCGCTCTGGATGCCCATGGCCTCATCCAATTCCTGTCCCGAGCCCGACCGCGTTTTTGAGATCCAGGCAATGATGATCGGGTGATAAAAGCTCGTAAAGATCCGGAGGAGCATGAAAAAGGCTATGAGGGCGCCGAAGGTGTGGGCGAAGGGGATGAGCGCCATCGAGGCGCAGATGCCCAGGCCGCTCGCGAGCATCAGCAGCCGATATTCATAGCGGAACGAGAGGTGGACGACGAGAAACTGAACGGCGAGCGTCATCAGGAGGCCGAAGTTGGAGAGAAGACCGATCTGGGAGTAGCGCGTAATAAGGAACTGCTGGTTGTAGAGGATGGGGAAGATCATGGGCGTGATGACGGACGCGGCGTCGGTCAAGGCATGGAAGAGCGAAGCGGAGAGAAGAATCTTCTTTTTCATAGTTTAAAAAACAATAATTTATCACGCCTGAAACGGCGGGCGCAAGAAAAAATAAGGATAAATAAAAACGGGTGCACATATGGAAGGGGACCTTTAATCCACCGCCGAAATTCTGCGGGTGTACGTCCGCAGATGGAGCGGATTCCGACAAAGTCGGACCAGAGAATCTTGGCCGAGAAAATGCCCTGGATGTGGGTCCGGAGTTGTTTACCCGATTAACAAGAAGGAATAGCGGTTCATGGCTCGGTCGTAGTCCGGGAGGACTTCGATCGGATAGCCGGCCCGCCTGACCGTGGAATAGACGTCCATGGCCATCGCCTCGGGCGTCGGCCGGGCGAGCTTGGACTCTTTGCAGTCTTCGCGTCTTGCGGTGCATTTCGCGCAGATGGTGCAGCTGTCCATGAAGAGAAGAAACGTTTTTTCATGGCCGGAAAGGAAGATCTCCTTTTCCAGCTTGAGGAGCCTCATGTTCATTCTTTTTGTCCAGGCGTGACGGTC
>JALHTW010000204.1 GCA_022866045.1 Candidatus Aminicenantota bacterium | reverse complement strand
CTTTATTTATTGCATTTGTATTAATTTCGGGCGGGGTCCTGTCGCGGCTCTTCCCCGGCCGTGCTCGCCGCCAGGCCGCTCCGCGCGGGCGGGGAGCACCTTCGCCGCGCCACCCCCTGCTCGACTTTCCGGCGCCCCGGAAAAAGAATTGCCTACTTTTCTAACCGTATGTCACTTTCAAATGTAAGGAGGACGCGAAACCCTGTCCCCGAAAGTGATATATGGTCAGTTTATTTTTGCTTTCGTTGCCGGCCGTGAACTTCGATCCAGTGTCCAATATGCCGCGTCGAGGAGCTGGGGAGGAATATCTCTGCGACGCCAAGCTTCTTCAACCGAGGGATATCGTTCTCCGGAATGATGCCGCCGGCGATGACGATGATATCCGATCATTATAGCCCGATAGCCCGCGGTCAGGCCCGCCCAGGCGAGATTTAGCGATCAAAATCCTTATTTTTTTGCCGGCCAATGACGTCTCCCTTTTGCCTTCTTTTTAGCCGCAGAGGACAGAGCCTCCGTTCACGTTGATGATCGCCCCGGTGATATGGCGGGCGAGGTCCGAAGCCAGGAATAGGATGGGCCCGGCAATATCTTCCGGCAGAGGGATGCGCTTCAGGGGAATGGACTGCCGGACGCTCTCCTTGAAAGCGGCGTCGCTAAAGACCTCGGTGCACATGTCGGTATCGACCCATCCTGGAGCGACGCAATTGACCCGGATGTTCCATGGCCCGAGCTCGGCCGCCAGGGATTTTGTCAGCGCCTGTATGGCGCCTTTTGTCGCGGCGTAATGGGAATGCCCGGCCTCTCCCCTAATCCCGGCCGTCGAACTCACATTGATGATCCAGCCCCGTTTATCCTTCTTCATGAGGGGGACAACGGCATTGCAGAAATAAAAGACACTGTCGAGATTGACCTCTATCGTCTCTTTCAAGACTTGGGTGTTCATAGCGCCCATCTCGAGGGCAGTCCATATGCCGGCGTTATTGACGAGGATGTCGATATGGCCCCATTTCCGGGCGACATCCTCGACCATGCTCTTGACCTCGGCCTCTTTGGAAATATCGGCTTTGTAGATCAGGCATTCGCGGCCCCTTTTCTCGATTTCGGCTTTGACTTCAAGAGCGGCCTTCTCTCGGCAGGCATAATTGAACGCCACGTCGCTTCCAGCCTGGGCAAAGAGAATGGCGGTCGCCCGACCGATGCCCCGGGAGCCGCCGGTGATGAGTGTTGTCCGGTCTTTAAGTGAAATCATCTGTCTTAATTCTCCCTCGATCTTTTAATTGCCCTTCATTGTGTCCGGGGGTATGGGATTTAGAATCACCGCTGGAAAGTCTTCTTTCAGGCTAAATCCATAATCCCCGTTTCCTCTTAAGCTCACGATGTCCCTCCCAAAATTGCCGATAGGATTCTTTCTTCTCTGTGAAGTCCGGAATTCCAGGGACACGATACCAAATCCAGAGATTTGGTTCATGTCCCGGAATTCCGTCTTTCTTTCTATGGGCAATTTTGGGTCCCCTTCCGTTTAGCTCGCGTACTAGAGCGAGAAATCCTTCATTTCATCGAACTGGAGATAGCGGTAGATGTCCGCGGCGAACGGAAGGACCTTCTCTTTCATAATCGAGAAATATTCGTCCGGCGCTGGGAGTTCGCCCTTGAGCGCGGCAATCGCGGACAGCTCCGCCGACCCCAGATAGACGCGAGCACCGTCGCCCATCCGGTCGTCGAAGTTCCGGGTCGAAGTCGAAATGATCGTCACGCCGGGATGGACGCGGGCTTGGTTGCCCATGCACAGCGAGCACCCCGGGATCTCGGTCCTGGCGCCGACCTGGGAATAGATCGAGTAGTATCCTTCTTTCTTGAGCTGGATCTCGTCCATCCGGGTCGGCGGTGTGATCCAGATGCGCGTCTTGGGATAGCCGGCCGTGTCGAAGATCTTTCCGGCGGCCCGGAATTGGCCGATGTTGACCATGCATGACCCGATGAAGACCTCTTCGATCTTATCGCCGGCCACTTCCGAAAGGAGCCTCACGTCGTCCGGGTCGTTGGGACAGGCCAAGATGGGCTCTCTGATCTCGGCCAGGTTGATTTCGAGAACGGCCGCGTATTCGGCGTTCTTGTCGTGTTCGAGAAGGACCGGTTTCCCGAGCCATTTCTCGCAGGCCGCTGCCCTTTTCTCGAGCGTCTCAGCGTCCTTATAGCCCCGCTCGATCATCTTTTTCATCAGAGCGATGTTGCTCTTGAGATATTTGGCGACCTTGTCCGGTTTGAGGGCGATGACGCTCCCAGCCGCTGAGCGCTCCGCGGACGCGTCCGTCAATTCATACGCCTGGTCCACGGTCAGATCATCCAATCCTTCCATTTCGAGCAGGCGTCCATTGAAGATGTTCTTTTTGTTTTTTTTGGCCACGGTCAGCATTCCCTGTTGGATGGCGAAATACGGGATGGCGTTGACCACGTCGCGCAGCGTGATGCCGGGATTGAGCCGGCCTTTGAATCGGACAAGCACCGATTCCGGCATGTCGAGCGGCATGAAGCCCAAAGCGCCGGCGAACGCCACGAGCCCGGATCCGGCGGGAAAACTCAGGCCGATCGGAAAACGCGTATGCGAATCTCCCCCGGTCCCCATCGCGTCCGGAAGGCCCAGCCTGTTCAACCAGGAATGGATGACGCCGTCGCCGGGCTTGAGGGATACGCCTTTGCGCTCGATGATGAACTGCGGCAGTGATTTATGCATTTTGACGTCCGCAGGCTTGGGATAAGCGGCCGTATGGCAGAAGGATTGCATGAAGAGATCGGCCTGGAATTCTAGACAAGCCAATTCTTTGAGCTCGTCGGCGGTCATCGGGCCGGTCGTATCCTGGGAACCGACCGTCGTCATCTTGGGTTCGCAAGCCGATCCGGGAAGAATTCCCCCGACGCCACAGGCCTTGCCGACGATCTTCTGCGCCTGGGAATAGCCCTGCCCGGGTTTGGGCTTCGGGTTCTCGATCTGGTTGAAGAATTCGGCTTCGGGCAGGCCGAGGGCGGCCCGCGCTCTGCTGGTCAAAGCGCGGCCGATGATCAGGTTCAGCCGTCCGCCGGCCCGGTATTCATCCTTGATGGTCGAAGGCCTGAATTCGAACTTAGAAAGGACTTCGCCCGAAACGGTCCCGATAACGCCGGCTTTCGTATCCAGGGCTATGATGTCGCCTGTCTTCATCTTCGTCGCGTCGGCCATGATCGGAAGGCCGCCCGAATCCTCGACCGTATTGAAAAAAATGGGAGCGATCAGGCCGCCGATCACGACCCCTCCCCTCCTCTTGTTCGGCACGAAAGGGATGTCCTCTCCGATATGCCAGAGCAGGGAATTGCAGGCCGATTTCCGCGAGGAGCCCGTGCCGACGACGTCGCCGACGAAGACGACCCTGGCCCCTTCGGCGCGGAACTGGGCTATGGTCTTGATCCCACCCTGGAATCTCGTTTCACCCATGGCCAACGCATGGAGCGGGATGTCGGGCCGGGTCGAAGCATGCTTCGCCGGCGAAAAATCGTCGGTGTTGATCTCGCCGTCGACTTTAAAAACTTTAAGCCTCATCGTTTCCGGCAGCACCGGCTTAGAGAGGAACCATTCGCCATCCGCCCAGGACTGGAGGACATCCTTGGCGAACACATTTTTTTGGCGAGCTCGACGATCGTATCAAAACCGCCGTAGACGAGAGTGACATTTTTGAGGGCCTGGGCGGCATCATGGGCCTGCGCTCGATCCTCCAGGAGAGAGATAAGAGGCCCGACGTTGTAGCCTCCGAGCATGGTTCCCAAGATGAATAGGGCCTCGGCCTTGGGCACGACGGGCGAAGCGATTTTGCCTTTCGCGACCTTCGCCAGCCATTCCGCTTTGACTTTGGCGGCCGGATCAACGCCGGGCGCGACCCGGTTTTTCAGAAGGCCGATGAGCAAGTATTCTTTCCCCGAAGGCGGATTTTCCAGAAGCCTGCAGACCTCGGCGGTTTCATCCGGGTTCAAAGGCAGCGGGGGGATCCCCTGCGTCTTTCGTTCGGTTTCCTGCTCAAAATAGGTATCCAACATGGCGCACTCCCTTATGATGAAACAATCATCCTCTAGTGTATAAAATGTTTGGGAAAAATTGTCAAAATGATTTTTATCTTTTTCGGTATCCGAAGCAATTCTTTTTCCGGGGCGCCCGAAAGTCGAGCAGGGGTGGCGCAGCGAAGGGGCTCCCCGCCCGCGCGCAGCGGCCTGTCCGCGAGCACGGCCGGGGAAGAGCCGCGACAGGACCCCGCCCGAAATTAATAAAAACGCAATAAATAAAGTGACAATGTATGAGCGGCGCTTAGGCCGCCCTCAAGCCCCCGTAGCGG
>JALHTW010000203.1 GCA_022866045.1 Candidatus Aminicenantota bacterium | reverse complement strand
CGTGAAGGTCAACGGCGAGACGGTGGCCCTAAACATCGAGAAAGGATATGTCCCGATCGCGCGGACCTGGCAGAAAGACGATATGGTCGAGATCAGCCTGCCCATGCCTGTCCGGCGGGTGTTCGCGAACGAAAACATCAAGGCCGACATTGGGCGCGTGGCCGTCGAGCGCGGGCCGCTCGTCTATTGCGTTGAGTGGCCCGACAACAACGGTACCACGAGCAATCTCGTCCTTGACGATAAAAGCGTTTTAACGGCCGAGGCGCGTCCGGATCTATTGAATGGCATTACGGTCATTACCGGCGAGGGCCTGGCTTATCGATACAAAGGCGGCAAGGTTATCGGAGAGAAGCAGAAGATCACGCTCATCCCGTATTACGCCTGGGCCCACCGGGGCCGGGGAGAGATGGATGTCTGGCTCGCGCGCGTGAAGAGCATGGCCCGGCCCATTCCGGAGCCGACGCTCGCCTCGACGGCGAAAGTCAGCTCTTCGCCGGGAGGCAAAGGCGTCGAAGCCATCCATGACCTCTACGAACCGGAGAACTCCAACGACCATGGGCGCGGCTATCTCCACTGGTGGCCGAAGAAAAGCACGACGGAGTGGGTCGAGTACGACTTCGGAAAGCCGGTCGCTGTGTCCGAGACGTCCGTCTATTGGTTCGACGACACCGGGCAGGGCGAGTGCCGCGTGCCGGCCTCGTGGAAAGCCCTGGTTCAAGCGGGCGACAAGTGGGTTCCGGTGAAGAACCTGAATCCCTATGGCCTGGAAAAAGATAAATACAACACCGTGAAGTTCGCCCCCGTGCGCGCTTCGGCGCTGCGGCTCGAAATCCAATTGCCCGAAAAATTTTCCGCCGGTATCCAGGAGTGGAAGGTGAAATAAGAGGCTCGGGGATGTCGAGGCCTGGAGAAAAAAATATTATTTGAAGCTGAGGACATCATTATCGAAAAAAGGCATGGGGAGGGAGACATGAAAAGAATTCAGCGGCCGGCCTTTGTCTTGGGTGTGTTCCTGTTTTTACTGGCAGGTTTTGGGATGTTTTCTCGAGTCGGAGCTCGTCCGCAGATGCCGGTTTCCGGGTCAAACGCCATCGTCAATCCCTCGTTCGAAGAGTTGGCTGGGGACGTTCCCAAGGGATGGAGAAAAGCGACCTGGCAGCCGAGAGCTGTTTTTGAGGTCGATTCTTCTGTCGCCCACACCGGAAAACGGAGCGTTAAGATCTCTTCAGCCGACGGCGGTGACGTGTCGTGGAGCGCCGTGGTTCCCGTCAAACCGTATTCCATGTATAAGCTTAGCGGCTGGATCAAGACGCAGGACCTGAAACCCGTCGGGGGAGCGAAGGGCGCCTTGTTCAATCTCCATGGGCTCGACGGCTTTCAGACGATAGCCGTGACGGGCACGCAAGACTGGACGAAAGTCGAGCTCGTCTTCGATACTGAAGCAAATGACGCCGTCCAGGTTAACTGCCTCTTCGGCGGCTGGGGAAAGGCGACGGGAACGGCCTGGTATGACGACGTCGAGCTCGAGATTGTCTCGACGAGAACCCTGAACCCTCGGGCCGCGATCGACGCCTCTAAAACCGGCGCTCCAATCTCGAAATACATCTACGGCCAGTTCATCGAGCACCTCGGCCGCTGCATCTACCAGGGCATCTGGGCCGAGATGCTCGAGGACAGAAAATTCTATTATCCCGTCGCCGACAAGGAATCGCCGTGGAAGATCATCGGCGACCCGCGCAATGTCCGGATGAATCCCATCCTTCCCTACGTCGGCGTCCACGCCCCGGAGATCCGGCTCAAAGGGAACGGCGAAGCCGGCGGCATTTATCAGGATAATTTGGCCGCGGTCAAAGGCAAAGGCTATATAGGACGGATCGTCATCGCGGCCGACCCTGGAGCGCTGCCCATTCAAGTCTCGCTCATCTGGGGACCGGGAGCGGCTGACCGGCAGACCATCAATCTTTCTGAACTTAATTCAAGCTATCGCAGCGTCCCTCTCAATTTTAATGCCGAAGGTTCGAGCGAAAGCGGCCGTCTGGAAATCGTAAGCAAGGGTGCCGAGGCCTTCCGTGTCGGCACGGTCTCGCTCATGCCGGCCGACAATGTCGACGGCTTCCGGCCTGAGGTCTTAAAAGTCCTTAAGGAGCTCGATTCCCCCGTGTACCGCTGGCCGGGCGGGAATTTCGTCAGCGGCTATAACTGGAAGGACGGTATCGGTGAGTCGGACCGCCGGCCGCCGCGCAAGAACCCGGCCTGGCTCGGCGTGGAACATAACGATGTCGGCATTCACGAATTCTTGAATTTCTGCCGGCTCATCGGCACCGACCCCTACGTCTCGGTGAACAGCGGGCAGGGGAACGAAGGGCTGGCCGCCGAAGAGGTCGAATATGTCAACGGCGCTGCCGATACGGCCATGGGGAAATGGCGCGCCGGCAACGGCCGGTCTGAGCCGTGGGGCGTCAAATTCTGGTCGATCGGGAACGAAATGTACGGCAACTGGCAGCTCGGCTACATGCCGCTCCAGGACTACGCCAAGAAGCACAACCGTTTCGCCCAAGCCATGTGGGCGAAGGACTCCTCGATCAAGCTGATCGCGGTCGGCGCGGTCGGGACTTGGAGCGAGGGTATGCTGGCGAATTGCGCCGAGGCCATGAATTATCTGAGCGAGCATTTTTACTGCGGGGAGATGCCGGGCCTGATCAGCCACGTGGCGCAGATCCCGCGCAATGTCCGGCGGATCGCTGAGGCTCATCGCAAGTACCGGACGACGATTCCGGCGCTCCAGGGCAAGGACATCCGCGTCGCTCTTGATGAGTGGAACTACTGGTACGGGCCTTACGTTTACGGCGAGCTGGGGACCCGCTATTTTCTGAAAGACGCGCTCGGGATCGCGGCCGGGCTCCATGAGTATTTCCGCCAGAGCGACATCATCTATATGGCCAACTACGCCCAGACAGTGAATGTCATTGGCGCGATCAAGACGACAAAGACCGCGGCCGAATTCGAGACGACAGGGCTGGTGCTCAAGCTCTACCGCGCCCACTACGGCACGATTCCGGTCAAGGTCAGTGGTGCGGCCGAGCCGCTGGACGTCGCCGCGGCGTGGAAAGACGGGAAAAAAGTTTTAACCGTGGCCGTCGTCAACCCGACGAAGACGGCGCTGACGCTGCCCCTCTCCTTCAGCGGGGTGAGCATCCCCAAGTCGGCCAAGCTTTATCTGATCACGGGGACGGACGAGAAAGCCTATAACGAGCCGGGCAAAGAGCCGGCGGTGAAGATCCAGGAGATCAATAGCGCGCCGTTCGGGACGAAACTGACGCTGCCTCCGATCAGCGTTTCGCTCTATGAGGTCCAGGTTGTAAAATGAGATGAGCTAAAATGTGGATCTTTTCGGAGCGATGAAGGCCGACGCGGAATGGGAAGTTCTTGAGACCCTCGTTCCCTGCAAAAATTTTCAGTACAAATGGCGATCGGCGAACCGGTTTTCTCTGCCAGACTTGCTGTATAATTCTTTAAGGTTCTTTTGTATCTGTGTCGGTAAGCTTGAGGTGAGGATTCAGAAATGCGTTCTTGTGATTGAGGGAGAAAACGCCGATGAAGAAAAGCGCTTTAGCTCTTGTGTTTTTGATTATGCTTGCCGCCGCCTTGATCGTTTGCCGTGGCGGGCGGACGGTGAAAACGCCTCCAAAGGACTATCCTGTCCGGCCCGTGAATTTCACTCAAGTCAAGGTCAACGACGCCTTCTGGGCGCCAAAGATGGAAACGAACCGCGCCGTGACCGTGCCCTTTGCCCTTCAAAAAAACGAAGAGACGGGCCGGGTGGACAATTTCCGCAAGGCCGCCGGGCTGATGAAAGGCCCGCACCGGGGCAAACGCTACAACGACTCGGACGTTTTCAAAGTCATGGAGGGCGCGGCCTACACGCTCATGCTCCATCCCGACCTGAATCTCGAGAAGCGGCTCGACGACTTGATCGTCATCATCGGCAAGGCCCAGGAGCCTGACGGATATCTTTATACGACGCGGACGATCGATCCCAAAAATCCCGCTCCTGGAGCGGGCAAAGAGCGCTGGTCGAACCTCCGCGTCAGCCACGAGCTTTATAATGTCGGCCATATGTACGAGGCCGCCGTGGCCCATTATTTAGCCACAGGCGAAAAGAGCTTTTTAAACATCGCCACCAAGAACGCCGACCTTCTCACTTCGACATTTGGTCCAGGAAAGCGCCGCGGCTTCCCCGGACACCAGGAGATCGAGATCGGCCTGTCCAAACTCTATCGCGTCACGGGTAACCAGGCTAATCTTGACCTGGCCAAATTTTTTCTCGACGAGCGCGGGCATTATTTCGGCGGCGAAAAACACGACTCGAAGGACCCATTCGCTGTTTACGACTCCGACGAATATATGCAGAACCACAAGCCTGTCCTCGAGCAGGACGAAGCCGTCGGACACGCCGTCCGGGCCATGTACATGTACGCCGGCATGGCGGACGTCGCGGCGCTCGGCGGCTGGCCGGAATATGTCAAAGCCATTGACCGGCTCTGGGAGAACGTTGTAGGCAAAAAGATGTACCTGACCGGCGGAGTCGGCGCGCGGGACACCTCCGAGGCGTTCGGCAATGCCTATGAGCTGCCGAACGCGAGCGCTTACACTGAGACCTGCGCCGCCATCGGAAACGCGCTGTGGCAGCAACGGCTTTTCTTGCTCCACGGCGAGGCGAAATACGTGGATGTGCTCGAGCGCGTCATGTACAACGGTCTCGTCTCGGGCGTTTCGCTCGACGGTCTGTCGTTTTTCTATCAGAATCCGCTCGAGTCGGACGGGAAGTCGAAACTCTACCAGGGGCAGACCATCCGCAGCCCGTGGTTCGAGGTGGCTTGCTGCCCGCCGAATATCACTAGGTTTCTTCCCTCGGTGCCCGGATATGTTTACGCCACGAAAGATGACGTTCTTTATGTGAACTTATTCATCGGGAACGCGGCGACGGTCGAGGTGATGGGGCAAGCAGTCAATCTCAAACAGGAAACGCGCTACCCTTGGGATGGCGCGGTGAAAATTGCGGTCGAGCCGGAGAAACAAGCCGAGTTCACGGTCAATGTCCGCATTCCGGGATGGGCACAGAACCAGACTATTCCGAGCGATCTCTACAAATTCGCCGACACAAACAATGAGCAAGTCACCTTGAAAGTCAACGGCTTGGTCATTGCTCTCAATATGGACAGAGGCTACGCTCAGATCAAACGGGCATGGCAAAAGGGTGATGTCATCGATTTGAACCTGCCCATGCCTGTAAGAAGAGTCATTGCCCATGAAGCTGTCAAGGACGACGCGGGGAAGGTCGCTCTCCAGCGCGGGCCGATCGTGTTCTGTGCGGAGGGGGTGGACAACGGCGGCAAAGTCCTGAATTTAATGTTGCCCGATAATGCAAAGCTTGAGGCTGAGTTCCATCCGGACCTCTTAAAGGGCGTCGTCGTTCTCAAGGGAAAGGCGTTCGCGGCGGTAAAGAGCGCGGATGGAAAGATCTTATCGAGAAAAGAGCAGGATTTTCTGGCGATCCCATATTATGCCTGGGCCAACCGCGGCCCGGGCGAGATGACGGTTTGGCTTTCGTGCGCCGAAGCGGCCGTTAAGCCGCCGGCCGTGAAATAAAGGGTTTTATTCAGATCCTTTTTTACAGGCGTCTTCAAACAGCCGGTTTTAGCCGATTATCGAATGACGAAGGTCGTTTGAGCGTAAGACACGGCCCTGGAAACAGCGTCTTCGGCATGGAGATAGAGAAGATATTTTCCCGGCGGGACATCATTCAGCGGTAATTCCAAAAATTGGATCTCGACGTCCTCTTTCCGGGCTTTATTCAGAACCGAAAACAGCACCGGAAGCCTTTCGCCCGATACTGAATTAATCAGCCAGGCTGTAAGTGTAATACTCGGCTGGACAAGGCCTGTCACAGAGCAGGGGACGACGGCGAAAATCTTTGGCGTACCCTGAGGCGCCTCGCCGACGAGGGGCGAGTAAAGGGCCCGCTCAAAAGGATAGGCATCGTTCCACGCGGTCGCCTCTTTCTTTTTTGGCGCAGCGGCTTCCAAGTAGGCAAAGCTGCTTTCCGGAAGAAGCAGAAGCGGGGAATGAAGGCTTAAGCCGACGAACGCTTTTTTGGCGACATTGGCCCAGGCCGAGGCCACGGCTCCGGTCCCGCTCTCCAGATCTCTGATGACGAGGCGGCATTTATATCTTCCCGGCTGGAGCGCCGCCCCGAACGCGCAAAAAACATCCATGCCGCGGTATTTCGCGAGGTCAGCCTCCGTCCTCTGGAGGTTGGCAAGATTCTCATTCTCGTCGAAGACAAGAGCCACGAGTTCGACCTTTTTTCCGGCGAATTTTTCTGTAACCCGGGCGGGAATTTTCGAAAGCATCTCGAGGCGGGTTCCTTCGCCGACCGCATAAGAGAGCGCGCTCAGGGAAAACGCGAGCGGCGTCTGGAAGAGCGGTGTGTCGGATAGGGCCAGGTCGAACAAATGGAGCTGCTTCTCGAGGTCCGTGTATTCGCGGAAGGGCTTTGGGTTGAAATAACCGGACTGGGCTCGGACTTCGACTCCCTTCCGCTTCACGTCGACTTTGATCTTATGATGCTGGCCGTCCAATTGCCCGCCGATGTAATAGCCCAGGACGTAGTAAGAGCCTGTCAGATTCTGGAGCTGGTCCAAATTCTTCCGGTATTCTTCGATGTTCGAAAAATATTTCCCGCCCGTGACATTGGAAAGCCGGCTGAGCGAGTAATGTCCGGTGATCTTATCGTCCTTCAGGATATTCACTGGCGTCTGATGAACGCCTCCCTCAGTGAAGAGGTCGCGGTAGCGATCTTCGAACGTTTGGCTGTCATAGGCAAATAAGGAAGAGACCATGGCCGCTTCTCTCGTGTCGAAGGTGAAGAAGGCACAGTTGGCCGCGCTGAGCTCCTTGAGCATCTCTTCGTGCTGCGTGCGCAGGACATAGTCCCCGGGATCGAATTCGGTCTGGGCTCCCGGTTTGTTCCCCGTGGGATTCCCAGCCAGGTTGCCGTAGATCAGAGAATTTACGATCCCCGCCGAAAAGAGGATCAGCTGTTTTTGCCCCGGAACGTAGCGCAGGGCTTTGGCCAGGGCGGTCAACTTGAGAATGAAGTTCTGAGCTTGGTTTTTCGATTCCTGCCGCTCCCAAAAGAGCTGGGTTTTCTTCTTTTGCCAGATGATTCCTTCGTCCTGCGGAATATTTTCCTGGGCCCTCCGCCAATATTCTTCCTCGAAGTTTTCGGCCCGGCCGGCGATACCTTTGGTGGTTAAACCCTCGACGGCCTCCCGGAGTATCTTGTGGTTGGTCGTCAGGTATTCGTGAATGGAAAGCCCTTTCAACGTCGAATAAGACAGCAGTCCGACTTCATCACCCGGGATGATCTCCGTGTCGATGAAATGCAAGGCCGCTTCCTTGGCTTTTTTGACGCCTTTCTGGCTGTTGAAGGCGAAGTCGAAAAAGAGGAAGAACTTCCGGTTCATCACGCCGGGCGCAGGAAGGGGCGTCGGGAGGATTTTTTCTTCGGCCGGCTGGGGTTCGGGTTTCTGCGCCGCTGCCTTAAGGATGTGTTTTTCGAACTCGGTGAGGGTCATCGCCCGGCCGTTGTCATAGACGATGAAGTCCTCTTTCTTGAGGTCAGGGACCGGGTTCCCTTTTTTGTCCGTGACATAGACCTGGATGAGCTTCAGAGTGACCGTGACCTGGTGCTCGAGCGGCTTCTGGAGCTGGGCAACTTCCTGCGGGGTCGAACTTAAACGGGCGAAAGGGATGAAGAGCAGGAAAAAAACAGATAAGTTTAAAAAAAATAATCCCCTCCTCATCATATCTTGTTCCCTTCCCCCTTATTATAAATCTTCTTTATATTCAAAGGCCAGCCTCCGCCTCGGTCGCAAGCATCCTGTATTCCGCAGCAAAAATTGATGACATTTTCTTATAAATGAGATGGGCTCAATTAAATATGAGATAATTGTACATCAGAAATTAACTTTTTGGCATTTTTTTAGGCATATTTTTTGGGTCAGCTAAGTCCTCTATTTTAGTGCGGAGGAGAGAGGTCTATCGTCTTTCGGGCGATTTTCCGAACGTCCAGAACGAAGATGAAGCCGGACGGCCTCTTTTTATGGTAGAATCCTAACTATAACGAAATGAGAACATTGAAGCAGTTTTGGAAAAGATGGAAAACATTCGGCCGCAAAGCCGCGGATATCCTGGGCCGTGTGCTGATGACCATTTTTTACTTTACTCTGGCCGCTCCATTTGGGCTAATCGCGAGATTTTTCAGCGATCCCTTAAAATTAAAACGCCAACAGCCGCGCTGGGAACCGCGTCCGAAAGAAGAGGCTGATCTGAAACGCGCCCGGGAAGCCTTCTGATGGACATCTTGGGGATTTCCTGTTTTTATCACGATGCCGCCGCGGCCTTGATCCGGGACGGGATGCTCATCGCTGCCGCTGAAGAAGAACGCTTTTCCCGAAAAAAACATGATTCTGGATTCCCGGCCCAGGCGATCGACTTTTGTTTGAAACGCGGGAAAATCAACGGCGGCGATCTGGACTATGCCATCTTTTACGAGAAGCCGCTGGTCAAGTTCGAGAGGATTCTGATGACTTCCCTCGGCGCCTATCCCAAGACCTGGCGGGTCTTCCGGGAATCGATGATTGCGTGGTTCAATCAAAAATTATGGATCAGGGGCCAGATCGTCCGCCATTTAGGAATTCCCCAGAACTGCGTCCTCTTCGCCGAGCATCACACCGCCCATGCCGCCAGCGCCCTTTTCTGTTCGCCATTCGAAGAGGCGGCCCTTCTGACGGTGGACGGTGTCGGCGAATGGACAACAGCGACCATCGGCCGGGGGCGTGCCGATTGGACAGGCGGAAAAGACTCTGACATCAATGTGGCAGGAGAAATCCGATTCCCCCACTCACTGGGACTGCTTTATTCCGCTTTTACAGCCTTCTTGGGCTTTGAAGTCAATGAAGGTGAATATAAGGTCATGGGGATGGCCCCCTATGGCGAGCCCCGCTATCTGGACCAGGTTTACAAGCTGGTTCAAGTCAATGATGATGGCAGTTTTCGCCTCGACATGAGCTATTTCAGCTTCTATTACTCAACGGAACACACCTACAATCAAAAATTCGCCGACCTGTTTGGAAAACCGCGCATCCCCGAGTCGGATTTTTATACCTTCCGGACTCATCCCCAGCAAGACCATCCCCACTGGGACAGCCATGTGGCTGAACAAAACCAAAAGTATGCCGACATTGCGGCCAGCATCCAGCGAGTGACAGAAGAGATCCTCCTGAGGATGGTCGATCATGCCCATAAAATAACCGGCCTTAAAAAGCTGTGCCTGGCAGGCGGCGTGGCCTTGAACAGCGTCGCCAACGGCCGCATTCTGCGCGAGACCCCTTTTGAGGATGTCTTCATCCAGCCTGCGGCCGGCGACTCGGGCGGAGCGCTTGGAGCGGCCCTGTACGCCTATCATGTGCTGCTCAAAAAGCCTCGGCGGTTTGTCTTGGAGAATTGCTACTGGGGAGAAGAATATTCTGAGAATGAGGTGGCCGATTCTTTAAAAGAAGAGGGGCTGAGCTTTGAAGAGTTTAATGACGACGAACCCCTGCTGGATCGCGTCGTCGAGGGGCTTGTCCAAGGGAAGGTTGTCGGATGGTTTCAGGGACGGTTTGAATGGGGGCCGCGCGCTCTGGGCAACCGCAGCATCCTTGCCGACCCGCGCCGGGCAGACATGAAAACGATTGTCAACGCCAAAATTAAGTTTCGAGAGCCGTTTCGGCCGTTCGCGCCGGTGATCCTGGAGGAGCAGACCGCACAATACTTTGACCTCCCCCAGCCGGAGCGTCACTATCCCGCACGCTTCATGCTTCTCGTTGTGCCTATCTACCCGGACAAACAGGCTTTGATCCCCGCTGTCAACCATTGGGGCACGGGACGGCTGCAAACAATAAAACGCGAGATTAATCCGCGCTATTACCGGGTCATTGAAAAATTTGGACAGGCGACAGGGGTTCCGGTTTTGATGAATACCTCCTATAATCTGCGTGGAGAGCCGATCGTGGGCAGTCCGGCGAACGCGCTCCTGACGTTTCACAACAGCGGCCTGGATATGCTGGCCATCGAGAATTTCTTGGTCACCAAGAAGAAATGATGGGAGGCTGAATGAAAAAATGGCTAAAAGGGGCGGCCGCGAATGCCGGGCTCGTCGGTCAATTTTTTGTCCTCCTCTGGAAGCAGAAATTGTGGTGGCTGATCCCCCTGGTGGTTATTCTTATTCTATTCGGACTGTTTCTTGTGTTTACCTCTGTCTCGGGCGTGGCGCCATTTATTTATACATTGATTTAGTCCCCAGCCGGCGGGCTTCAAGGCTTTTTTTTCTTAATTTTTTCCCACAGAATTTCGTTCAATTTCTGATTCACCGCCGCATTCTGGGGGTCGAGGCGTTGGGCTTCCTTCAATTCGGCAATGGCTTCATCCCGTTGTCCCATTTGGTTGAGGGAATCAGCCAGGGTCATACGTAGATCCACGGAATCGGGCTCAACCTTTATACCCTGGCGGCAGATTTCAGCGGCGTCTTTGAGCCGGTTGCTCTTTGCATACAACGTGGCCAGATTCGTATAAGCCGCGACATAGTGGGGTTGAATCTCGATGGCCTTTTTGAATCGGGCTTCGGCTTGATCAGGCCTCCCTTTCGTCACGAAGGCCATGGCCAGGGTGTTTTCGATTTCAACCTTGGTCGGATCGATGGCCAGGGCCCGCAAACAGGAATCGATGGCCCCGTCCGCATCTCCCAGCCGCGGTTGGATGAAGCCCATGCCGGAATATCCCAGGACGGAATGCGGCGCCAATTCGGCGACCCGGCGAAAATGCTCAAGAGCGTCGCGCTCTTTATCCAGGTCCAAGGCGAGCAGATGGGCGTATTTCCAGTGAAGCCACCAATCCTGGGGCGAACGGCTGACGGCGCGATCATACTGCTCCGCGGATTTTTGGAGGGCTCCGGACGAGAGACGGGCTCTCATGCCGGTCAGTTCCCGTTCCATATTCGACACGCGCTCCGCATGGTAGAGCTGGTTTGTGAACGGCGGTTTCTTGATGTAGGCCTCCAGCATTTCATCGGCAATGTTATACCGGTCCCAATCGGAATAAGCCAGTTTCTCCGCGCACGTCTCCAGGCTCGGCGCGCCGGCCGCCGGGCCGGCTTGGGTTTTCATCCAATCCGGCAGAATGGACTTGACCCGGTCGAACAGGGCGCGGGCCGCCAGATAATTGCCGCGGAAATTCAGGTGGACATGGTCGTAAAAAAGCTCTTCGCCGGGGATGCCGTGAGAGGATTCGGCGGCGATCACGTTCTCCTGGTCCGAAAGGAAAACGCCCTCGGCTTCCCGCCCGGCGGCCGCGTCCCGGACCACGCGGTTGATTTCGGCGTCGGCCCGAAAGCGCAAGGCGTCGAGCTCCCTGGCCCGGCGATACGAAAGGCCGGCGTTCTCATAATCCCCCAGCAGCCAGCCGCAGCGTCCCATCCGGAAAACGAGATCGGCAAAGCCGTCATCGATCCCTAAGGCAGACCGATAGTTCTGCGCGGCGCCTTGATAATCGGCAGCGGTCTCTCTCTCGATTCCTTGGCGGTAAAGATTTTCCCATTCTTCCCTGCGGCCGGCGGACAAATCACTGCGGTGCCTGGAAGCAAAGGGCGGACAGTCTTTCAGATTGGCGGCCACCGTGCAAAAAATGACGGCTGAACCGTTGCGGATGGCCGCCCGACCCATATCCTTGAGATTGCTCGCAAAGGACCGGTATACCGATTCTAATCGGGGGTCGTCGGCCGGTATTTGCCTCTCCAGAAACATTTCCATCCCGCGCCAGACGCCAGGAACATTTTTTTTCGAGGCAAAAGATTGTCCCAGCCGGCTTAGAAGCTGCCCTAGGCGCAGGGCTTTTAAGGCCATATTGAAACGGATGAGGGCCAGGCTGGAAAAGGGGGCAAATACGGTTCCGGGACCGTATGGCCCCACGACTTCGTTGTTGCCCATGTAGACGATCAGCAGGTCAGCCTGATGCCTGACACACTCCTTCGCTATAGGCAAAACGGCATGGGAATTGACCGCCGTAAGGGCGGTATTGATCACTTCGAATTTGATTTGGGGGAATGTTTCCTGGAGCATGACCTCCAGAATGCGTCCAAAGGCGAAGGCGCTATCGGGCACTCCCTGTGCCGCAGAACTGCCCAATATGAAAATTCGATAGCTATTTGCGGGCTTTTTCCCGATAAAGATGAAGGGATTGAAATCCCGGGAGATATCGGGCGAGAAGAATCGCCAGGGGAACCGGAGGTTGTCGCAAAAAGCCTGACGGCCGTTCAAGTTGTACGGGATCATCGGAGAAGTTTTAAACCCGTATCCGAATATCCGCAACCCCAGCTCCAGCAGACCAAGGAGGACCACGGGGATCAGGATCATGATCAAGAGGCGGAAGACCCACAGGCGCAGGCCATGCAGCTGACTTTTCATTTTGTTGTTTTCGTTCTGAAGGGACAAAGGTGTTTTCTCTTTTTCGGGGCCTATTTTATCTCTGAAATCAAGCTGTCCAGCTGCTGTCGTTCTTTCTCGCTCAGTCTGTCCGAATATTTTTCCTTGCACATGTTCAGGTACTTCAGGGCCTCTTGCCTTCGGCCGGTTTCGATCAGGGTGATCCCCAGGTTGAAGTAGATGTCGGTAAATCCGGGATCAATGTCCAGGACCTGCTTCCAGCAAGTAATGGCTCGCTCATGATCTCCGGCATACCTGAATGCGACCCCCAGTCCGTTGATGGCAGAAACCAATTCCGGCGAGGCTTTCTTGGCTTGGGTATAATATGTGATGGCTTTTTCCAGATCATCTTTTTGTTTCTGCAGCCTGAAAAGTGAGAGGTGGAAAGTGCCCATGCTGCTCAGGGCAATGGCATTGTGGGGGTCCAGAGAGATGGCTTTTTCCAGAGATTCCCGGGCTTTTTCCAGATTTCCTTTATTAAAGTAACCCAGCCCGATCTGGGTCCAGACCATGCTGTTTCCTTTGCCATTGGCCACAAGGTCCAACAGCAACGTGGTGGCCATTTCGAATTCGCCGATTTTTATCAGCAGTCCCCCGATGTCAGCCTGAATATTGGCCCCTGCAGGGTCGGCAGTCAGGGAGCGGTTTTTCAAAAGATTTTTCAGGATATCCAGAGACTTCTCTTTTTCCCCGAGTTCAGCGAGCCGGGCGGCGTACTCGAGTTGCAGCCGGGCGTTCTGCGGTTCCTGGTCCAATGCTTTTTCCAGGCAGGAGAGCACCTGGGCGGCCGTGCCATTTTTCCGATAAATGGTTCCCAGCAGAATATAGGCTTGGGTGAGGCTGGGATTCCTGGCCAGTTCCTCGACACAGATTTTTTCTGCTTCCCCCAGCCGGCCGGCATTGGTGAACATCTGCGCCAGAGAGAGCTTGAAGCGGTCGCTCTCCGGGTATTTTTCAGCCGCTTGTCTTAACGTCTCTTCGATCTTTCTCGGATCGTTTTTTTTCTTGTCAATGAGATACTGATAATCAAACGCCTGCGGCAATTTCCAGTCTTTGTAGTCCGATCGGAAGCCTTGAAGCGCCTTGTCCGCTTCGCTCCATTTTTCGGAATAGATCAGCCGTTCCACTTCGAGCATCCGCTCGACGGCGTCGATTCCCTTTTTCGGATCGATGGCTTGATTCTCCCGTTGGCTTTGTTTGGCCTTACCGAGGGCTTCCTGTTTTTTCCCTTGGTGATTTTCGATATAGAGGCCCAATGCGGTGTCCATTTTTTGGGCCAATTCACTTTTTGTCAGGACCAGATTTTCCATTTCGGCGGGATCGGTTTTCAAATCGTACAGCTCGGCCTCCGGCAAAGAGATGTATTTGTAGTTTTCGCTGATGAGGCCGGTCAAAGGGGCAAAACCCATTTCCTGGAATCCGGACATGCTTTCAAAATAGACCGGCTGATCGATCTGCCGCCCCCGATTCTTTTTTGAAAGCAGATACAAAAAACTTTTCCCCTGAACTCCGACCGGGCTTTCCAGGTTGAAGAGCTGAAGAAGGGACGGCATGAGATCAAGCAGCCTGACCCTGGATGCAATCACCTGTTTTTCCCCGAACGCGGTTGGATTATGGATGATCAGGGGGACTTTGAGGGTCGGTTCATAGCAGAAAAGGCCGTGGCCCCATTCCCGGTGTTCATGAAGAGCTTCGCCATGACTTCCCGCGATCACCACCACGGTCCGGTCCATGAGTTTTTTTCCCTCCAGGGCGCGAACGATCTCTCCGATATAATGATCGACCAAGGCCACTTCGCCGCTGTAGGGATCGTTTTCAGACAGTTTGGCATATTCCGGAGGAGGCTTATAGGGGGCCTGGGGATCGGAAAAATGGACCCAGGCAAAGAACTTATTGGGCGTTCTCTGTTCAAGCCAGGATTGAAATCTGGCAAACACCTGGTCTGCGGCAATGGTGGTCCAGACATTGTGGATGATGGAGCTGTAGTCGAGCGAATCATCAAAGGTATCAAAACCCTGTTTCAGGCCGAATTTGGAATGCAGCAGATAGGATGAAACCAGGGCATAGGTCTCGAACCCTTGGTTTTTCATCACCTCCGCCCAGGTCTGCTCGCTTTCGGGCAAGAAGTCGGTGCCGTTGTTTCGGACCCCATGGGCCACGGGCTCTCTGCCCGTAAAAATCGTGCAGTGCGAGGGCAGGCTCAGTGGAACCGGGGCATAACAGTTCTTGAACATCAACCCGTTTTCTGCCAGGCGATCGATGTTCGGGGTCTGGGCGTTTCTGAAACCGTAAACACCGATGCGATCGACCCTCAGGGAGTCAATGGTGATAAGCAGCAGGTTGAAATTCTCGCTTTGTTTCAAGCTGGGGATTTTATGGCCTTTTTTGCAGCCTGAATGAAGGGTGAAGATCAAGGTCAGGATTGCTAATAGGGAAATAAGGGGATGGGGGTTTGTTTTTTGTGCTTGCGCGAGATCTCGCTCCTTGGAGCCCGGAATCATTCTATTCTCCTAGCAAAAAATATACCGCCGGCCAATGAAGGATGTCAAGGAGGCCGCGAAAACCGCCGAGGAACGCGTGGTATTTCTCAAGGCCTATCTCATACGAAGTGATCATGAAGCCGGCCGGAAGCCTTGCTTTTTTCTTGACTTTAGTCATCCTCCGGCCATATGCTTCTTATGAATAGGGAAGGCAGCATGATTGCCGGGCTTAATAAAATGGAGAGCGAGCGGACAGCGCAATAAACAAGTTACTTGCCCAATATTGGAGGACCTCATGAAAAAGATGTCGCGGCTGGGCGGTTTGATCCTATTATCTCTTATCCTGACGGCCCAAGTCGGCGGTCCGCAAGAAGGGAGCATGCCGCGAAATTTTGTTCTTTTATTCGATATTCTCAATTACACGAGGGAAATGGGCGATGCGGTCACGTACTTTTACAATCAGGTTTTGGCTCCCAATGATCAGCTGATTATTTATACTCCGGCCCGGGCTTATGGCTTTTCCAAAAACACCCTGGCCAAGCCTAGGGGAGAATTGATCGCGACCATGAAGGAGAAACTCCGCGGCGACAGCGCGGCCTGCAGTTCCAACTATAAAATCATTTTCAATGAGATGAAGAATCAAGTCGGGGCCATAGAAGGCGGCCAGACGACAGGTGCGGATGCCCAGGCCGGGATAAAAAATTCCCTGACCATGTACCGTCAGGACATGGAAAATCTGCGGACTCTGCGCCAGGTCAACGAATCGCTTCTGATGAAGATTGTCGATATGTTCAAAACTCAGCAGGGCAAAAATCATATGGTGATGCTCTATGAGGCCGAGTTCAGGCCGATTCCCAACAAGGAGACGCTCACTCGTCTCAGGGCTATTCCCGAGATTGCTTTTATCGTGGCCGAGCTTTTTGCGAGCGACGACCAAAAATCACCTCTGGATGCCGAGAAATTCATCGATATATTTAGGGAAGGGAAAGTGACTCTGCATTTTCTTTATATCAAACCCAAGGATAAGTCCCTGGTCCAGGATTTCAAGGAACATTCGGCGGATATGTATGATGTCTTTTCCAAAATCGCCAAGGCCACCGGCGGGATCGTAGAAACAACGGCCAACCCTGAAGCGGCCCTAAAATCGCTTGTCAAAGCCATTGGTGAATCTTCAAAATAGGAGCAGGAAAATCCGAAAATTTGGATTCCGTCCAATTTATTGGATTTTTTCCGGCTTAATCTTTATAAAATAAAGCAGTTAAGCAAGAAAAATTTTGGCACATATATTGCACATTTTTTTATTAAAATCTCTTTACAAGGAGGTGTTGCGATTTTATGGGATGATATCATCAAAAGGCGTTAGTGTCTAAAAGGGGAAGTTTCTTTCTTTTTTCAAGGAGGCATTTATGAGTAAAAAAGCATTTTTCATGACGGCAATCCTCTTGATTGCCGGGCTGGCCTTTGCCCAGACGACCCAAACCGGCAACATCGTCGGCCGTGTTCTCTCTCCGGAGGGCGAAGGACTGCCGGGAGTCTCTGTGACCCTCACCTCTCCGGCCATGATCATTCCCTCGATGAGCGCCATTACAGGGGAGAGAGGGGCATTCCGGTTCATGGCTTTGGCTCCCGGCGATTACCAGATCACATTCGAACTTTCGGGGATGAAAACGGTGATCCGCAAGGGAGTGAAGGTTGAGGTCGCCCGGACGGCGACGCTCGACATCACGATGGAGATAAAAAGTCTCGAAGAGAACATCACGGTTATCGGACAGAGCCCGACGATCGACAAGCAGCGGACGGCCCGTCCCGCCAACCTGGACAAGATGTTTCTCCAATCAATCCCTGCTCCGCGCAACCTGGGAACCTATGTCAACATGGCCCCGGGCATTTCCGACACTTCCGCCTATGGCAGCTCGACCATGGACAATTCCTACCTTCTGGACGGCGTGAACCTGGTTGACGCTGCCACCGGCACGCAGAGTGTCGGTTTTGGCCTTGATATTATGGAAGAAATTGCGATCCAGGCGGGCGGCTTATCTGCCGAGTACGGCAGTGTCCGCGGAGCCATGATCAACGTTGTGACCAAATCGGGCGGCAATAAATTCAGCGGCAGCGGCTCCTTCTACTTCAACCAGGAGAAGTTGAAAAGTGTCAATACGCACGGCACGCCGCTGGCGGGATCGAAGAGCGGAAATAAGATGGAAATCGAGCCGGTTTTCACCCTGGGCGGACCGCTCATCAAGGACAAGCTGTGGTTCTTTATGAACGCCAGTTTCATTCAGACAGAAGCCTTTGTGGCCGGCTATCCTGCCGGCGTTGCCCCGGGCAGCGAGAAACCCTTCAAAACCATGCTGCCCTACCCCTATCTCAAACTGAGCTTCCAGCCGGGAGCTAATGACAAATTTATGCTTTCCTACAACTACTCCGACCGTATCACGAACGACAGGGGCGCCTCCAAGTTTGCTGCGGAGAGCGTCACGATCAAGCAGACAAGCCCGTCCCATGTTTTAAATGCCCAGTGGACCAAATTTTTTGGAAGCAACTTCTTCGCCAACATGAGATACGGCATGGTCCTTTACCAATTGCTCCTCAATGCCAAAGGCAGCGAGGCCCAACGTACTGATAATAATACCAGTATTTCCACCGGCAACGCCTGGCGGAACCATGATCTTTACACCCGCAACCGGTTCCAGTTCAATGCCGATGCCACCTCGTTTATCGACAACCTCGCCGGCACCCATGAGCTCAAATTCGGCGGTGAGGTCCAATATGCCCATACGACCTGGGATGTTTACGGTGTGAGCGATCCGCTCACCGGCGGGTGCAGCATTGCCATGTATGGTTCCACCTATTATCGCGCCCTCACTCTGAGAGGCAACGGTTTTAACCGCGCAGATAACGTGGTCGATTATGCCGGCTTTGTTCAGGACAACTGGGCGATCACCCGAAACCTCAACCTCAGCCTCGGACTTCGCCTCGAATACAACAGTGTCGTCTATCCCGCCCAGAACACCACTGAGGGCCCCATTCAATTCTTGGGGAAGACCTACAACCGCAGCATTCCGGAAAGCCTCACGATGTACAAATGGCTGGACCTGGCCCCCCGAGTGGGATTGATCTATGACCTGTTTTCCGACGGCAAGACGCTCTTCAAGGCCAGCTGGTCACGCTACATTCTTCCCAACCAGGTCGGCTGGATCAACCTGGCCCATCCCAACGGCTGGTTCGGCTATTACCAGTATTTGAATCCCGACGGTTCGATCCTTTACAATCCCGACGGTACGCCCAAAGTTACTCTATGGGCAATGCCCGGCGGCTTCCAAAACGGCGGCGCTGTGATAGGCTACAAGGACTATGACCTGAAAGCGGGCTACACCGATGAGCTGGCCATCGGCCTTGAAAAAGAACTCTTTGCAGACTTCTCCATCGGCGCCCGGTATATCAAGAAATGGGACCGCGATCAGCCTAACCTCGTGGATGCCGCCCAGCTCGATATTGATAAACTGTTATCAACCGGCGAACTCGATTGGAGCAAGAACTGGACGTCAAAAACGGTCGTCGATCCCTACAACGGCCAGACCCTTACCTTCTACGAAAAGATCAATCTGACGGCTCAAGAGCTTCACATTGTCAATCCTCCGGGACTCAACAGGGACTATGATGGATTCGAGCTGACAGTGAACAAGCGGTTTTCCAAAGGATGGGCGCTGAATCTTTCCTATGTCTATGGCAAATCCAGAGGCTTGCTGACCACGGCTCGCGCCGACGAATCCCTGGGCGGCCCGGGTTTCTTCGCGAGCCCCAATTACCATACCAATGCTCTCGGCACGCTTCCTCTGGAAAGGCGGCACCAGGTCAAACTGGAAGGTCTTATGAAAGGGCCGTTTGGAATCAACCTCAGCGGGTATTTCAGATACCTCTCCGGCCTGCCCGTCACCCGGTCTGTCTCCAACAACTATCTGGGTCTCTCCTTGAAAGAAAATGTCACAATCTATGCCGAAACGAGAGGTCACACGTTCTTGCCGCCCGTCGTGCAGCTTGACCTGAGATTGGAAAAGACCGTCAAGATCAGTACCCTCAACATCGGAGTCTTCGCGGATTGCTTCAATCTCTTCAACCGCGGAGTGTCCACGGGGATGTGGATGAATTCCAGCAATATAGCTACTAACAAATACCTGCAGATGACCTCGATTAACGATCCGCGCATTTTCCAGCTTGGAGCCAGGATCCAGTACTAATTCGCTCAAGGCAGCGCAAAGGGAGACACAAAGTGTCTCCCTTTTTTTTCTCTTTTAGAAATGGGAGGGGATTCTTTCCCCCAGGAACCGCCCTATTTGATCTTGGATATTTTTTTGATGATGTCCTTGGCCAGGGCCACATCGGGATCGTCGGGGGGGCTCGTTTCGACGAATTTGGTGAAGGATTCAACAGCCTTCTGGGTGTTGCCCCTGTTCAGCCAGGCATACCCCAGCTTTAAATAGGATTTGGGCCAGTCCGGCTTGATCCGGATGGCCATCTCGTAGTACCGGATGGCCTCATCGGCGTTGCCGGCCTGCATCATGATTTCGGCGACATTGTAAGCCAGGGCATGGTCGGCCGGATCGATATCGATGGATTTTTTGAAGCATTGTTCGGCCTCTTTGAATTTATTCTGCCTCATATAGGCGTCCCCGATGCCGGCGTAGAGCTGGGCCATAAGCTTGTTGTCCTTTTTATCGGCTGCCTCGGCATTCAAGCCCTCAAGAACTTTCTCGTACTCGGCAATGGCCTTGTCGTATTCCTGGAGCTCCATGAGGCAGTTGGCCACGTTGAGCTTAACCTTATACAACGATGGATATTTGTCGATGAATTCCTGATAGAGGGCCATGGCCTCGGCGAACTTCTTTTGCTCAAACAGGGCATTCCCCTGAAGCAGCCTTTCTTTGGAGCTGTCGCTGAGACCCTCCGTCGCCGCATTTCCGACCGCTTTCTTCAGGATGATTTTTGGCTCGGGATTTTTTTTAACCCCGGAGATCTCCAATTGGATGGTCGATGGGGCAAAACCTTCCTTGGCCGTGGTCACAGAGAGGAAGCCTTTACCTAAGCCGATAAATCCCCACTGCCCCTTGGCGTTGGAAAGGGTCGTCAATTTATTGGAAAACTGCAGGTACTGAAGGATGATCAAAGCCCCCTCAATGGGATTTCCGGCTTCATCCACCACGATTCCCGCCAGGCGGCCTGACCCTCTCCCTTCCTGGGAGTAAAGCTCAGGCCCTGATAAGGCCAATATCAGCAGGCACACAGGAATGATGACCATGACAGCCTTTTTCTTTTTCATCATCATTTCTCCTTTGGCATTTTTATCCTTAGCTTTTTATTTTATCACGCTTATTAGAAAAACCAAACCGCCCGTCCCGGTTTCCCAGAGGAAAGACTTTTTTCTAGGGAGAGGTTATTATTAGGATTTAGATGCAAAAAATTTTTTGATTCAAATGACGGCCTGCGTCAATGGCTCACCTCGAAATGGCGCGCGACATATTCCCAAAATCTCGGTTTTCATGGGGAAGAGAGGGCTTTGCCTATAGTCCAAGCGCCCAGCGATAGGCTTGAGTCGAATTTCGAGAGA
This sequence comes from Candidatus Aminicenantota bacterium, assembly GCA_022866045.1. Lineage (GTDB taxonomy): Bacteria > Acidobacteriota > Aminicenantia > Aminicenantales > UBA4085 > JALHTW01. The sequence goes on along the minus strand of JALHTW010000203.1, from coordinate 4,712 downwards.
TTAACGCCCTTTGGAGTTACATTCCCGGCTTTCTGCCGGCGATAAGTCTTTTTATGGTCTCCCCGATTCTTCGCCCTCTTGTTTCCGGCCGTTTCGCGCTTATGATCCACCAGGAATACTGCTTTTTATGGGAGGGCGGGAGCTTGTCGAAGAACTCTTTCGCTTTTTTGTCGCGGTCGAGCGCGTCGAGGAGGTCTTGAGGCACTTCGAGACGGACGTCGATTTTGTCAAGTTTGTGCCAGGAGCCGTTCCGTTTCGCCGCTTCGATCTTTTTCCGTCCGGGTCCGGCCATGCGTCCTTCCAAGATCAGTCTTTCCACTCTCGCTTTGTTCGACGCCGACCAGATGCTGTTCTCTTTTCTCGGGGTATATTTCTGCATATATTTTTCGTCGTCAATCTTTCGGACGACCGAATCGATCCAGCCGTAGCACAGGGCTTCCTCCAAGGCTTCTTCGTATGTCACGGAGGTCTTCCCTGAATTCTTTTTGTAATAGGCGAGCCAGATCTCCTTCTGTTTGTCGTGATTCCGCTCGAGCCAGGCTCGCCAGGCCGCCCGATTTTTAAAGAGTTTTGCCTTCATGGATTTCTGTCATCCTGAGCGAAGCGAAGGATCTCATTTAACCTCGGACAAGAAGACCTTCTCACTTCGAAAAAATCCATCAGGCGAGCATTCCTTGAGCCCGCCGCGTCCTTTCGCGCACGGATATTCCGTAAGGGCAAGCCCGCTCGCAGGCGCGGCAATCCCTGCAACCCGATGCCGCCGGCCGGAGCTTGGCGTATTCTGCGCGGGCGCGCGATCGTTTTCCGTAGCTCTCGAAATAGGCGAGGCAGCGCGAGATGTCCGCCGTCCGTATCCCCGCCGGGCAGGCGGCCTGGCAGAGACCGCATAGATGACAGGTGGAGCCGGCGTTCGCGGCGACATGGGCGTGTAACATCTGCCGTTCCTTTGTCGTAAGCGGACGTCCAACGACATCGAGGTCTTCTTTCATTTCTTGATCGTTCAGGATCTCGGTCACGACGGCGGAAAGCTTTTCGTTCTCCAGCGCCCATTTGAGCATGGCCTGATAAATGGTCGTCCCTTCGGTTTTGTCCGCGGCCACGTCCTGCCTCCGTCCGCCGACCTTGAGGACCTTCATGGCCGTGATCCCGACGTCGCGGCCGTGGGCGAGATCGATGAGCTTGCGGATGCCGCTCTCGCCCAGATAATCGCTGTAAGTCTTGACCTCTTTCTCGGTCTCCTGGATATCGAAGACATTGTAGCCGATCTGGACCATGTCGTAGAGGCCGCTTTCGACGGCCTTGGGGATGACGGCATGCTGATTGACGTGGCAGGTCAGGCCCCGGAATCTGCATTTTCCTTGAGCCCTAAGCTTTTCGAACGCGCCAAGAATCCGCTCGTCCGTTAGATGCTCCGCTTTCTCGAGGCCATGGATGCCCAGGACATCGGTGTAATCGGTCGCGAGGCGCCGGAGGCTCCCCTCGACCGAGGCGATGAGGCTTGCTTCCGTCCAAGGGCCTTGGAGATGGAATCGGGCATGAATGAAAATCTTGTCCCGGCCCACGGCCTTGAACAGCCGCCCGACCTTGCGCTCGCAGTTCCCGTTTTCATAGCTGTCCGACGTGTCGATGTAGTTGATGCCGCGCTCGATGAGCTGGAAGAGGAGCCGCTCATCCGGCAGCGGGCTCCCTCCGAGCGAAATCTCGGAAACGTAGAGACCGGTCCGTCCCAGGCGGCGATAGACCATGTCGTTCTTGCGGATCGCGGCGGGATGAGCGGCTTGAGCGGATGGGTAAGTTTGGGTCGGGCGAGCGGGCGCCGCCGCGGCCGGAATCAGCGCGCCCGCCGCTCCCGCGGCGATCGTCTTCAGGAACGACCGCCTTTTCGGTGAATGATCAATCAAGTCTTTGATGGCCATGTTCTGAGTTCTCTTTCATTTCCGAGGAGCTTTTTTGGAGGCTGTCCGGTATTTTTCCGGCTGTCTGTCGTGAATCTTCTTTGATTTTTCGATTTCCTTTTGACGAGAAGCTGACGAACCGGTTTTGCGTTCCATCTCCCAGAATTGCCTTGGGGAAAGAATGGAAATTCCCTTATATGAGTGAATTTCCAGAAGATCATTGTCTCCGGTGATGATCATGTCCGCCTTGGTGTTTTCGGCTAAGCCAAGGATATGGACGTCGTTCCGGTCGCGGCATCGTGAGGGATCGACGGCGGTAATCTCTCCGATACCACATGTTCTTCTCAAAAAACTGAGATTCATCGAAGCTTCATCCGGCGGCATGTTAAGTTTTTTTGTAAAATTCGATTCGAGTTCTTCAAGGATGATTGAGCTGATAATCAGTTTGTATTTCTGTAGACAGAGGCGGAAAACGGAATAAGCTAATCCGCGGGTGGCATAGGCGGCGACGATGACGTTCGTGTCGAGCACGATCTTCATGAGATGAGCTTGAAGACATCTTCGTCGGTATATATCCCTTGAGCCTCGGCGTAGGGAATGGTCATGGCCCTCAATCTCTCGAACTCGTAGAGAGTCAGGTATCTCTTCAAAGACTCTCTCACGATATCGCTCACCGGCTTTCCTTCCGCTTTGCTGATCTTCTGTAGTTGTTTCCGCAGATCGTCCGGAATCCGGATGGTCATGGATTGACTCATGATTCTCCCTCCCGCATTACAATGTAATACAACTTCAGGAAAAAGTCAATAATGAGGATTATGTCTTAAGAGCCGATATCGCTCTTCGCTATCCGGTCGAGTTGTGGGAAAACTGAAGCTAAACCCTGGGGAAGCAAAGACTTTCCGCCCCGTTTCCTTAGCGATTCCGGCCACAAATACTTCCCGAGTCGTGCCTAGCGGGAGTTCCGGAGACGAAAAACAGTTTCATTAAAAAATACCAGAAAAAATTGGAGCGTTGAGCTCTCCAAATCCTCTCAGCTTTTTTCTGCTCTATTCCGGACTTATAAGCCGAAATATTTCCGCAGCTCGGCCGCCTTGTCCTTCTTCTCCCAGGTGAACTCGGGAAGCTCGCGGCCGAAATGCCCGTAGGCCGCCGTCTTCTTGTAGATCGGCCGCCGCAGGTCGAGCATATCGATCATGCCTTTGGGCGTTAGCTTGAAGATCTGCCGCACGGCCTTCTCGGCTTCGTGCTCGTCCACCTTGCGCTCGCCGTGGAGGTTGAGCATCACGGACTGGGGCTCGACGACGCCGATGGCGTAAGCCAATTGGACTGTCGAGCGGTCGGCCAACCCGGCGGCGACGATGTTCTTGGCGATGTAACGAGCGGTGTACGCCGCGGAGCGATCCACTTTCGTAGGATCTTTCCCGGAGAAGGCGCCGCCGCCGTGGGGACAGCTCCCACCGTAGGTGTCCACGATGATCTTGCGGCCGGTCAGGCCGGTGTCGCCCAGGGGGCCGCCGATGAAGAAATTGCCGGAGGGATTGATGAAATATTCGACGGTCTTCGAGAGGAATTCCCGGGGGATGACGGGATCGATGATATAGTGCTTGACCGCTTCTTCGATCTTGTCGTGGGCGATGCCTTCCGCGTGCTGTGTCGAGAGCACGATCCTCTCCACGGACACGGGGCGGTTGCCGATGTAGCGGATCGTGACCTGGGACTTGGCGTCCGGCCTGAGCCAGGGGATGAGGCCGGCCTTCCGGACCTCGGATTGCTTCTCGAGGAGCCGGTGGGCGAGCATGATGGGCAGGGGCATGAGCTGGGGCGTTTCGGTGCAGGCGAAGCCGAACATCAGGCCCTGGTCGCCTGCGCCGATCTCGCCGTCCTTCTTGACGACCGCGTCGGCGATGTTGGCCGACTGCTGGTGGAGCAGGTTCTCGATGACACATGTTTTATAGTCGAATCCGTGAGACGGGTCCGAGTAGCCGATTTCCTTGACCGTTTCGCGGACGATCTCCTCGACCGGGATCTTCGCCTTCGTTCCCAGCTCGCCGGCGATGACGGCCCTGTTCTCGGTCAACAGGGTTTCGCAGGCCACCCTGGCGTAGGGGTCTTGTTTAATAAGCGCGTCCAGGATCGCGTCCGAGATCTGGTCGGCCATCTTATCGGGATGGCCCTCGGACACGGATTCCGATGTGAATTGATATTCTTTTTCCATAGGGTCTTCGCAACCTCCTTTTTTCAAATGCAAAAAAAAACCCGGCACTAAAAACCTTAATGCCGGGCTCCTGGTTTTTCTTGTCTTTGAGGGAACAAAAAAACCTGGGCTAAATCTCCTTAGCGCCAGGCCACCGGTTTTTTAGCACCTTTTTTTTCGCGGCTGCAATAGACCTCAAATCAGCCCGCGTTCGATTTTCAAATAGCCGTTCTCGAAGCTCCCCAGGGGCTTGAGGACTTTTTAAATAACAGACAACAGAAAAAATGTCAAGAAAAATAATTTTGTGTCAAGGCAACATGAATATTTCCTATTCTGGGCAACGTGAATATTTCCGCTTTGCACATCACGTAGATTCTCTCGAGCGCAGGGCTCTGAGGTCCGATGGGGAGCCTTCTCCACGGATGGTCAGGAAAAATAGGGAAAAAATAGGGAGACACAATACCTATTTCCCTAATTCCGATTTAAGGAAACGGATGTTATGTCTCCCCGTTGAATTACACGCGGCCCCCGGCTACGCTTCGATCTCCCCATATCTCCATTTGGCGAATTTCAGGAGGAAATGGCAGCTCCCGTAGGAAAGTGCGGCGAGGACCGCAAACAGG
>JALHTW010000202.1 GCA_022866045.1 Candidatus Aminicenantota bacterium | reverse complement strand
CGGAGGGGGGCCCCGTCGGCTTTTCCGACGGGGGGAACCGACGGGACTGGTTCCCCGGGGCCCGGGGGCTGAGGGCGGCCAAAGTGCCGCTCGAACGGGGAGGACGTCATTTTAACTAATGAGTTGATATTACCTGACACCGGAAAAAGAATTACTTGCCATGGCCCCGAACGCCTCGCAATGACAAAGGAGAAATTGGTATAATAACCCCATGGAAATCATCATTCAGCCAGACAGCTTCGAGTCCAGCTATCTTGCAGCCAGGATCATCGTCCGCCTCGTCAGAGCGAAACCGCAGGCCGTCCTCGGGTTCGCCACAGGGCAATCCCCTCTTCAGCTCTATCAGTTTCTGATCAAGATGCACAAGAACGAAGGGTTGGATTTCAGCCAGGTGACGGCGTTCAACCTGGATGAATATGTCGGCCTTGATCCGTCCCACCCCGCATCCTATCACAGCTATATGCGGGACAACTTATTCCGCCAGATCAACATCCGAAAAGACCGAGTGAACATCCCGGACGGGCTGGCCAGCGATATTCCGGCAAGCTGCCATACTTACGAAGACCGGATCCACGCCTCAGGCGGCATCGACATCCAGATCCTCGGTATCGGAACAGACGGACATATCGGGTTCAATGAGCCGTCTTCATCGCTGGCCTCCAGGACGCGGATCAAGACCTTGACGGCGCAGACGCGAAGGGACAACGCCGCTCTCTTCAGCGGCGAGGCGGCCGTCCCTCATCACGTGATCACCATGGGATTGGGAACGATCATGGACTGCCGGATGTGCCTGCTTCTGGCCTTTGGAAAGAAAAAAGCGCTGGCGATCGCCCAGGCCGTCGAAGGACCGGTGACAGCCATGGTCCCGGCGTCCATCCTCCAGATGCATCCTCACGCGATATGCATGATCGACGAGGAGGCCGCTTCCGGACTTCAACGGGCTTTCTATTACAGGTGGGTTTACGACAATAAGCCGGATTGGCAGAAGTATTGAGGTGGTCGCGGAGCGGGTCCTGCCGCCGATCAGCGCTCGGCGTATCCCTTTTATCTAGGAAGTTCGAAGACGACGATCCTGCCATCCACGTTGGACGCGGCGAAGATATCGCCTTGGACGTGCTGGATCGAATGGACGGCGGCCGCGCCAAGAAATAAAAGAGGTTTGATCCGATAGCTTCTCTCAATTTGATAGACATATCCGTTCTGGGCGCCGAAGAGGATCCTCCCCTTCCATTCGACAGGCTCGCTGGGCATGAGATCCCCTTTCCCATGAGAGGGGCTGATCTTGCGGATGAGACGGCCGGCCTTCGCGTCCACGACGTTGAATTCATCAATCCGGCTTTTTATGAAGAGCCTCTTTTTGTCCGCGGAAATTCCGAGCGATTCCCAGCTCGCGAATTTCTCGCGCCACTTCGTCCTGCCCGTTTCGAGATCGATCGATGAGACAAAACCATCGGGGGCGCAGACAAAGATATTTTTCCCGTCAGTGGCGGGAACGCAGCCGGCCGGCGAATAATAGAAATTATTGTTTTCGGTCCAGCTCCAAAGCTCGCGGCCATCCTTCAAGGCGAGGCAGTGAACATGGCCGTCCCAGCTTCCGTAAACGACGCGGCTGGATACGACCAGCGGCCGGGTCTGGATCATCCCTCCCGGCTTTGGATTGACCCAAATTCTTTCGAGCGTCTCGGCGTCCAGGCAGAATAATGCGCTTGACGCGCCCGTATTCGTGGCGACAAGAAGCGCCAGACGTCCTTGCGGTCCTTTCTTGATCACCTCGAGTTGAGAAGTGACCGGCTCTCCGAGCTCTTTAACCCGGACCGTGAGACCATTGTGGACATCGATTTTCAAGAGGCGGCCGTTTCTCGAAGCGGCCAGCAGCTCTTCTTTATCTATATCTATAGCCGGACGGCTGATGAGCATGTCCTGGGTTTTATGGGTCCACCGGATATCGCCGTTCGGACCAAAGCTGGTGATGTTTCCAGCCCCGTCCGCCGCGTAAATGCGATCTTTATGAACGGCAGGGGGAACAGCCATATGCGTCCCTAACTCCTTCTCCCAGAGAATCTTGACGCCGAAATTCTGGAAGGGCTTGGGCGGCATTTCGGCCGCAGGTTTCCACTCGTTCTTGTTTATCGTCCCCGCCGGAGCCGGTGCGGCGTTGCCGGTCGCTTCAAAAAAATCGACCGCGTTCGGTGCGTTCCTGACGAGAAGATAACCCCAGGCGTCGGCTTTGCCCCGGCCGATGGCGGCCCTGGCCATGGTTCCGGGAATCCCGTGGCTTTCGAGCCTCTGAGTTTTATGTCCGTGGCCGCAGATAAGACAGACATGGCGGTCTTTAAGGATATTGTGGGCCGCGAACCAATTATCGATGGAGTCCGGCGGATAATGGACAAAAAGGAAAATCGCGGCGGCGGCGGGAACGCTTTCGAGCGTTTTGTCCAGCCAAGCGAGATCTTCGGGCGCCAGATGTCCCGAGTCCCAGGTATTGAGCCCGATGAAAACGCCGTTCCCCCTTTGGAAGAGGAATCGATCGTCGAGCCACGCGTTCCTGAAATTAGTGAGCCCGTTTCCGATCCAGTGGGAATCATGATTTCCAGGAATCACGCGATAAGGGATCTTAAGCCCATCCAGGATTTTTTTCGCCTCCGTGAATTCGGAGGGGCGTCCTTTTTCCGTGATGTCGCCGGTGACGGCGACGAATTCCAGGCCTTTGCGGGCATTGATGGCCGCAACAACAGACTCGAGCTCCTTGACCGCACTTCCCGCTCCGATGTGCGTATCGCTGATAACCGCGAACTCTGTCTCCTGGGCGAAGAGCGAGGCGAAGGCAAGAAGAATAAATACGAATTGAAGAAATCTTTTTTTGACCGCCCTCGACATTCTTCTACCTAATTATCAGATTCTTGCCTTTAAAGCAAATG
>JALHTW010000201.1 GCA_022866045.1 Candidatus Aminicenantota bacterium | reverse complement strand
GCGTCCACACGATCGGGCCCGACGCGCCGCGGTCGAGTTTTTCGGTCAGGAGACGGGGCGGGCTGCCCTCGGCCGGGACGATCGCCAGTTTATTGAGGTTATAGGCGGTGAAGCGGGGTTCCTCGCCCTGAAGGTAGGCGATCCATTTGCCGTCCGGGCTCCAGGACGGCCGGCCGCCGTCCGGCCCGGCAAACGTCGTGAGTCGGCGCGGCTCGGCTCCAGGCTTGGCCTCGACTACATAGACGTTCGTGTCGTCGGTGCGGTCGGGGTCGGGAGCGCGGCCGCTGACGAACGCGACCCGCGTTCCGTCGGGCGACCACGACGGCGATCGATCGTCGAATGGGCCCGAGGTCAGAGGTTCGGCTTTGCGGCTCGCCACATCGAATAGCCAGATGTGCGAATAAAGACGTTTGAGGTAACCTTCACGGTCCTGCTTGAAGTGGTATCGGTCGATGACGATGGGCGGGGCTGTCTTGCGCTTCCAGCCTTCCATTTTCTCGGGCTCGCTTGCCGGGTCGATGTCGCTCGAGACGAAAACAAGCCGCGTTCCGTCGGGCGACCAGGAATAATCGCCGACGCCGCCCTTGACATCGGTGAGCTTCTGGGCCTCGCCGCCCTTCCGGTCGAGGAGCCAGACCTGGGCGCCTTTTTTCTTTTCCTCGTCCGTGCCGCGCGAGGCGATGAACGAGAGATAGCGGCCGTCCGGGCTCCAGCGGGGCGAGCTTTCGCTGTCGGGGCTCGACGTCAGACGGAGCTGTTGAGTCCCGTCCCAGCTGACCATCCAGATATCGGAGTCGCGCTTGTCCTTTTCGGCGTCCACGGTCGAAACAGTATAGGCCACCCATTTCCCCTCGGGTGAAATCTGCGGGTCGCCGACGCTCCGGATCTTGAACATGTCGTCGAGCACGATCGCCCGCTTGGCCGGCTGTTGGGAGAGCACAATGGGAACGGATAGGGCTAAGGCCGCGAGGGCGATGACGGCGAAGGCCGTCAAACGTTTGAAATCTTTTCTCTTTTTTACGATAAGCTCTTGCATTTGGTTGTTTTGTTTTCTCATGAGTCCTATATATCGCCATTCTCCTTTTTCTGTCAATGCCGCGCCGATTTGACCGTATATCACTTTCAAATGCAAGGGGGACACGATCCCAAATTCCGGAGAATTTGGGTCATGTCCCCGAATTCGGCGTCCGTCTGCAAATTCACGACCGGGAGAGATAACGTAATTCATGAATAATTCAGGTTAGCTCTGCTGTCGAAAGCAGAGAGGATCTGAAGGTGATATTTCGCAGCCGATCAGTTTCGGAATCTGGGATCAAGCCGGAACATTTCTCGAATCGATCCCGAATGACCGGGGTATTGTGTGAAATGTGAAGGTTTGACCTCCATTTTGTGATTGACTCGAAGCTTTATTCGTATATATAGTATTTGGAGTAATGCTTATGAACAACGCGATCCATAAAGGGAGGAGGCAAAATGACAATCCGCGAGAATAATTCCAAAAAACCGGGATCGGCCCTGACGCGCCGCGAGTTCCTTGGAACCACGGCCACGGCCGCGGCTGGCTTCGTGATCGTCCCGCGCAAGGTGTTGGGCGGGCCCGGCTATCAGGCCCCGAGCGACACGCTGAACATCGGCTGTGTCGGCGTCGGGGGCAAGGGCACATCCGACATCTGGGCCTGCAGCACCGAAAACATCGTCGCGCTGTGCGATGCCGACGACGAGCAGATGGCGAGGTTCATGACCCAAAAGGACAACAAGCCCGAATACCAGCCGAAATATGACAAGGCGGTGAAACACCGTGATTTCCGGCGGATGCTCGAGAAGGAAAAGCTCGACGCGATCACGGTCAGCACGCCCGACCACACCCACGCCGTCATTGCCATGACGGCCATGAAGATGGGAAAGCATGTCTTCGTCCAGAAGCCGCTGACCCATACGGTCAAGGAAGCGCGGCTTCTCGCCCAGGAAGCCAAAAAGCGGAATCTCGTGACCCAGATGGGCAACCAGGGCCATTCCAAGGAAGGCGCGCGCCTCATCTGCGAATGGATCTGGGACGGCGCGATCGGCGATGTCCGGGAAGTTCATGTCTGGACCAACCGCCCGATCTGGCCGCAGGGCATCGACGCGCCGAAAGAGATCCCGTCCGTGCCTCCGACCCTCGATTGGGACGTCTGGCTCGGCCCGGCGCCCTGGCGTCCCTACCATCCGGCCTATCTGCCGTTCAACTGGCGCGGCTGGTGGGATTACGGAACAGGGGCGGTCGGCGACATGGGCGCGCATCTCGTCGACCAGCCGTTCTGGGCGCTCAAGCTCGGCGCTCCCGCGACGGTCCAAGCGAGCTCGACAAAATATACAAAGGACTCTTATCCGTTGGCTGAAGTGATCACGTACGAGTTTCCTGCGCGGGGCAAGATGCCCCCGGCGAGAATGATCTGGTACGACGGCGGCTTGATGCCGCCGCGGCCGTCCGTCCTCGACAACAGCCGGATGATGGGCGACGACGACGGCGGGTGCTTGTTCGTCGGCGCCAAGGGCATGATCATGTGCGGCACCTACGGCGAGAATCCGCGCATCCTTCCCGAACAGTTGATGAGGGATTATAAACGGCCCGAAAAGACCATTCCGCGCTCGCCGGGCATCATGGAGGAATGGATCGCCGCCATCAAGGCCGGCAAGAAATCCACGACGGACTTCGATTACTCCGGGCCCCTGACCGAAGCCATGCTCCTCGGGAATGTCGCGCTCCGGATGAAGGACGCTAAGGCCGTGCTTCAATGGGATGCCGTGAATATGCAGGTCACGAACCTTCCCGAAGCCAATCAATTTATTCACAAGGAATACCGGGCGGGCTGGTCGCTGTAAAAAAGATAGGGGACATGTTCCGAATTTCTGAATTCGGTACGTGTCCCCGTTTTCATACCGTCTTCAGGAAGAGGGAAGGCCGTGCACTGTAAATTGAACCGGTTTTATAGCGAATATTTACATTCGGTTTGAGAATCCCCGTTTGAAGGAGTCCATGATGATGACAGCGAAAATAGGTTGGGCCATGGCATTCGTTCTCCTGGGATTTTTAGGATTCGCCATTTCCCAGACGATTCCAAAGATCGAATGGGGGATTCACGATCCGAACAGGCCGTTGCCGCCGGTCGTCGATCCAGGACCGGCCGGACCGCCGGTTCCCGCGCCCTCTGATGCTGTCATGCTTTTCAACGGAAAAGACTTAGACCCGTGGACGGACAACAAGGGGAATCCCGCAAAGTGGAAGGTCGAGAACGGCTATATGGAGGTCGCGGCCAAGGCAGGCTCGATTCAGACAAAGCGCGGATTCGGAGACTGCCAGCTCCATGTTGAATGGGCGGCCCCGGTGGAGGTCAAAGGCGAAAGCCAAGAGCGCGGCAACAGCGGCGTCTTCCTGATGAACATCTACGAGGTCCAGGTCCTCGATTGTTACAACAATAAAACTTATGCCGACGGGATGACGGCCGCCATTTATGGCCAGTATCCGCCGCTCGTCAACGCTTGCCGGAAGCCTGGGGAATGGCAGACGTATGATATTCTTTTTCACGCGCCGCGGTTCGATAAAGACAAGAAGCTCGTCGCGCCGGCGCGGATGACGGTCTTTCACAACGGCATTCTCGTCCACGACAATGCGGTGCTGACGGGACCGACGCAGCACAAAATCCGGCTGCCGTACATCGCTCATGCCGACAGGCTTCCGATCTCGCTCCAGGATCACGGCTGTCCCGTCCGCTACCGGAATATTTGGATTCGGGAGCTGAAGGATTAAGCCGTCGCGCGGATTCTGTTACGGACGTGCCCCTCGCGCCCTCGCCCAAGACCCGCCCTCCCGCCATCAGGCGCCTCGGGCGTTGCGGGGCGGCATCCGTGCCAGCCGCGCCCAATCATAAAGATAGAGGGAGTGAGAGATGACAAATAATAATCGGATGAGGGCGTCAAAAAAAATGGCCGGACTGTTGATGCTCGTATTGTTCTCGCTTTTGAGTTTATCGGCGGCAACGACCCAGGCGCCGGAGAAGAAGAAAAAAGCCCTGTTCATCTGGGGCGGATGGGAAGGGCATGAGCCTAAGCAGTGCGTCGATATCTTTGCCCCCTGGCTCGCCGAGCAGGGCTTCGATGTCGAGATCTCGAACACGCTCGACTCCTACCTTGACGCCGAGAAGATGAAATCGCTCGACCTCATCATCCAGGTTTTCACCATGTCCCAGATCACGCCGGAGCAGGAGCGAGGCCTTGAGACGGCGGTCAAGAGCGGTGTCGGCCTGGCCGGATGGCACGGCGGCCTGGCGGACGCCTTCCGGAGCAACACCGAATACGAGTTCATGTTCGGCGGGGCCTGGGCTGCTCATCCCGGTGGGGTCATCGATTACGAGGTCAAAATCACGAACCACACCGATCCCGTCACCAAGGGATTGACCGATTTCAAGATGCACAGCGAGCAGTATTACATGCTCGTCGATCCGTTGACCGAGGTCTTGGCGACGACGACGTTCTCGGGACAATACGGGCCTTGGATTAAGGGTGTGGTCATGCCCGTCGTCTGGAAAAAAATGTACGGGAAAGGCAGGATCTTCTACACTTCGCTCGGCCACGTCTCGGCGGATTTCAATGTGCCGCAGGCGCGCGAGATCGTGAAGCACGGGCTTCTCTGGGCTGCGCGCATCCCCGGGTCGGGCGACGATCCCAAGCCGACCAACCCGTATATCTTGCTTCTCGAAAAATAATTATCGGAAAGAATATCACAACCCCTCCCATGTATTTTTCATAAGGACAAGACAACATCGCGGCAGGAAAAACTAATATCCACGCATTATTAAAATGACATCCCCGTTCGGGCGGCCTAGGCCCCGCCCATACATTCCCCTTTATTTATTGCGTTTGTATTAGCCCCCGGTTGCCGCAAAAAAATATCCAGGCGAAGCAGAGCGCTTCAAGAAATAAATCGGCTAAGCCGTCAACGGATTCGGGCTTTGAGCTCTATAAGCCGCCGGCCGGCAGGGGCAGATGGATTTCGGGCGCTTTGATTAATTTCTTCACGGTGTCCGTCGTCCCGGCCGCGTTCAACTGTTCGAAAAGGAACGAGAACATCTTTTGTAAGCTGGCGCTGATCTCCTCCCGGGTGCCGTCCGGCAAGGACCAGAATTGTTTCTTGAACGGGCCGACGGCTTTTTTCCGCGACCTATAGAAGAACTGGGCGTCGGTGTCCTTGGGCTTGCGCTCGCCGGCGGCGTTCGTCTTGACCCATTCGTGCATTTCCTGCCGCAGAGATTCGGGGATGGCCTCGTGCTCCATGATGAGGTTTTGAAAGGCCGTGGCCAAATGGACTTCGCATGTCCCGGCTTCGACGAATTTATGGAAAGCGGTCTCCGGCAGCGTGCTCGCGCCGTGTTGGACGGCCCCGCCCAGCCCGAATTCTTTGCGCGCCTTTTGGCCAAGGATTTTTAGAGCCTCAAAATCAATGGCCACCTGGGCCAGCGTGCCGTCGGGGAGCACCACGCCGCCGTGTGATGTTCCGGTTTGGATGCTGATCTTGCTGATTCCGGTGATGCCGCCGCGCTTTGCGTTAAAACCTTTCATGAACGCGTCCAGGTCTTCCGGCGTGCTGTTCTTCTGCCCGACTTCGCCGATCTCGCCGCCGACTGAAATCGTGATGCCTTTCGGCTCGTGTTCGCGTATGAATTTCGTGAAATCCGCGCAAAGCCCGTAATTCAACCCCTGCTGTTCATCCAATGTCGGTTTGCTCAGGTCCACGAGCGTCGATGTGTCGATGTCGATGTTGTAGAATCCCGCCGCGATGGCCTCGAGGATCAAATCGCGCATGGTTTTGACCTCGGCTTCAGGCGCGGAGGCAAATTTTGCGGCCGACGCTTGAAAATGGTCGCCCTGGATGAACACCGGGCCCCGGAAACCTTCGCGGATGGCCGCGGCCAGCACGGCCGTCGCATATTCGGCCGGCCGCTGGTCCGTGTAGCCGATCTCGCTCCGGGCGATCTCGAAGATGAGCGCTCCGACGTCGAGTTTCCGGGCGGCGCGGAAGACGGCGCGCGCCGAATCAAAGGCGAGCATGCGGAGGTTTATCGCCGGCACGGTAAAGCGGCCGGCGACATCACCGCGGCCGATCGCCATGTAGAATTCATGGATGGACGCCGGACGGATGCCGAGCGCCTGGGCGGTTTCCCAGATGATCCAGCGTGCCGCGGTCTTGGATTCGGCATCGCCGAAGACGGCCTCATGGATTAGGCCGTCGATCTTTTCGGGTATTTTTTTTTCCTTATTCACGACGATACGGTTGCCCTGCCAGGTGATGACGCTCGCCAGGGATTTCAGGATTTGTTCAAACGCGCTTTGGGCCATGGTTGTTTACTCCTTCGCTCGATGATAGGAAAATTTGACTTTTTAGTATATCAAAATTCCGCTTTTAGTTTTTTTTCTTCGTCTTTCTACCCAGAATGCCGCCGCTCAGGAAAAGGCCGGCGCCGATCACGAACCCTAAGTTGTACCAGCTGCCGTTGTTATGGACTTCGTAAAAACGGATGTCCTTGGTGAAGATGGATATGATGAACGTGACGGGGGATATCAGTCCGTGCCACAGTCCTTTCCAAAAGCCGGCGATGCTGCCTTCCTTATCGGCCGTTTTTTCGGCGTCATTCGGACCGGGAGCGCAGCTTGCGCTCAGGAGCATCAGGGTGAAAGCGAAGAGAATTCCCAGGGTCAAGGTCTTATTCATGGTCCCTCCTTTTATAAATATATAAATCCTCGGTTTCCGGCGTCAAGAACAAAAAAATTGGAGGACAAAGAAATTCGCGGATATGAGCCGAATCTCTGAATTCAGTGTCGCGTCCCCGAAGTTTTTCATTGCCTTTTGTCTTTCATGAATAGGTCCCAGAGGTCGTTCCGGATGAACAGGGTCAGGAGAACATCCGGCCGCAGGCCATAGTATTCCGATTGAAATTTATCGTGGATGGCCGGCCGGATCTTTTCGGCCTGGTCCTGGGAAGCGATGATCAGCAGAGCGTCATCGAATCCGCCGACGTCGCGCCAGTCCGGCCAGTAGCCGACGCGCTCGTATCGCCGTAAATACCACGGGAGCGGCCAGGTTTCGTAGGGCCCGCAGACGACTTTGATCAGCATCCGCTCATGGTCGGGATGAAGAGCGGCGGTCTCTTCCACGCGCCGGACGAGCTTCAGAAAATCCGTGCTTGTCTGGGCATAGACATAGGGATTTCGAGGGTCGGCATAATATCGAAAATTCGCCTCATAGCTCTGTCCCTCCAAATTGATAATGCCGGCAGCCAGGAGAAGTCCGATGAGGATCTTTTGATAATTCTTTCGGAGCGACTGAAGAATAAATACTGTCCCAATGCCCGCGAGGATGACAAACCCGATATAGAAAGGGAGCGCGTTCCAGGGGGTTTTGTAGGAGATGACCGAAAAGACGGCCGTCGTGAAAAGCGTATAGGAAGAAATGAAGACAGGAAAAGGGCCGCGATTTTTAAGCGCGGAGAGAATTCCCAGGCAAGCGAGCGTCATGACCAGCGCTTCGCCCCAGACGAGCCCGGCGGATTTTGAATAGGTCAACAGGCCGAGATAATACCACAAGGAATGGGCATGGAAGCCGGGCTCTCCGCTTTTCGTCAAATAGTCTTGAAAGGCAAGGACGGAATCAAGAATGCCTTTCGGGTTCCTGAAGAACGAAGAGAAAAACAGGGCCGCTGTTAAAGCCGCCGCGATAAGGGCGAGCAAAATATGGGTCAGAAGAGCTTTTGAGCTCCTCCCCGGCGCCGGGATGTCCTTTTTTCGGAAAATATCGGAGAGCAGGAGCGCTCCCGCCGCGGCGATGAAGATGATGATGGATGTCTCTTTGGTCGCATACATCATGCCCGCGAAAAAGCCGGCCGCCAGGCCCCAGCCTATTGCCGGCCGGGTCCTATATCGCCAGAGCGATCCGATGAATCCCATGATAAAAAAAACGAATAACGTTTCCTGGATATAAAACCGGCTGTAATAGGTGAAGGCCGGCGACAGGGCGATGAAGAGGCCGGCAAAGAGACAGGCCGTTCGGCCAAGGCTTTGACCGAACAGGAGCAGAAGAAGGACGAGCGCGGCCCCGAAAATGGCGGGCAGAAGCCTCAGGGTCGTCTCGTCGAGCGAAGAGAGGGTTGTTTTAGAAGAAGCCCAGGCCAAAGGAAGCGTTAGATAGTAGAGCGCGGGGCCGTGATGGTCCGCTTTATCATATTGATATTCGCCTTTCTCGAGCAGCCGGCCGAATTTCAGAGCCTGGTTGGCCTCGTCGTGGTGCATGGGCCTGAGGCTCAAGCCCGGGATCCGGACGAGAAACGCCGTTGCCAAAACGATCAGCAAAAGTCCGCCGAAAGCGGTCTTGTTCATTTCGCCGGCGCGCCGTAGACCTCCACCTCGACGTAGTGGTTCATGTCGTTCGACGTATTGCCGTTGCTGAAGAGCCGGATGTAGCGGGCCTTGACGCCCCTGGGATCGACAAGCCGGCCTTCATTGGTCTCGACATATTCCTTGTCTTTTCCGATCCCGAGACCGGAGGTGTTGTCGTGGTCGTTGTTATAGATCGTCGTGACGCCGGTGACGAAGTCTTTGTCAGACGACGCCTGGACGACGACGTCGCGGTAGACCCGGGCCTGGGCGTGATAGTGCCAGACGAGAATGGCGTTCAGAATGTATTCCGCCCCGAGATCGACCTGGACCCACTGTTTGCCGGGTCCAAGCTCGATGAAGTAGCCGTCTTCTCCCGACTTTTCGCCGTCCGTGACGAACGCGAGCTCGCCGATGACCGGCTGCGTGTCGCTTGAGATGACGGATTTCTTGAAAGAAAGGAGTTTCGTTCCTTTAGGGACGAAGACGGGCCCGCGAGGCTTGCCCGTGATGACTTCCAGGTTGGGGGTTT
Source organism: Candidatus Aminicenantota bacterium (assembly GCA_022866045.1). Taxonomy (GTDB): domain Bacteria; phylum Acidobacteriota; class Aminicenantia; order Aminicenantales; family UBA4085; genus JALHTW01. Next base: position 15,813 of record JALHTW010000201.1, on the reverse strand, counting down.
TGATGTTGCGCGGCGTGCCGATGAACATCGGTTTGGGGAGCTGGAGCTTCAGCTCTTCCTTGTTCGGGTCCTGGGACTGGGACAGGGCGAGCGTGCTCAGTCCTATTGTGGATAAGAAAAGGAACGCCGCCGAGGCAATGAATGTTTTTCTCGTCATCCGTCACTCCTTCTTTTGATCGGCTGTTCTATTCGTCCAGCGACTCCTTTAATATATTCAAAAGAGAAATCGGGGTCAAAAGAGAAAAACTGCGCCGGCCAGGACCGTTGTCCAGCCCGTCTTCACGATACTCGACTGGGTGATATTGGTCGTCCGCACGATTTTGTCGCTGATCCTATAAATTTCCTTTTTCTCATCCCAGCTTTTATCCTCGTCGAATTCGATTCCCAACGTGGAGGCGAGCATGGCCGCGGCCAAGTCTTCGGCATAATCCCCGGCCTCTTTTTCGTTCTGGCCAAAGGCATGATGTTCGCTGAGGTATCCATACATGTTCCGGTCCGAGGGGATGGCACAACCGATGGAGGCGGCGATCAAGCGCCCATGCTCGCTCGTGCTGCACTTGGACAAAACGCAGAAGGTGATCCCGCCGGAAACCAGTTCTTTTAATCCCTGCGTCCGCGGAATAATCTTGCACCGGGGAGGCAGGATGCTGGAGACATTGACGATGTTGCATCTTTCAATCCCCGCATCCCGCAGGGCCAATTCAAAAGAGCGAAGTTCGGCTCTATGGACGCCGACTCCTTTGGTGAAAAAAAGTTTTCGAGGGACTAACATCTCCAATTTATTCCTCCTTCAGGGCCCGGGAATGATCGAAGCGGGGGAGCGAAGGGCCGAAAATCTCGCCCAAAAAACGGTATATTAATTTGGCCGCTAAGAAATCAGGCGCAGCCAATCCCGGAATTGGAGCGAGCTCCACGACATCAAACCCCACCACCTTTTTTCTCTGGGCGATCCGGCGAAGGCAGGCGGTAAGGGCCGGCCAGCTCAGACCTCCCGGCTCGGGTGTCCCCACGGCAGGCATGACGGCCGGATCCAGAACATCCAGGTCGATGCTCACGTAAACCTCATCCGTCAGAGCCTGGCATACATTTTCTTGCCAATCGGGCTGGTGGATAAGATGATGCCAGAAGAAAGTCCTGACCTCCCCCTTTTTAATAAATACGGACTCCTCCTCCGTCAAACTGCGCACCCCGACCTGGACGAGGGGCCCGATCTCGGCAAGGCGGCGGCCGACGCAAGCATGGCTGAAAGGAGTTCCTTCATAAGAGTCGCGGAGGTCGGCATGGGCGTCGAATTGCAAAAAAGAAAGGCGCGGATATTTTCTCTTTAAAACCCGAGCCAATCCCAGGGTGACGGTATGCTCGCCCCCGATAAGGACGGGGAACTTATCCTCCCGGACAGCCTGCTCGGCATACGTTTCGATGCGTCGGATCATATCCAGCGGGCCGGAGGCGACAGCTTCCAGCGGGGCAAGGGTGTGAAACCCGATCCTCGAGGTTTCCAGCTCCAACTCCTCATCAAAAAGTTCCATGTGGGTGGACGCCTCTATAACGGCCAGGGGCCCGCGCCGGGATCCGGCCGTGTAGGTGCTCGTTAGGTCATAGGGGATGGGGAGAAAAACCACGCGGGCAGTTTCCCAGAGGGATTGGTCCGGAGGGAGTCCGCCGAAATTGAAGGGAATCGTTTGAACTTTGTCGGGCATCTTCGTTTCCGCTTCCTTTACCCGGCGGCTCTCTTAAGGACCGGAGAGGACCACAGCTTTTCCATGGCCGGCCGCCTGCGTCGCGAGATAAAACCCTGGCTTTCCTGGGCAACGGCTGTAACGACGAGCGGCAAGGCGATTGTGGAGTCGCAATAAAGAGTGACTTTTGCCGCAGTTTCCGCAATTTTCCCCCATGATTGCGCCTCTTCGAAAGTGCAGCCGCTCAGCCCGCCCCAATGGGGAGCGTCGGTGGTCATCTGAATGGCATAACGATGTCCGGCAACCTTGAAGCCCATTTTGCCGGCCGTCACCTCTGTCTGTTGAATGAAGTTTTTCGGGGTTCCTCCTCCCAAATAGATGACTCCCGTCGATTTGGATCGGGCCACGAGGCAAGCCGTTTCTCGGACGTCGGCCACAACATCAAAGATAAAGCCTGGACTTTGAGTGTCTTGAGCCAGGGCAATCCCGATCGAGGAATCCCCGACGGCCGGGCAATAGACGGGAACCCCGGCTTGGGCCGCGGAGGTGAGAATTCCCTCCCGCTTCCCATCGCGGAGAAGCTGCCTTCCAAGGCGAAAGAAGAACTCGCGCGTGGTGAAGGGAGGACAAGATTTTTGGGAACGGGCAAAACGAAGAATATAAGCGTCCGTCTTCTCGAATTCACGCTCTACGGCAAAAACATCATAAATGCGGTCGATGCCGCGTTTCTTTAGAGCGAGATCGTCGACGACACAGGATCCTTGCCAATGATTGTAGCCCAGGGTTTCATGGATGTCATGGAACAGGTTGGCTCCGGTTGAGACCAGGCAATCAATCAAGCGGTTTTGAACGAGATAGACCAAGACCTGACGCATCCCGGCCGGGACCAGGGCCCCGGCCAAGCCTAAGAGAATAGTCGCTTCCTGTCGGAGCATCTTCACCCAGATCCGGACGGCGAGTGACAGGTTTTTCCCTTGAAAGGCCGTTCGGCCCATATCCCTCAAGAGTTCGGCGAGGGTGTTTTGGGGTCGGATTTCCACGGGAAAAACGGGGTGAGACAAGACGGAAAGCTTGGCCACTTTTTTTGATCTCCTTGAACAGTCCTTTGATATTTTTGTAGATACTAAAAAAAGCTTATTTCGTCAAGATGATTTTCAGCTGACCGTATATCACTTCAGTCACCCGGACCTCTTTGAGCCCGATTCTTGATTCTTCGCAGCCCCTGTGTCGGGAATCTACCCCATTCAAAAACTTTGGTTCATGTTCCCAAAAACCCGGCAGTCGCCGTAGTCCTTGACGATGAGGGCCCAGACGTCAGGATGAAGGCGGCAATAATCCTCGACTTCCTCGGTGTCCATGACCATAAACGCCGTCGAGAGCGCATCGGCCACGGCGGCCGAAAGATGCGAAGCCCAGGCCGCGACATGTCCTTTCGCCGGGCCTCCGGTCCTTGGGTCGATGATGTGCTGCCCTTTGACCTCGGTTCCCGAGCCGCTGAGGGCTCGTCCTGAAAGCAGGATTTCGTTGGGCAAACCTTGACCGGGCCATCCGCCGCCCACTCCGACAGCCCAACCCAATTTTGGGGACACGTCACTTATTTTTCTAAAATTCGATCGCTTGTTCTGTTCTTGATCAATGAACGGAAGTGTCCCCGAAATTTGCGGTGCGGATCCGATGGCGACGGCCGTGCTCGTCCCGGCGTGGATGAGCGCGTTCTCGATGCTCCAGTCGGCGAGGAGGGCCAGTGCTTTGTCCAGCGCGTATCCCTTGCCGATGGCGCCAAGGTCGAGATCCACGGCTTTCAGGGGGCCGCTTTCCTGGCCTTTCAATCTTGCCTCGAAGCCGTTCTCTGTCCTGGCCAGCTCGAGAAGAAATGGAGTTAAATCTATGTTTCTCGGAGAATTCGAGAAATTCGGAGATCCGCACGGAATTCCGGAGAAATCGGAACATGTCACCGAATTTCTTTCGGAGATTCCAAATTTCATGAGCGTCCGGACGTTGATATCAAGAGCGCCGCTTGTTTCTTTACGGACTCGCTCAGCGATGGTCAGACATTCAAAGGTCTCGATCCCGATGATGAAAGATTCGCCCGGCCGGAGCATGTTAACCTGGCTGATCTCACTCGTGGCATTGAACCGGCTGAACAGACGTTCGATCCTGTCGATTTCTTTGAACGCGGCCTGGGCCGCCTGTCCGGCATAGGATTCTTCTTCGCCGGCGATGGCGACCTCAAAAAAGGTCCCCATGGCCTGATGCGAGAATCGAGGAACGGGCGAAGGGGTCATGGCCGGCGCTGAGGGATAAAGGCGATATCGATAAAAATGAGGGCCGCAAGAAGGATGGCCAGTGCGCTGTAGCGGTGAACGGCAATGAACGCTTGTTGAGTTTCGAAGGTGAAGACCGGGAGCATCGACCCCAGGGCTGTCGCGACCTGGATGAGGCCGAAGGCCGCGAACGCCCAGAAGAGAACGGTTTGCGGGAAGGGGATCTCGGTTTCCTCTTTGTCCGGCCGGTAGGCTCTCCCTCGCCACATCAGGAGAACGGCCAGGCTGAGGCCGAAAAGCCCTCCCATCCCCATGTGGCCCAGCAAGGGAAGGCCGAACATTCCCCGCGGAATGAAAACGGCGAAAAAGAGGCCGCTCGCAACCTGGTAGAGAAAGCTCAGCCCCAGGCCGATGAATATCCATTTAGCCCGGCCGGGATAGTGATTCGCCGTCCAATCCCGGAAAATATTCTCCGCCCTTTTATAGGATTCCTTGGTGAAGACCGCTTTAGGGCGATTCCGAAGCCATGTCCAATAGGCTTTCGGGGAAAGAGCTCCCGGACGTTTCTCCTCGGCCGCGGAAGTCTCCCGGAAGCGGAGATATGTCTGCCGGAAAAGAACGGCCAGCAGGCCAAGCACGGTGATGATGATGAATAGCATGGCCGGTTATCTCCTCTTTTCGATGAGCCCGGCGAACCGCCCCAGGACGACCAGGAAAACGATGAGCAGGAGCGAGCCGATGACGAAGACGCAGATGAAAAGGGCGACCTTGAAGGCCGGCCGGACCGTGAAGGACAACCCGAAAAGAAAATGATAAGGCTTGGTCACGTCCATGAACGATGATGCTGAGCGGACCGCGACATTCTCTGTTTTAAGCGGTCCAGCGCCCCGGACCTTGCCGAAGAAGAAATCCGATCCCGGGCTGTGGCAATCCGTGCAGCCGTTGACACCGAGGGCTTGGCGCGCCGGCCGAACCTGGTGGGCTAGCGGCCAGGCCACGGGAGAAGCGGCTTCGTGATTTTTGGCCACGAGTTCCCCGTTTTTATTTAAGCGGAAGAGCTTTCCGGCCGAGATGTAGACATGATCATTGCCGCCGAGAGCCTTGAGCACGAGCGCGACCTCGCTTTCGGTCAATGTTTGTTCGGTTCCGGTCAGGGCGGCGATCGTCCTTCTCTCGGGATCGGGAATGAAGGGCAGCGTTTTTCCGTCTTTGAGCCAGAAGAATTGAGGCCCAGACGCCGGCGGGTCTTTCTTCTCCGACTTGTCGAGATAGTTTTCGACAATCTGATAGAGAAAGCCCTTAATCCCAAGGACGGCTTTTCCGGGAGCAGCCTCGGCCGCGGTCAGGGCCTCGAGGATCTTTAGAATTTTCGCCTCCGGCTCGGCCGCCGCTTCCTGATTGCCGGGATCGAAATCGGGGACCAGCGGCAGTATTTTCCCGTCCTTTTTGACCGCCCAGAAAAGATCTCCCGCCCCACGTTCGCCATCGTACGGCGCCGCATCGAGCCCTCCGTCCACGTTCATCTCATAGACTTTTCCATCCATGATGAGGGCGGGTGTCCCTTCGAGCTCGGCAACGTTGAACAGCGCGGCCAAAACGCGCGTCGCAGACTTCTCGGGGAATAATAGGTCGCCGGCAGCCGCGAGAACCCGTTCGGGCTTTAGGGGCGCAATGTCTTTTTCTTTGACCTCGCCCCAATACCCCGGCCACAGCAGCCGGTGCGGCGTCAGCTTTTTGTTTTTATCGCGGATATAGACAGGTTCCTGGATCGCCGGAAATTCCGTCGTCCAGTTGGCCACGCCGAAAATGCCGAGGCGGTTGGCCCGCGGCGTGCGGACCCGCGCCGGCTCTTTCCCGGGCAGCGGCCCTGAATGGCAGACCGTGCAGGCCAGCCGCTCGAAATGGACGGCGGGAATGCCTTTATGCCGGGGATAGGGCGCGCCCAGCCGTCCGGGCAATATTTTTTTGCCCTTGCTCGACTCGGTCCCGAGGTGGCAGGCCTTACAGGTGAAGTCCTCGGCGGGGAGCAATGGATTGTCCGCAGCCTCGCCTTCATACCCGCGGACCATGTTGTGGGTGATGTCGTGGCGGTGGCAGCTCACGCACTTGATCCCCGCCGCCGTGTGGACGTCCTCGTCGAAATTGAATTTTTCCAGGGCCGCGGGAGCGGTCGAATGGCAGGCAAGGCAGCGGGCATCGTCGGGCTTATAGGAAAGATCGAAGAACGCGCGGTGCTTGGTGTCGAACGACGTCTTGTCGTATTTGACCGACGGGACCACGGCCCATTCGGAGTCGTCGGGATTGGGGCCGTCGAAGATGTCCCAGGTCGGCGACAGGCGCGAGGACATGCCTCCGACTTCGCCCAGGCCGGACGCCGCTGTCGCGGCCCACCGGAAATTCTGGCGGAGGACCTGCTTGGCCCACTCGGTGTGATTCTGGAGCCGGGACGCGTTGTGGCAGCCCATGCAGTTGATCTCGATCTTGCCCGACACGTTCCAGCGGGACTCGGGCGTCACGTCCTTAGCCTCCGGCTCGGAAATTCCGCCTCCGGTCATGTGCCGGCCAAAGAGAAGGGTGAAGTCCCACGCGGAGAGCCCGAGATCTTTGGGATTCCACATCCCTTTCCATGAATGGGTGGAAAGCGGAAGCTGCGTCCCTGTCCGTTCGTCGACCCAGACCCACGGTTCGCCGGGCCGTCCGGCCTGCGGCGATACGGCTGCGTTGAAATGCAGGCCCTTCTGAATGACGGCGTAATCGTGGCACGGCGCGCAGGTGGTGCGGGACGAGAACGGCAGGGGATAGGTCTCGGTCGGGATGATGGGCTGGTTGAACTCGTCCTTGAGGGGGATTTGATGGACGGGCGTTGTCCGGCTTCCGGTCCATTTCTGATCTTTTGCCGGCGAGGCCGCATTCCCGATGGCTAAAAAACCAATGGCCAATATGATGGATCCCAAAATACGGGGACTCGTACTCCGGAAACATGTCCCTTGCGTTTTATTTCCGGGGACCATGTCCCCGTTTTTTTTATGCCGCGAGCCTTGGGACGATTTTCTATGTTCCTTGGCTTCAATGCTCATTTCTGGCCTTTGCCCATGTTTCATGCTTTGAACTGCTCCGGCCGGAATCGGATGAGGCTGCGGGAACGAACCGCTTCATTCACGTTCAAGACCGCGACCGCGCTTTCATAGGCCAGCTCTGCGGGGCAGCTGAGCGGCGTGCCGAGGCGGATGGCGTTGAAGAAATTCTCGAGATGCGGCTGGTGGGCGGGCTTGGCCAGGTCCACGGGGATCGGCCAACGCCCGGCTTCGGCCGTCACGCGCACATCGACGAAGATGTTCCGTGTATCGATCTTCTGGATAAGGGGAGCCTCGGAAAGGAGCAGCCCTTCTTTGACGAGCGAGTCCCATTCGGGCGCGTGGGCTTCCCGCATGGCCCAGTTGCCGCGTTGGGGGACTTCGGAGATCTGGAGCGAGCCGTTGTCGCCCATGAAGGCTTCGTAGAAGCCGCCGTGCTTGGTCGTCGTCTGGACCTGGTAGAGAGCCCGTGCCGTCCCTTCCTTGGCCGCGAATTCGTAGATCGTCATAACGTTGTCGTACCATTCCCTATTTTTATAATAATCGACGCCGCCGCTGGCGACGACAGAGCTCGGATTCACGCCGAAGACCCAGCTGAAGAGGTCGATCTGGTGCGACCCGAGATCGACGATCGGTCCGCCGCCGAATTTTTTGTACCAGCGCCAGTTTCGGAATTCGGCCATGGAGTCATAGCCGTACTTTTGGAGTTTGTCCTGGGGGATGGGATAATTTTTGGGCCAGCCGAGCATGTCGGCCTTGGAGCGGTTCCACTGGGCATAGGCCAGGCTCACGCGGCCGAGGATCTTCTTTTCCTTGATGAGGCGGTCGATGGCGTGGATGTAGCGCGGGTTGCTCCGGCGCTGGTGGCCGATCTGGAGGAGCTTTCCCGTGCGCCGGGCTGTTTCGACCATGGTCCGGGCTTTCTCGAGCGAATTGGACATCTCTTTTTCGCAATAGACATGCAATCCGGCCTCCAGACAGGCGTTGGCCTGTTCGGCGTGCATCCAATCGGGCGAAGCGACGAGCATTGCGTTCAGGCCGTGCTCCTTGGCCAGCATGTCCTGATAGTCCTCGTAAACCGCGACGGTCTGCCCGTATTTCCGGAGGTAGCCGCTGGCGTATTGCTGGCTGTAGGACCAGATGTCGCAGACCGCGACGATCCGGATTCCGGGGATATGGAGGCAGGACTCGAGAAGGATGCGGCCCTGCTCGCCGGCGCCGATGAGGGCCACGCGGAGTTCGTCGGGGGCAGGCTTGGCCAGAGGTTTGACCGCGGATGGCGGCGCTTTCGCCGCTTCTTGATTTTGGGCTTGTTGGGCCAGTGATCCGCCGGTCAAAGCCATCCCCAGGCCGGCCGTTGCCGAGGATCGAATAAAATCGCGGCGGGTCAGTTTGGCATCATCTTTTAAGTTTTGCCGTTTAACCATGATTGCTCCCAAAACGGGGACACGCGCCGAATTCAAAGAAGTTCGGTCCATGTCTCCATTTTCTTCTCTTATTTCTTCATATCCTTGTCAAAAGCGACGGCGGACGGCGAAAAATTGATCGAACGGACGAATTCGAGCGCTTCCGGCGCCCCGAACTCGCGGTCCATGCCGTTGTCCTCCCACTCCACGGAAAGCGGACCTTTGTATTCGATGGCATTGAGTTCGCGGATGATCTCTTCAAAATTCACGTCGCCGTGGCCGGGCGAGCGGAAGTTCCAGCCCCGCCGGAGGTCGCCGAACGGCAGATGCGAGCCGAGGATGCCGGCCTTGCCGTCGAGCGTCACGGCCGCGTCTTTCATGTGGACGTGATAGATGCGGTCGGCGAATTCGCGGATGAAGAGGTGCGGCTCGAGTCCCTGCCAGACGAGGTGACTCGGATCGAAGTTGAAGCCGAGGGCCGGCCGGCGCTTGAATTTATCGAGCAGCCGCTCTGCGGTGTAAAGGTCGAAAGCGATCTCGGTCGGATGGACCTCGAGGGCGAATTTTACCCCGCATTTGTCGAACTCGTTGAGGATCGGCGTCCAGAGCTTTTTGATCGTGTTGAACCCGGCCTCAATCATTTCTTCCGTGGTCGGCGGGAACGAATACAAGAACTTCCAGATGGGCGAGCCCATGAACCCGTTGACGACGTAGCAGCCCATGGCCTTGGCCGCACGGGCCGTCATTTTCATCTCTTCGATGGCCCAATTCCGGAGCTCTTCCGGCTTGCCTTTGACCTCGGCTGGCGCGAATCCGTCGAGCCGTTCATCGTAGGCATCGCCGACGCACTGGCCGGCGAGATGCGCCCCTAGGGCCCAACAGCGGAGGTTGTATTTTTTGAGGATGATCTTCTTTTTCTTGATATAGGCGGGGTTGGTCGCGGCCGCCCGGACGTCCATGTGGTCGCCCCAGCAGGCGATCTCGAGGCCGTCGTAGCCCCAGGCGCCAGCCTTTTTGCAGATCTCTTCAAAGGGAAGGCCCGCCCATTGGCCGGTGAAGAGAGTAATGGGTTTTGTCATTTTTGCCTCCACAGGACAAAAACATGGACCGAATTCCAGAGAATTCGGAACATGTCCCCATTTTTCTTATTAGCCCATGACTTCACGAAATCCCCGCGATTGAGCGAATTTGACCCAAACGGCGCCTTTCTTCGAGCTCTCGACGCACTTTTCAATGTATTTCACGCCGCGGATGCCGTCCCGGACGTCGGGGAAATCCAGGTCGTCCTTGGTCAGCTTCTCTCCGGCCAATTTCTTAGCCAGCGTCGTGAGGAACGTGGAGTAAAGATTCGCGAAGGCTTCGAAGTAGCCTTCGGGGTGGCCGGAAGGAATTCGCGACAACGCCTGAGCCCGGGGATACATCTTGTCCCGGCCGCGGGACAGCCGGGCCAAGGGCTTGTCGATATGGCCGACCTTGCAGTAGTTGCATTCTTCCTGGGCCCATTCGAGAGAAGCCTTGGTCCCGAATATCCGGACGCGGAAGCCGTTGTCATAACCGACGGCGATCTGCGAGCTCCAGTACAACCCCTTGGCCCCGCCTTTGTAATTGACCATGACCGAGGCGTTGTCGTCGAGCACCCGGCCCTGGCCGAAGATATCGAGACGCGCGCAGAGCGATTCCATCTCGAGTCCGGTCAGGTAGGAAACCATGTTTTCAATGTGGCTTCCGATGTCGCCGACGCAGTTGGATAGGCCGGCCCGCTTGGGGTCGGTCCGCCAGGCCGCCTGTTTCTGGCCCGTCTTTTCGAGGGGCGTTGCGAGCCAATCCTGAGGATATTCAGCGGCGACGAAGCGGATCTCGCCCAATTCGCCGCTGGCGATCATCTCCCGCATATGATAGACGATGGGATAGCCTCGATAAGCGTAGGTGACGCAGAAGAGGAGGCCCTTTTTCGCGGCCAGCTTTCCCAGTTCCTCGGCGTCGCGGCTGTTCGTCGTGAGCGGCTTGTCGCAGACGACAGGGAGGCCGTTCTCGAGGGCGAGCTTGGCGATGGGGAAATGAGTGTTGTTCGGCGTGACGATCAGGATGAAGTCGATCTTGTCCTTCCGCTTGGCCTCGGCCTTGATCATCTCTTCGAAGGTTTTGTAGAGTCGTTTTTTGTCCAGGCCCCAGGATGCGCCGGTTTCGAGGGTGCTTGGATAGGACTGGGAGAAGCATCCGGCGGCCAATTCGGCCTTGCCATCCATCGCGATGGCCTTGCGGTGGACGTCGCCGATGAAGGCGCCCTTACCGCCGCCGACCATGCCATATTTCAGCCGGGCGACCTTGGTCAGGGTTTCCTGTCCTTCGATCATCTCCACACCTCCTGGCTGGAAATCCATTCTCAGGACCAAGCGGAGGGCCTGTCACCGGATTTCCTTTATATCATATTTCAACGAATAAGGAGACACAATACCCATTGATCCAATAGTTTTAGTGACGGGCGGCTCTTTAAATGCTCGATCCGTGTTTTGAGGAAAAAATGAAACAGCGAATAAAAGAGGATAGAAGTCGTTCTACTTGCTCCCCACTCACCCGGCTTGGCTATTCTTTATGACAGGGGCACCTTCGCCTGCTCGTTCCCGGTCGTTTCCATTCTCCCGCTCGATCGTCAACTCCGGTTGAAGATTCAGCCGGAAGACCTGCTTTGCGGCAATTTCTATATTCTTGACATCGATCCACGGCCGGAATTATCATTTTTACGCGATGGGAGGTATTGATTTCGAGCAACGCGGAAGGCCTCGTTGCGCAACGCGAAAAAGCAAACTCCTATCCCTCTCGCCGCGCCGGAATTATTACGACCTGGTCAAAGAGAAGTTGGGCTGGGCGGAATGACCGACGGCCGGCCGGGCCGTCTCCCTTTCGTTGACATCGCTTAGAAGCCGCGAATATAATCCCCCCCTAGGCGGCGGTTCCGGCCTCCGATCTGAGGGGAAGGTTCGGAGCCCCGGTCCGTATTCGAGGTGCCCATGATCGGCCAGACTGTTTCGCATTATCGGGTCCTGGAAAGGCTCGGCGGCGGCGGCATGGGGGTCGTCTATAAGGCGGAGGACACCAAGCTCAAGCGCACCGTCGCCTTGAAGTTCCTGCCCGAGGAGATGCTGAAGGAACCGCATGCCCTCGAGCGGTTCCAGAGGGAAGCGCAGGCGGCCTCGGCCCTCAACCACCCCGGCATTTGCACCATCTTCGACATCGACGAGCACGAGGGCCGGCATTTCATCGCCATGGAGCTTCTCGAAGGCCGGACGCTCAGACAGCGAATCGTCGGCGAGCCGCTCCCCACGGACGAGATCATCGGCCTGGCCATCCAGATCGCCGACGCGCTCGACGCCGCCCACGGCAAGGGGATCGTCCACCGGGACATCAAGCCGGCCAACATCTTCGTGACCGATCGCGGCCTGGCCAAGATCCTCGATTTCGGACTGGCGAAAACGTTGGAAAGACGCGGGGACGGGGCCGGCCCCTCAGGGCCGACCGTGACCGCCCAGGAGCCGTTGACCGGTTCCGGTGCGGCGGTCGGCACCGTGGCTTACATGTCGCCCGAACAGGCCCGGGGAGAGCCGCTCGACGTCCGCACGGACCTCTTCTCCTTCGGTGTCGTTCTTTACGAGATGGCCACGGGCCGGCAGGCATTCAACGGGCCCACGTCGGCCGTCGTCTTCGACGCAATCCTTCACAAGGCCCCGGCCTCTCCGGTCCGGCTGAACCCGGAACTCCCTGTGGAGCTGGAGCGAATCATCGATAAGGCCCTGGAGAAAGAGCGCCGGCTGCGCTACCAAAGCGCCGCCGAGATGCGCGCCGATCTCGAACGGCTTGAGCGTGACTCCACTTCGGCGCGCGTGGCAGCCGTCGACGACCGGAGCCGAGCGGCCCTCGGCATGACGGCGGCGAGACCGGGGAAACGCCTTTGGGTCCGGTGGGCCATCGGGGTGGTCACGATCGTCGCCTTCGCGGCGGCCGGCGTCTTTCTCCTCTTGGGCCGCAAACATCCTTCGGGGACCGCCTTTCCCCGCATGACTAACGCGGTCAAAGTGACCACCGCAGCTGGCGTCGAGGATTATCCGAGCTGGTCGCCGGACGGCCGCACTTTCGCTTACCATTCAGATCAGGATGGCGACTGGGACATCTGGGTCGCCCAGTTGGGGAACGTCGAGGCCGTCAACCGGACGGCCGACAGCCCCGGCGATGATCGCTTTCCGAGATGGTCGCCGGACGGCAAGTGGATCGTTTTCTTTTCTGACAGGGAAGGAGGAGGCTACTTCATCATGCCCGCGGTAGGCGGGATGGCGCGCAAGATCGCCTCGTGCCCGAAAGCCGATCTCTACAATATATGTCCTGCCGAATGGTCCCCGGACAGTACCCGGGTCGCCTATGTCTTGGGGCAGCGTATGAAGCCGTGGGTCGAGATCCTGACGCTGGCCGATCGTGTGCCGAGGAAGCTATCCCTTCCCGAGAGGCCGCTGAGCAATGTCGTCGTGGACATGAGTTGGTCTCCGGACGGGCAATGGATTGCCTATGTGCGATCCTTAAGTGGAATCGCGGCGACGTCCGAACTCTGGGTGATTAGCGTCTCCAACGACGAGAGCTTCGCGCTGACGGACGGCTCCAAGGGGGATTGGAGCCCGTCCTGGTCGGCCGACTCCCGCAGCCTGTTTTTCGTCTCTGATCGGGGCGGGGCGCGCGACCTGTGGGGGTATTCGATCGGCAAGGACGGCCAGCCCGAGGGGGCCCCACGCCAGGTGACCGCCGGAATCGAAATGCTTCGTGCTGCGTTGGGCGCGAACGGCCGGACATTGGCCTATTCCAAGGGGCGGACCGTCCAGAACGTCTATCGGGCCCCTCTCTTCTCGGGCCGCCCGGCCACTTGGGCGGATGTGACGCAGTTGACTAATGACGACGCGGAATACGAATCCGTCGACGTGTCGCGCGACGGCTGGCTTCTTGTCAGCTCGGACAGGTCGGGCAACTGGGATATCTATGTCTTGTCGGGAAGCGGCGGCGACCTGCGGCAGCTCACCACGGATCCGGCGCTGGACGCCGGCCCGCGCTGGTCGCCGGACGGCCGCGAGGTGGCGTTCTTCTCCACGCGGACTGGGCATCGGGAGGTTTGGATCATGCCCGTCAACGGCGGCCCTGCCCGGCAATTGACGAGATCGGAGTCTGAGAGCAGGTTTCCCGCATGGTCGCCCTCCGGCGGCGAGATCGTCGCGGCGGGGAATGGCCTTGTGGTCGTCCCGATTCAAGGCGGCCAGGAGCGCCGCTTGACGGAAAACGCGCTGGACTACTATCCCGATTGGTCGCCCGACGGACAATGGGTGGTGTTTTACTCAAGGCGCAATGATGAGACGCGTCCCTGGCGTATCCGCGCGTCCGGAGGGCCGCCGGAGCCGTTGACCAAAGGAGAGGGATTCCTTCCCCGATGGTCCGTCGACGGCAAGCAGATCTTCTTCATCGGGCTTGGAGATCGGCTGAATAATGTTTGGCGCCTGGCCCTCGACAGCCGCGAGGAGCGGCCCGTCACCGCCCTGGCCGGCAAGCGCGGCGCTCTTGGAATCGTGGGACTGGCAACGGACGGGCGGTTTATCTACTTCACTTGGGCGGAGGGGCGTAGCGACATCTGGGTCGCCGATTTCGTCGCGACTCCGGACAAGTGATCGCCGCGGAAAGGCTCTAGGCTTTCGGGTCGGATGCGGAGTTTGACAAGGCCCTCCGGCGCCGCTATGATGAAACGCGCTTTTTCCGTATCGAACCAAAATCACAGGAGATGAACATGTCCGACGCTATCATGACCGGTACTGACGCGACGTTCGACGCCGAGGTCCTAAAGTCCGACATCCCCGTCCTGGTGGATTTCTGGGCCCCCTGGTGCGGGCCCTGTCTGATGATCGCCCCCGTCGTCGAGGAGATCGCCGAGTCCCATAAAGGCAAGCTCAAGATGGTCAAAATGAACGTCGACGAGAATGGCCAGACCCCCCAGACCTACGGCGTCATGGCCATCCCGACCCTGATCCTGGAGTCATTATCGGAAGCGTCGCGATCGCGATCTGTGTGTCCAGCTGTACCAAGCCCGTAGTGGAGCTGGACCTGTCGTCGGGCGAACCCTCGCTCGGCCAGCCTGCGATCCTGGAATGGACATGGACTCCGACCAACTGGCGCCCGATCGATCTCGTTCAAGTCGACGGGCGTAATATTTGAAATCAATATTTTATAACAGGGGCACCTTCGCCTGCTCGTTCCCGGTCGTTTCCATTCTCCCGCTCGATCGTCAACTCCGGTTGAAGATTCAGCCGGAAGACCTGCTTTGCGGCAATTTCTTTATTCTTGACATCGATCCACGGCCGGAATTATCATTTTTACGCGATGGACGGTATCGATTCCGAGCTTAATGAGAAGGAGGGTTGTGCAGCGCGAAAAAGCAAATTCTTATAATCATCTCTCTTTGATGAAGAGAAAAGAGCTGATCAAGTTGGAATAAAAAGGGAGGAAGAAATGGCAACCATTAAGGTGATCGAATTGATCGGGACCTCGAAGAAGAGCTGGGAGGATGCGGCCAACAATGCCGTCAAAGAAGCACAGGAGACGGTCAGCGGCATCACGGGACTGGAGGTCGTGGCACAGACCGCCAGGGTTGAAAACGGGGCCATCGCAGAATACCGTGCGAACCTGAAGCTCGCCTTCCTGGTCAAGGAAGTCCGCTAAGAACCGAATCCGTAATCTCTTGACGCTGGTGGGCGCTCTTCTTTAGATGCCGGATCGGGAATTCGTCGTATGCTGAAAAAAGCAAGCGGTTATCTTTTGCGGTATCGCGTCGTCGTGTCCGGCGTGATGCTGCTGGTGTTCGCGGCTCTCGGGGACGGCCGGCCTTCGGCTTCGCCTCCATCGGACGAAACGCTGAGTCCCTCCTTTACCTGGGGCGAGGTCAAGCCTCCAACAGGCGGAGCGGGCCTCTCCGGGATCTACTACCGGCTGGCCGTGGTGACTGAATTCAACGTTGCCAGGGCAAGGAACGTTATGCGCGTCAAGCACACCTATTGGTGCTTCTTCCCCGATGGCCGCTGTTACTACTCCATGCCAACCGAAGGGCTGGACAACTTCAACTACGACTACGTGAAAGGGATGAACGGCCTGTGGTGCTGCACGTACAAACTGAAGGGGGACGACGGGATCATCACTTGGGGCACAGGGGGCACGACCGTCGGCTTCCGGCGATCCGGCAAGTCGTTGCTCATTGGGCGTGATGCGGATGTGCACGAGCTGCTGGACCCCTGCAATGGCCTTAAGCTTGAGGGCACCTTCAGGCGGGAGAACTGGCAGGACGAGATCTCGGTCAAGCAGGGCATCACCTTCTCGC
>JALHTW010000200.1 GCA_022866045.1 Candidatus Aminicenantota bacterium | reverse complement strand
TAGCGCCGGGCTATTTTTTGCTTTTCTTCATCAAGAAGAGGATGCATCTTTTTCATTCTTCAAGCTCGCCAAGAATCTGCTTTCTCGGAAAATCAGGTATTTGACTAATATTGATTCGAGAATATTTTACCAAAAAGTATTTAAATATTGGCCTCCATATATATTTATTTTTATTTTATGAAAAAGTTTGAGAATCGGAGATGTTTTGTATGGCAATGCCAGATCGAAGAGGATTCATCGGATGTTGCTTATTTCAGGGCAGAATTAAAGTTGTTTTTTTACATAATCTTAAGCATACTAAAATAGAAAAAGGTCATTAAAAAGGAGGGAATTATGAAAAAAGTGTTTTCTATACTTTTTTTAGTGTTTTTGCCGGTGACATTTCTGACTGCTGCAACACAAAATATTGACGAACGGAATAGAAGGCTGAGGGGCGCAATAATCATGGGGAAGGTAGAGGAAGTGAAAGGATTAATCAAAACGGGTATAGATGTCAATGATAAATTCGATGTCGGTCAGAACCGAGGCTTAACGCCGTTGGTTCTTGTTGCCCAGTTTGGAAAAGCTGATATCGGAAAATTGCTTATAGATGCAGGGGCAGACGTAAACATAATCTTTGAAGGCTTGACTCTTTTGCATGTCGCAGCCTTTTCTCCAGCCGGGAATAAAGCTGTGACCGAACTTTTTATTGGGGAAGGTTTGAATGTCAATGCCAAGTGTACCGCAGTGGCAAGAGCGGAAATCGAAGGCATGACTCCACTCCACTTCGCGGCCGGGATGGGCAAAGTCGAAGTGGCGGAGACACTGATAAAAAATGGAGCGAAAGTGGACGCGAAGGATTCGTATTATCAATTCACCCCGCTTCATGAGGCCGCTAAAAATAAGCACAAAGCTGTTGCAGAACTGCTGATTGCCAAGGGAGCCGATGTGAATGCTGTGTCAAAGCGGGATGGGGCTCCGCTGGACTTAGCGGTTTCAAAGGGGAATGAAGAACTGGCCGCATTACTCCGAAAGCATGGGGGGATTTCAAAGAAAAAATGACGACGGCTGCCATCAAGGCAACCTCGGTGAAAACACTCGCCAACGATCAACATTCCAGGCAAGTCGGAGAGGGGGAAGGAAGTCCTCCTGCCTCATCTAATGTCACTAATATCATGGATTCTTGGTAGGAGGGGAAGAAGGGGGCAGGTCAGAAGTATTGACGATGATGGTCAATAGCTACATAATTCATGTGTGCACTTCCAAAAGGCATGTCGGGTAGATATTGTAATAAAAGCCGAGTGCACGGTCTTCCTCGATCGGGACGGCGCTTTATGGAATTGGTACAAGGACGGAGTATCGATCGCGGCTCCCGTCAAGATCGACGGCGTCAATCCCTTCAAATAGCGGGATAGGGCCCCTATTTTTTCATTGAGGAGAGGGGACGATTTTGATAGAATCCGAGCCGATCCGTTGATCTCTTTCCGAAGGAGGAGGTATCCGATGGGTAAACCGGGAAAAATCAGGTCTGTGGCAGGCTCCATCCGTTCGATTGTGGCCATGGTTTTCTGGGGCGCCCTTCTCTGCGTGCTCGTTGTTCTGGGCTATCAGTTCTTCAAGATGAAGATGCTGGCCGGGCACTACAAGGAGGGCGTCGTCGAGATCACCCAGAAATACCAGATCGTCCTGGATGAATACAACCAGGCCGTGGACACGTTCAACGAACTCAAATCGCGTTACAACGAAGTCCTGGCCCGGACGGTCATCACCGAGCTCAAGGTCGAGAACAACAAGTGCTCCGTCATCCTCAAGAACTCGGAGGGCGTCCTGGCCGAGATCCCCGTCGAGGTCAATCTCGGCAAGGAGGTATTCGTCGATTACATTTGTTTCGACAACCGGCTCTTTATCCGCCGCGTGTTCGATTCGGGCACCGCGCCCGAGCGTGCCGCGGACATCCTCGCCCTCCAAAACGTCCGGGGATTCCTGCCGGCAGCGATCGACTGGAGCGACCCGAAATTCCGCTCTGGCAAGAGCATCTACCGGAAGCTTGCGGACGGGACCTGGATGATCACCGTCACGGGCGGCGGGGCCTTGGACATCGACCGGAAGGAGAACATCCCCCACCTCGAGTTCATCAGCCCGCTCGAAGGCTTTCTCCTTAAAGACTACAAGCCGGAGAACGGCGAACTTCTGCAGAAGGCGTTCGACGAGAAGATCAACAAATACGCAGGGGAACTGGGCGTCCTCGATGTCCTCAAATTCGTCCTCGGCATTTCGGGCGGCAAATAGGGGGCGGGCCATCAAGAAATTCATCCTCATCAAAGGCTATACCGTCAGCGTCCGTTGGGAGGAGCGCTGATGGCGCGCAACGTCCCCGCCTCCATTCGCTCCATAATTCCGGGAGATGGACGGGGCAGGCGGAGCATCTACGGATGTTTTACTACAAGGCCCGGGGATTTTGTCCCTCGTGTCACGCCAAGCGGCTAATATTTGTTTTCTAGATGTAGCAATGGGACATCTTTGCAAAAGGGGACGGTCCTCTTTTTCTTGAAATTAGGACCGTCCCCCTTTTGCACAAACGACGACCGCCGTTCAGCGGACGATTTTGATCAGCTGATTGCGCCCCGGGACCGCCTCCGCGTCCTTCAACTCGTTCATGATGGCCAGATGGGTCCAGATTTCTTTCTTGACGTTGCTCTGGTTCAAATAATCCTTCAGGCTGCGCTGGCCGTCGGCCTTGAGGACCCTGAGGTGCTGCGGCTGCCGGTTCAGATAGCGGGAGTCGTTGAGCTCGTTGAAAGAGCCGATGATGTTCCGGAAGGTTGGGTCGAAGCGGTTGAAGTCGATGGCCTTGCTCAACTGGGTCAAGGTATAAATGTATCCGTTCTTCCGGATGAATGAGAGTCGGGCGCGGAGCGTGTCCTGGTCCTGTTGGACGATGTTATAGGTCTCGTGGTAAGCGGCCAGGCCGTTGATCCTGTCCGATTGCTCGTTGACGATCTGCCCGCCCTCGATCTTGGAGGCCCGAGTCCGGGCGTACGCCGAGAGGTCGTCGTTACTCTGTTCGGCTTGAAGGACAATGGCGGCATTTCCGTTCTTTTCGGCCATGGTCACCTTGGCCGGCGTGTTCTGGACCTCCCAGCCCTGCGGAATGTTGAAAACGAAGCGCATGGCCGGATGGTAGAACGTGCCGCTTTCGATGAAGCCCTGACGCGGGTCGTCGCCGTAGACGATGTTGTTGATCCGGTTCAGGTAAGTGTCGCGCTGGATGGGAAAGGCGACGTCGCTCTCGCTGAGCAGGGCCTTGACGTTCTGGATGCGCTCGCTCGTCAGCGGATGGGTGGACAGGAATCCCGGCAGGCTGTGGCCTCCCGCCATGTCGCCGTATCTTTGCAGGGCGGAGAAGAAAGCCACCATCTCGCCGGAGTTGAACTGCCCCGCGCGGGCGTATTGGACGCCCAGCGCATCGGCTTCGCGCTCGTCGTCCCGGCTGAATTTCAGGAATAGGAGCTGGACCCCGATGCCGGCGACCCCCGCGATCTTGGCGAACGTGTCGCTGAGGGCGCTGCCGACAATCAGGCCGACCTGGACCAGGATCATTTTGCTCATCTGGCGGACGCTGTGGCGGGCGCTGACGTGTCCGAGCTCGTGGCCCAGGACCGTGGCCAACTCGGACTCCGAGCTCATCAAGGCCAGGATGCCGCGGGTCACGTAGATGTAGCCGCCGGGCGCGGCGAAGGCGTTCACGACCGGCGTGTCGAGCACGGCGAAATGATAGGTCAAGTTAGGCCGGTGCGGGTGGGGGGCCAGGGCCAGGCCGATCGACGTGACGTATTTGGCCAGCTCGGGGTCGCCGTAATAGCCGTATTCCCGAGCGATCTCCGCGTCCGTCTCCTTGCCCATCGCGATCTCGCCTTGCTCCGAGACCAAGGCCAGCTCGCGGCGACCCGTCACCGGGTTGATGGCGCAGGCCACAGCGAGCAGGATGAGGATGAACGAGAATGCGGCGAACCTTTTCATGGTTTATTTGGCTATCTTGAAGTGGGCGTCGTCCAGATCCGAGTTGCAGGTGATCTTGGTAAACGTCATGTCAGGAACAGCCCCAAAAGACAAGTCGTCAGGGTTCTTTTCATAGTTTCTTCCTCGGTCATGATCCGGGGGATCAGGCCGATATTCCTCCGTATTTTATAGAAAAATCGGAGTTTTTCCAATACAATGGATAATTTTTAAGAAAGGACGGCCCCTTGAAAAAGGCCTTATCGACACGGTCGCTCAACCTTTTCAACGCAGCCATGATCTCGAGCGGGGCGATGATCGGCTCCGGCATCTTCATGCAAAAGGGGACGGTCCTCTTTTTCATGAAATTAGGACCGTCCCCCTTTTGCATTTGACAAAACCCTTCGGTGAAATTATATTGTCAATTAGTCAGGAAGGAGGAAAAGCATGAAAAAATTTTTAGTTTTGGTGCTTTCTCTTGGGGTTTTGTCCTTGATGGCATTTTCGTGGGGATCGGCCACTCACGTCTACATCTATGAACAGCTTATAAAATTGGACGCGATTCCGAACACGAACGCGATCTTTGGCGTTATTGCGCCGGATGTCTTCAATTATATGTTCACCGAGCCGGAATTGGCGGCCTATCTCTATGACCAGACGCACCACAATTTCATAGCGGTCTGGGCCGAACAAAAGAATGAAAAAGACCGGTCCCTAGGCTATGGATTCGTCGCGCATAACGATACCTGGGGGATCGATTTCACGGCTCACCATCAGGCACAAGGACTTTCCGGGAGTGAAGGATACGTCATAGCCAAGGCAGAGATCCTATATGGATATATCGGGGAGATGTTGGCGGGCTATGGTTTGGACCCCGCGACTGGTCTCGAGATCTGTCACGAGCTCATAGAGAGCGCCATCGACCTTATGATCAAGCGGGTCGACCCCGATGTCCCCGCCAAGCTTATCGCCGCCGCTTCCCATGCGGATAAAAATTTCTTGAACCTCTTGTATAGAGCTTACGGCCCGGGCCTCGGCCTGACCGTTGGATTGAACGAGGCGGGCATAAAGACGATCATCGCCCAAAATGACGCGGGCTTCAGGTATGCGGTCACGGCTCTCGGAAACGCTCTCAAAAAGAAATATCCTCAAGACGTCAACGCAGTCGCAGAGCAACTGTCGATGGCTGCTCAGGCCGCTTTCGGCATAACCGTCGATGCGGGCCAGATTGCCGAGATCCTGATGCTGGCGATGTCGATCTGCCCGGATTATCTCTATGAGCTTACCGCGACTGTCGGTTTCGTCGGTCAGCAGCTACTGATTTATAATATCGTGCGGTAACGAACGTCGTTAGGCCTTAATACTTCGCCAGCGGGCAAGAGGCTGCGTTCGTCCTCTTTTGTCCCAGGCGCCGATCTTTGCGCTCAGCTTTGTTGACGGGTTTTTTCCGGACATCGCCGTGGCCATTCTAGGCTTGAGCCATCATCGCTCGGCGACGATCAACATCATTGGCAAGTCGGAGAAGGGAGAGGGGAAGAGGGAAGATAAAAGAGGGGAGAATGCAGGCATTGTGCAGCGACTGAAAAAAAAATATTATTTAGACTCTTCTCTCGGCTCTTTGGTCTGTTTTATTATGTATTAAACTACAAAGACAGAAACCTCCCTGTGAAGAAAATTACTTAAAATATTGCGCTTCGCGAAAGAAGGAGAAAACATGAGAAAAAGACTAACCAACAATGCCGGCGCTCCAGTCGCCGACAACCAGAATGTCCTGACCGCAGGACCTCGCGGCCCGCAGCTTCTTCAGGATGTCTGGTATCTCGAAAAGCTCGGCCACTTCGACCGCGAAGTGATCCCCGAACGCCGCATGCACGCCAAGGGTTCCGGCGCCTACGGCACCTTCACTGTCACCCATGACATCACCCGCTATACCAAGGCCAGGATATTCTCCAGCGTGGGGAAAAAGACCGACCTCTTCTTCCGGTTTTCCACGGTGGCCGGCGAGCGCGGCGCGGCCGACGCCGAGCGCGACATCCGGGGCTTCGCCATGAAATTCTACACCGAGGAAGGGAACTGGGATCTGGTGGGCAACAACACGCCCGTGTTCTTCATGCGCGATCCGCTCAAGTTCCCCGACCTCAACCACGCCGTCAAACGGGACCCCCGGACCAATCTGCGCAGCGCCCGCAACAACTGGGACTTTTGGTCCTCTCTACCCGAGGCTCTGCACCAGGTCACCATCGTCATGAGCGACCGAGGCATCCCCGCTTCCTATCGCCACATGCACGGCTTCGGAAGCCACACCTTCAGCCTCATCAATGCCAAGAACGAACGGAATTGGGTCAAGTTCCACCTCCGCACCCAGCAGGGCATCAAAAACCTAACCGATGAAGAGGCCGAGGCGATCGTCGCCAAAGACAGGGAAAGCAGCCAGCGCGACCTGTACGAGAGCATCGAGAAGAAGGATTTCCCCCGCTGGACCATGTTCATCCAGATCATGCCGGAAAAGGACGCGGCCAAATGTCCTTATAATCCCTTCGACCTGACCAAGGTCTGGTTCCATAAGGATTATCCCCTCATCGAGGTGGGTGTCGTCGAATTGAACCGCAACCCGGAGAATTATTTCGCCGAGGTCGAACAGGCGGCCTTCAACCCGGCCAACGTCGTGCCCGGCATCGGCTTCTCGCCCGATAAGATGCTGCAGGGACGGCTTTTCTCTTATGGCGATGCCCAGCGCTATCGGCTCGGCGTCAATCACCATCTGATCCCGGTCAACGCCTCCCGCTGCCCGGTCCACAGCTTCCACCGCGACGGCGCCATGCGGGTTGACGGCAACTACGGCAGCACTCTCGGCTACGAACCCAACAGCTACGGCGAGTGGCAGCAGCAGCCGGAATTCGCCGAACCCCCGCTTGGCCTGGAAGGCGCCGCCGATCACTGGGATCACCGCGTGGACACGGATTATTATTCCCAGCCCGGCAAGCTCTTCCGCCTGATGAAGCCGAGCCAGCAGAAGGTCCTTTTTGAGAACACGGCCCGCTCCCTTGGAGACGCGCCCAAAGAGATCAAGGTCCGCCACATCGGCAATTGTCTGAAAGCCGATCCGGCCTACGGAAAGGGAGTCGCCGACGCCCTTGGCATTCCGCTGAGCGAAGTGCCGACTAAAGCATAGCGCGATCCCGTGCAAAAGGGGACGGTCCTCTTTTTCCTGAAATTAGGACCGTCCCCCTTTTGCGTCTTCGGCCTGTTGCATTGAAAAGCGGCCAATCTCAGGGATCTTCTCCCTTGTGCAAATTCGGGGCATCCGATATCATATTGTGCTATTCGTATAGGAATAGGAGGATATCCATGAAGAAGCTGATCGTTCTGTTCGCCGCGGCGGCGGTCCTGGCCGGACCGGCGTCGGCCGGCGTCGTCAAATCGTCCAAGTCTCAGATCGTCTTCAAGGGCTTCGGGACGTTCACCTCGACCTCGAGCGACAAGCTGACCGCCGACCGGAAGCTGACCGAAGCCGAGAGCGAATTCAAAGGAAAGGGCCTTCTGGGGGGCCTGGCCGGCAAGACGTTTCTCCGCCCCGGCAAGACCGGCGAGCTCGTAGACCTGACGGGCTCGAGCTTCACCCAGATCGACCACAAGCGGAAGGAATATACCACGACACCCCTGCAGACCTGGGGCGAGACGCGCCGCCAGGCCATGGGCGGCTCGGACAGCGGATCCTCCGGGAAGACCGAATCCGACATCCGGATCGTCAAGAGCGAATTCAAGGTGACCGACGCCGGCGAATCCAAGACCTTCAACGCGTTCGCCTGCCGGAAGTTCACCGCCCTCTGGACGGTGGACTGGGAAAACACCCGGACCCGCGAAAAGGGGACGGACCGGCTCGAGACCGCGGTCTGGACGACCCCGCTGACCGACGCTCTCAAGGCGGCCCAGTCCGAGGAAATGGGCTTCTATAAGGGCTATCTGAACGCCATCGGCCTGACCACGGAAAAACTCCAACAGGACGTCCTTGGGACCGAATGGATCGGCCTTCTTGCCGCGTTCGATCCGGCCGGCGGCAAATCGAACCTGAAGCCGGACGCGGCGGCCGTGGCCCGGGAGATGCAGAAGATCGAGGGCTATCCGATCGTCGTGGACGGCAAATACTTCCCGGCCCCAAAGGTCAAGCCCGCCGAATCCGAGAGTCCGTCCGGCGGAATCGGCGGCGCTCTGGGCAAGCTGGGCGGCAGCCTCCTCAAGAAAAAGCCCGATCCGGAAGAGGCGAAGGCCCCGGCGATCTCGTTCTATACCGAGATCCTTTCCCTGAACGCGGCGGCCGTGGACCCGGCCGAGCTTCAGGTCCCGGCCGGCTACAAGAAAAAATAATCGCCGGGAAGTCCGGACCGGCCTTAACCGACCCCGCTTCGCGGCGGGAACAGAATTCGACTTATGTCCCGCTCCGGCCGTTTCTTTTAATGAGATTCCGCTCGGCCGGACGGCCTCCTTCGCGGCCATCTTCGTTGTTGTTGACATCGATCCGAAGCCGGGATTATCCTTTTCTCGTGAAGGGTGGTACCGATTCCTTGCTTAACGGGAGGGATCGTCGCGTTGCGCTAAAAAGCACATTCCTATCAATATTCCGCAAATCTCCCCAAATTGT
>JALHTW010000199.1 GCA_022866045.1 Candidatus Aminicenantota bacterium | reverse complement strand
CTCATCATCGAAGACAGTCCATTTTCCCGGTCGGCCTCGTCCCACATGAAGTACTCTATCCGCATATTTCGGCCGTCTTTCCTTCCCTCGACGGAATTATACATGACACACACATCGGTCTCTCCTTCCTTGGGCAGGAGCTTCGGGGTGATCAGAGAGGAAACAAACTCGCGGGGGACAATTTTTTTCCCTTTGAAATTTACGGGTTCTATGTCGAGCAAGCCGCATTCCTTTAAGGTGATTATGCCTTCCCAGTGCCCCGGCCAGCGAACCGTTTTTTCGGAAAATTCCTTGAGAGAGGGCCGGGTAAAGAGAAAACTGGGCATGCCCGGCGTTACGGCACATTCCAGCTTTTCGTTTTTTCCCAGTTGATTAAAAACGAATTTCTCAAGGTCTGTCGCGGCCTCAACTTCAACGATTTTGCCGTCTTTGATGACCTTCAATTTTATTATGTACTCCCTGAGAACATGGTGAAAAGACCAGGTGATCATGTATCTCAGAGGATGGGCTGAAGCCGCTTCCTTGGAGGGAATTCCGCCAACCCTGGCCACGACCTTTTCGGCAACATCCATCTTTCTGATTCCCTCGCCGCAGGTGATATTGCTCAAGCCAGGGGCAAAGCCCATGCCATCGAGAAATGTCACCTGATTTTTAAAAGCTTTGGCGTGAAGCCATTCGCCATATCCGTCCAGTTTAAGCCCTCGGGGAATCTCTAAACCTTCAATTTCGTAAGGGTCGGGCGTTCGATGGAATTCTTCCAGAGCATCGACGGAATCTAACCCGGCTTCGACAGAATAATCGAGGACTTTATAGCTTGTCTTCCTGTCCGGAAGGACAACAGCTCCCGCATCATATTTTTTCATCAAGGCGACGCTCGCCTTTTTATCGTTAATATCCAGGATATGAGGAATGATTTTATCGCTCTTCACCCATTTTTTGATGTTCTCAAGAGTCTTTTTATGCCGGCCGACAATTCCTATCGCCTTCACGTTGTCATCCTTGGCCAAATCCCAGGCCACCGCGGAACCGATCTTTCCCGATCCTCCGAAGATCAAAATCTTCATTTTGAATACTCCTTCCTCTTTAGCTTATGATTTTTCTAAATGTTCGAGCCAAGAGTTTAAGCTAGAAACTCGGGAAATGTCAAAGGGAAAATGAGCAAAATCAGTTATCGCTTGAAAAGAAGCCCGCCTTTAATTAAGCTGAAAGGGCGAAATCGTTGCTTGGAAAATTCGAAAAAATCCGGAACATTTGACGACGCGCATGATTCACGAATCTTCATGCGCCAGCCAAGGAGGAAAAAATGAGAAGTATGGCGAATCTAAAACTCGATGACGTCCCAACCCAATGGTACAACATCGTCCCAGATTTACCAGAACCGTTGCCGCCCCCTAAGGACCCGGAGAAAGGTCCTTCACGCATACAAAATTTGCCAAATTTAATGATCGGCGAATGTCTGAATCAGGAGTTCTCTAAAGAGAGGTGGATTGATATTCCCGGTGGTGTTATGGACCTTTACTTAAAAGCGGGCAGACCGAGACCCCTGTTTAGGGCAACAAACCTTGAGAAAAGGCTTGATACACCGGCCAGGATGTATTATAAGAGCGAATTTTTTAGCCCAACGGGCAGCCATAAAGTCAATACGGCGCTTGCCCAATGCTGGTATGCGAAACGGCAAGGATTTGAGAGGGTCACCACGGAGACCGGTGCCGGACAATGGGGAACCGCGCTTTCTTACGCAGCGGCCATAACCGGTTTGAAGTGCACGGTCTTCTGGGTTCGGAGCGTCTATAACTGGAAGAAAGACCGATTATCCCTTATGAAACTCATGGGCGCAGATGTCCACGCTTCCCCCAGTCCGGTCACCGAATTTGGCAAGAAATTATATGATAAGAATCCCGAGCATGACGGCTCGCTCGGGATTGCCATTTCTGAGGGTTTAGAAGATTCCGGTCGAGATCCAAAGGCCACCTATTGTTTGGGTTCGGTTTTGAATCACGTTTTGATGCATCAAACCATCATCGGTTTGGAGACACAAAAACAATTTGAAATCTTTGATGATTATCCCGACATTGTCATCTCCTGTATTGGCGGCGGTTCGAATTTCGGCGGCTTTGCCTTGCCCTTTTTAGGAGATGCGCTGAAGAAGGGAAAGAAGATAAAATTCATTGCGGCCCAGAGTCAGGTGGCAGCGAACTTGCAGGGCAAGTATGAATATGATTTCGCCGACTATGCGGAAATAACGCCGATGCTGAAAATGTACACCCTGGGGCACCAGGCTGATATGAAGCCGATCAAAGGGGATGGCCTGCGCTATCATGGCTCTTCGCCCATTCTCAGCTTATTGCGTCACAAAGGTTTCATTGATACCATCGCCTACCCGGCGGATGAAAAACATGTCTTCGAGACGGCAAAAATATTTATAGAAACCGAAGGATGGCTGCCTGCCCCCGAGTCCGCCTATTCCGTATGCTGCGCCATTGAAGAGGCCCTGAAGTGCAGGGAATCGGGCGAGAAGAAGGTCATTGCCTTTAATATCAGCGGCCATGGCTTCTTAGATATGCCGGGATATCGAGCCGTGTTGGGCCTGGGATAAGCAAAAAGATTTCCGATTCTATCAGTTCACGTTCAAGGGTTTTGCTTGATGAATGAGCAGCCTGGAAACCGGGTCCACAGCCTCCCGAATTCATAGGATGGGGCATAAAAACCAGACGGATGTTTGCCTCACGATCAAAGATGCGGCGAGGGAATAAAATATTTGAATAAAAAAGAATCCCAAGGACTGCGACAAGCCATGGGATTGCCCCACGCCATCGCCATGGTCGTGGGGACAATCATCGGGGCCTCGATTTTTGTCCAGCCTTCAGAGATTACAGGGCGGGTATTTTCCATAAAAGGCATCTTTCTGGTCTGGGCGATATCCGGCTTGCTGACACTCTTCGGCGCGCTCGTGTGCGCAGAATTGGCCTCAATTTTTACCCAGTCTGGCGGGGTTTATGTCTATCTGAAAGAAGCCTATTCTCCTTCGATTGGGTTTTTATGGGGTTGGGCCATGTTTTGGAGTGCCCATTCGGGGATCATTGCGGCTCTCTCGGTCATATT
>JALHTW010000198.1 GCA_022866045.1 Candidatus Aminicenantota bacterium | reverse complement strand
GATCTTGTGTCGCTGGGTTTTGACGTTCCGGGTGGCGTTCCTTGTATCGACCACGAGATCGGCCTGTTTAACGATCCATTCAAAGTCGTATGAGGAATGGTCGGTGACGATCACGATGGCGTCCATGGTCCGCAAAACCCTTGGCGTCAACGCTGACGACTTAAGGTCCAATTGATATTTCCGAAGTTTGGGGATCCTCGGAATAAAGGGGTCGTTATAGAAAACGTTCACGCCTTTCTCCTTGAGGAGCTTGATGATTTCTAGGGCGGGAGATTCTCTCATATCGCCGATGTCTTTTTTATAAGCGATCCCGAGAAGGAGGACCTTCGTGTTCTTCAGGCATTTGCCGCGCTTGTTCAACGCATCGGACAGTTTAGAGATGACGAACTCCGGCATGTTGGTATTGATCTCTCCGGCGAGCTCGATGAAGTGAGTGTTGAAGTTCAGCTCTTTGGCTTTCCAGGCCAAGTAGAAGGGGTCGATGGGAATGCAGTGACCGCCGAGGCCGGGGCCGGGATAAAAAGGCATAAAACCGAAGGGCTTTGAGGAAGCGGCTTCGATCACTTCCCAGATGTCCACGTTCATTTTGTCGGCCAGCATCTTCAATTCGTTCACAAGTGCGATGTTAACGCTGCGAAACGTGTTTTCCAGGATTTTCGTGAATTCAGCGGCTTCCGGAGAGCTAACGGGGATGACACGGTCGACAATTTGAGCATAGAACATTTTTCCGACGCCCCTGCATTGGGATGTAATCCCCCCGACGACCTTGGGCGTGTTCTTGGTGTAATATTTCAGGTTGCCAGGGTCCTCCCGCTCCGGAGAAAAAACGAGGAAGAAGTCTTTGCCGACCTTGAAACCTTGACGTTCAAATTTGGGAAGGAGGATCTCTCGAGTCGTGCCAGGATATGTTGTGCTTTCGAGCGAGACAAGCTGGCCTTTGCGGAGGGTCTTAGCGATCTCGTCCGAGGTGATTTCGATGTAGCTCATGTCCGGCTCTTTGTTCTTATTGAGCGGCGTCGGAACACAGATCAGAATGGCATCCGTCTCTTTAAGTCTCGAATAGTCCGAAGTCGCTTCGAACAGGCCGGATTTCCTGAGCTTCGAAATCTTTTCCGCGGGGACGTGCTTGATGTAGCTTTTGCCTTTGTTGAGCATGGTTACCTTGTTAATGTCGATGTCGAAGCCAAGAATACGAAAACCTTCCTCGCTGAAACGGATGACGAGGGGAAGCCCAACGTATCCGAGACCGATGACGCCAACCAGGGCAGTGTGGTTTTTTATTTTTTTGGCTAAGGATCGTTCAGGATTCATGTAACCTTCCTTCGTTTAAACATATATAACAAGATGTCATCGAGAGGAGCGACGCGACGTGGCGATCTCACCGCTATTTATCCCGGCCAGTGTTTTTTTGGGAGTTCTTAAAAGCCCCCGCCCATTGCCCGCCTTCAAGGAGCAAGGCGTTCCAACCGAAACCGAAGCCGAAGGCCAAACAGAAGAGCTTGAAATAGGCGTCGAAATTCTCGGCGGTTCCGGCTACATCGAATTGAGGGAAAATGACCAATGTCAGGATAAAGCCGAGGATGAATGAGGCAAGTGCGGAATAAAAATAACGCTTGTTGAAGCGCTGAACCGTGTCTCCCCGAAGCTTCCGAAGCCAAGGCAGGAGCGTCCGGGCCAGGACTCCGAGAAGGATGGCCAAAAACTTAATGATTAATTCAAGAGACATAAAATTCGCCTCTCTACCCTTTTGCCTGTTCTCCTTCGGCTCCGGTCATGGATCTGGATGAATTTTATGAATTTGAGCGCTGGCTGTCAATGAAGATCAAAAAAATTCGGTGACATGTTACGAATTCTCTGGAATTCGTTATGTATCACCAAATTTTATCTGCGAGGATTTGATTATCCATAAAACTCTGCGATCGTCCCGACGACGTAGTCCTTCTCGTCGGCGGTGAGTTCGGGATAGACGGGAAGCGACAGCACGGAACCGGCCGCCTCTTCCGCGACGGGCAGATTTCCTTTCTTGTAACCGAGGTCTTTAAAACATTCTTGAGCGTGAAGGGGAAGGGGATAATAGATCTCCGTCCCGATGGCATTCTCTTTCAGATGAACGAGCAGCTTGTCCCGGTCTTTGACCAAGAGTGTGTATTGATTGTAAATATGATAGTTTTTGTCCCCGGTTGGCTTATAAACCGGGATCGGGATTTTGACGAAGCCTTTATCGACGAGGCCGGCTTCTTTGAGCTTCTTATCGTAATACGCAGCATTCTCCTGCCGCTTACGGGACCATCCGTCCAGGTATTTTAGCTTGACGATGAGAACCGCTGCTTGGAGCGCGTCCAGCCGGAAATTGCCGCCGACCGTCCGATGATAGTATTTCGGCTCCATGCCGTGGACGCGGAGCATCTTGATCCTTTCGTAAAGGCCTTTGTCGCTCATGACGACCATCCCGCCGTCGCCAATACCGCCGAGGTTCTTCGAGGGAAAGAAGGAGAAGATGCCCAGATCCCCCATCGAACCGGCTTTTTGTCCTTTATATTCCGCCCCGATGGATTGAGCGGCATCTTCGATGATATAGAGGTTGTGTTTTTTGGCGATTTCAAGGATCGGGTTCATGTCCGCACACTGGCCGAAGAGGTGAATGGGAATGATGGCCTTGGTCTTATTCGTGATCGCGCGCTCTATTTTCGGCGGGTCGATGTTATATGTGACCGGGTCGATATCGACGAAAACGGGCCGCGCGCCGAGCCGGGAGATGACTCCCGCGGTAGCGAAAAACGTGAATGGCGTGGTGATGACCTCGTCTCCGGGCCCGATGCTAAGGGCCATGAGCGAAACCAGAAGGGCGTCCGTGCCCGAAGAGACTCCGACGGCGTATTTTGTCTGAGAATACAGCGCAATATTTTTCTCGAGCTCTTCTACCTTCGGGCCGAGGATGAAGTGTTGGGACTCAAGGACGTCGTCTACGGCCTTTTTGACCTCGTCCTTGATGGCGGCATACTGGGCCTTCAAATCCAGAAGAAGGATCCTCATGGTGTATATTACTCCTTCAATATTATGTCATTGCGAGCGCAGCATGGCAATCATATTCGTAGGCAATTCTTTTTCCGGTGTCAGGCCAATTTCGGGCGGGGTCCTGTCGCGGCTCTTCCCCGGCCGTGCTCGCGGCCGGGGAGCCCCTTCGCCGCACCACCCCTGCTCGGCTTCCGGCGCCCCGGAAAAAGAATTACTTCGATCATATTAAAACAATGTTATTGCGAGGCCTCTTGGCCGTGGCAATCTTATTGTTAGGGAGGTGAGATTAATTCAAAATAGTATCCATTCTCAGCCGGTGTGTCAATGCCGAGCTATGGACGATATTTTGGGATTGATTTGAATTATTGATTATGCTAAGTTTGAGGCCGCAACGACAAAAAAAAGGAAAAAAGAATGAAAGGAATTATCCTGGCTGGGGGGCGGGGGACCCGGCTCAATCCGCTGACGCTGAGCGTCAGCAAGCAGCTTCTCCCCGTTTATGATAAGCCGATGGTTTATTATCCCCTCTCTATGCTTATGCTGGCAGGAGTTCGAGATATCCTGGTCATTTCCACCCCGGAGGCGATGCCTGCCTTCCGGGCGCTGCTCGGCGATGGCCGGCAATGGGGGCTTTCCTTCATCTATAAGGTCCAAGACGAACCGCGAGGGCTTGCCGACGCGTTTCTCGTGGGAAAAGAGTTTATTGCGGGCAAACCCGTTTGTCTCATTTTGGGCGATAATATCTTCTTCGGCCACGGGCTCGCCGACCTGCTCAAAAACGCGGCGCAGCTTGAATCAGGAGCCGTAGTTTTTGCCTACGCGGTTAAAGATCCTGAGCGATATGGAGTCGTCGAGTTCGATAAAAATATGCGGGCCGTGAATATTGAGGAAAAGCCGAAGCGGCCGAGGTCTCATTACGCGGTTCCGGGGATCTATTTTTATGACGGGCGGGTATCAGAATTTGCGGCCGGCATGAAGCCTTCGGACCGCGGGGAGCTCGAAATCACCGATCTCAATCGCGAATACCTGCGGAGGGGGGAATTGAGGGTCGAGATCATGGGCAGAGGTATTGCCTGGCTCGACGCGGGAACGCATGAATCCCTGCTTCAAGCTTCAAATTT
>JALHTW010000197.1 GCA_022866045.1 Candidatus Aminicenantota bacterium | reverse complement strand
TGATCGCGGACCAGCCATGAAGCCTCATCGAACCTGAGGTCTTTGGTGAGAGGATTGACCATCATCGTGGACGTCGCGAGAGGGAACTCGTCGAAGTAGATCATCGCGTCGCTTTTGACATTTTTTTCCAGATATTCGGCGACACCTTTCTCGAGGTGGTAAGATCCAAGGCGCCAGAAAAGCGCATAGTAGCCGTAGAAGTTCGAGAAATATCCGCCCGCTATGAAGATCGTCAAGACCACGGCCGTGGCTTTTCCGAAGCGTGGAGACATTTTCCCGGCCGGTTTGGCCGGGGCTAAGGAGGATGCCAGTCTGCCCAGGGCGGTGATTCCCCGGGCTGCCAGGAGAAAAATGACGGGCAGAATGAATATAAAAAAGCGGTAGGCCGAGTAATAGTTCGATTCCCGTGGCTTGATGGCGATAAAAATCATATAAGGAACAGCTATATAAAGGAGGGAGAGCAGTGTTTGGCGGGGATATTTTTTCCAAGAAGCGACGGCTCCGATGAGGACCAGAACCAGCGTCAAATAGTATATCGCCGGTCTCGGAGATCCGATTTGAATCCTGAGGATGCTGTCGATCAAGAGAAACGAGACTTTGGAATCCGGTGGCCGCAGGATGGCCCTTTGGAGAGAGCCGAGAAGGAAATCGCGGACATCAGGATTGAGGGCGTACAAAAGAAGGTTAATGGCCAGGGCGGCCGAGGTCCAAAGAATGAAATTTCTGATAGGGAGATATTTTAAGAAGCCCGAGCTCGATCTTTCCTTGTTGATCCGATTTCTCAGCCAAAAAATACCGAGGAAGACGGCATAGGCGGGCAAAATCAGGAGGGCCAAAAGATGGTTATATATGGCCAGTGCGATCGAAAGACTGAAGAGCGCCCAATCGCGCTTGTGATGAGTTTGAAAGGCCTTAAAAAAGAAATGGAGGGAGAGGAGGGAAAGGAGGGTAAACAATGCGTAAGCCCGGCTATATTGGGAGAATTGGATGAGGAAGGGGGACCCGGCGACAAAGGCCGCTGCGATCAGGCCTTCGGTCCGGGAAAAGAATCTTTTCCCCAGGGCGAACATCACAAAAATGGTCAAAACGCCGAAAACGGCCGATCCGAGTCGGGCCATAAATTCGACCGGCCCGAGAGCCAGGAGGAAATGGGTCAGGAGAGTGGACAGGGCGGTTTGGTTGTTGTGAGTCAGAACGAACCAGAGGGGTTGGTACGCCATCCGGACATGGTTGATGGGATCATCGCCCCAGAGGATGACGCGTCCGAGGTTATAGAAACGGAAAAAGCCTCCGACCGCGAGGAGGAAAAAGAGAATGGCAATAACGCGGAATTCCCTTGGTTTTGCCATAGGCCTCTATTTATCAGAGGCCATCTGCTCTGTCAATACAGGTTGCGGCCGAACCGGGCCGGCCTTCGGGCTCGGTCTATCTTGAGATAAGAAGGGTTTTTATAGTAAGATATACCTTAATTTTTTGTCGTTAAAAAATGAATCATAGGCTGAACAAAATTAAAGATGCTTGGGAGGCATGAGCATGAGAGACTACCCGGCCGACAAGATCAGAAACATCGCTCTCATCGGGCACGGCGGTTCTGGAAAGACCTCTCTCTCTGCGGCGTTTCTATTCGATACCGGCGCCACGACCCGCCTGACAAAGGTGGACAAGGGCAACACGGTGACAGACTTCGAGCCGGAAGAGATCGAGCGGAAGATCTCGATCAGCTCGGCGCTGTGTTTCGTCGAATGGAACGACCATAAGATCAATATCATCGATACTCCCGGATACAGCAACTTCCTCTGGGACACAAAGGCCAGCCTGCGCGCCGTGGACGCGGCGGCGGTCGTCGTCTGCGGCGTAGCCGGTGTCGAGGTCGGCACGGAAAAAGTCTGGGAGATGCTCGAGGAATTCGGCCTCCCCCGGATCATCATCATCAACAAGCTGGACAGAGAGAACGCCCATTTCGGCCGGACGCTCGAATCGGTCCAGCAGTTCTTCGGCCGGCAGGCCATCGCCGTCCAGATCCCCCTCGGCGAAGAGAAGGATTTCCGGGGCGTCGTTGATCTGATCAACCAGAAAGCTTTCATCTTCGAGAAAGATGAAAGCGGGAGGTTCAAAGAGGAGGCTGTTCCCGCCGGATTCAAGGCCGAATCTGAAAGGCGCTATAGAGAGCTCGTCGAAATGATCGCCGAGAACGACGAGAAGCTTATGGAGAAATATCTCGATAAAGGCGAGCTTTCGTCCGAGGAAGTCCGGTCCGGACTAAAAAAGGCCGTCATGAACCGCCAGCTCTTTCCCGTATTCGCCGTCTCGGCCATGCAGAACATCGGAGCTCAAACTCTTCTCGATGGAATCATCCATTACGCGCCCTCGCCTGTCGAGCGGGGCGATATTCAGGGCAAGATCAACGGCAAAGACGAGGTCCTCAAGGCGAACTCTGACGCTCCGTTCGCAGCGCTTGTCTTCAAGACGGTTTCTGACCCCTACACGGGGCGCATCTCGATGATGCGAGTCTTCTCCGGCAAAGTCAATCCCGACGTGACGGTGACGAATCAAAACAAGGAAACGGACGAAAAGCTCGGCGGCCTGTTCTTCCTCCAGGGCAAGGAACAGACGCCAGCCGGCCAGGCCAAAGCGGGCGATCTCGCCGCCACGGCGAAGCTCAAAATCACGGCGACCGGCGACACGCTCTGTGCCAAGGGCGCCGAGATCGAGATCCCGCCCATCAAGTTCCCCGAACCGTCGATCTCGTTCGCCATCGAACCCAAGACCCGGGCCGATGAAGACCGAATCTCCCAAGCCTCCCACCGCCTGATGGAAGAAGATCCGACGCTCAGTTTTGAGCGCGATCCCGACACAAACCAGCTCCTCATCTCCGGCAACGGCGAGCTTCATGTCCGGATCGTCACGGAAAAGCTGAAGAAGCGCTACAACGTCGATGTGGAACTCAAACCGCCCAAGATCTCCTACAAAGAGACGATCAAGGGAAGAGCCGACGTCCAAGGCAAACACAAGAAGCAGACCGGAGGACGGGGGCAGTTCGGCGACGTCTGGATCAAAATGGAACCGCTGCCGCGCGGCAAGGACTTCGAGTTCGAGGACAAGATCTTCGGCGGCTCGATCCCGAGGAACTTTGTTCCTTCTATCCTCAAGGGGCTGGAGGAAGCCCGGAAGAAAGGGGTTCTCGCCGGATATCCTGCGGTCGATTTCAAGGTCATCCTCTATGACGGATCCTACCACGAAGTCGATTCATCCGATATTGCCTTTAAGATTGCGGCTTCGAAAGCTTTTAAATTGGCCATGAAGGAAGCCAAACCAACATTGCTTGAGCCGATCATGAACGTCGAAGTCTATACGCCCGAAGCGTACATGGGCGACATCATGGGCAATTTGAACGGACGCCGCGGAAAGGTCCAGGGCATGGAGCAGAAGGGCAATATGCGCCTCCTCAAGGCGGTCGTGCCCATGGCCGAAATGCTCGACTTCGAGCCGACGCTGACGTCGATCACGGGCGGCCGCGGCTCGTTCCTGATGGAGTTCTCGACCTACGAGGAAGTGCCCTCGCACCTTCAGCCGAAGATCATCGCCGAAGCGATCAAGGAAGGCCGGGTCAGGCCGGAAGAGGAATAATCATATTTAGGTGGGGTCCACGGGGGTCTGCGGACCAGATTTATTTTAAGGACAGTCCTGCCAGTTGATCTCCCCGAAGAATTTTTCGATTTCCTTTAGCAAATCCTTGATCTGACCTTTCATGATGACCAGGTCCTGCATCTTTCCATCCTGGTCGCGGACATAGCTCGGGAGCACCGTTCGGTCGTGGAACCCCATCTTGCAGGCATGGTTGTAGGCGGCTTCCTGCGGCTTCATGAGCCAGACGACCACGGTCTCCACGTTCTTCCGCAGGGAAAGGCAGTAGAGTTCGCGCATCATGATCATGCCCAATCCTTTTCGCTGGAACGGCCGGGCCACGATCAGCCGGAGCTCTGCTTGGTGGCGGCGCCATTCCTCGAAAGAAAGCTCCAGGGCGCTTTCAGCGATGATCTCGTCTCCGTGGAGCGCGATGAGGCGGTGATGATAACCGAATTCCATGAGCTTGAGCCTCTGTTCGACCGTTTTCCGGTTCGTGACGTCGATGCGCAGATATCTGCGGTCCTCGAAGGGAAGGCCGCAGAAGAATTTCATCAAAGAGTCGATATCCTGGGGCAAGAGTTCGCGGATGACAATCTGGGTCCCGTCACTCAAAGTTTCGGTTTTCGGCATGGCCGCCCTCCTTTTCCCAGCTGCTCAAACTATAAGTGCGGATGACCCAATTGTCAAGCCGGGCATTATGTCGGGATTTCGGAAGAACCGGACGGCTCAAAAGAATTTGAGCGCGATTTTCACCGGGTCCGCCGCGGGACTTAAAAGGAATTCTTCTGTTCTTTCACGAAAAGTAGAAGCAAGGCTGCCGTCACAGTCAGCCCCAAGGAAAAATAGAACGGAACAGCCATCCCGAAGCGTTCCCAGAGAAAGCCGGCCAGAGCCGACGCGGGCAATGCGCAAAATCCGATGATCATCTGAAAAGCGCCGAGAGAGCTGGCCCGGAATGTCAGCGGACAGAGCTCGCAGACCAGCGTCCGCTGGACGGGGTCGAGGGCGGCCTTGTGGATCCCGTAGAGAACGAACATCAGGACGATGACGATCAAGCTCCGGCCGAAGATGATACCCAGGCTGACGCCGGCCCAAAAGAGGTAGGCCATGAACAGCACTGGCTTGCGTCCGATCTTGTCCGAAAGCTTTCCGAAGGGAAGGGAAAACGCGGCGGCGGCGGCTGTATAGATCAGATAAAGGACGGGGACAAATCCCACCTTAAAGCCGGATTTCGCGGCATAGACGAGGAGGAAGGAATAGCTGAAGGCCCCCAAAGCGTAGACGGCATTCAAGACAATGTAAAGCCGCATATTTTTATCAACGTCTTTAAGAGCAAGGCCTTTATAGATCTTCTGTCCGGTTTTTTGTTCTTTGATGTTGAGAACGATGAGGAGCGCGCCGACGAGAGATGGGATTGCGGCGAGGGCAAAGAGCAGCCGGTAGCCGATGATGTTCAGGAAGGCGATGCTGATC
>JALHTW010000196.1 GCA_022866045.1 Candidatus Aminicenantota bacterium | reverse complement strand
TCCCAAATTCTCCGGAATTTGGGAAGTGTCCCCCTCGTCTGTGTCCGGAATTTGGGATCGTGTCCCCCTCGTTTTGAATTCGGCGCCATCTGCAAATTCTCTTCTCGAGGAAACGGCGCAATTTATGAATAATTCAGGTTAGAAATAAGGGTTCTCTTTTATCTTGTGTCGGCAAGCGTGATCGGTGGAAAAGATCAGGAAACGGGTATTGTATCTCCGATTCAAAACGTCTGTTTGATCGTCGCCGTATTTCCGCAGGCATCCTTCACAATAATCGTGATCATCCTGTCCGACGCGACGTCGAGCGCCGCTTTGAATTTGAAGCTCTCCTTGTTCGAATCACAGATCCCGTCTTCCGGGAAGACGATGTGCCATTCATCGGGCCGGATCAGATATTTCACCTCTTTGATGGGCGAGAGCGCGTCCTCGGCCTGAAAACTCACGCTGAGCTGATTCCCCTCCCTGAGCGTCTGGACGTTTTTCAGCCCGGGTGCCGAATTGTCGATGATCAAGGCGGGGCTGATCTTCTCAGTCTTTTTTTCCAGGCCGGGAGGATTGGACGGGAGATCGGAAGCCGTTACCTTGACAAAATAAACACCGTCGGGGAAATTCAAGGTGTTGAACGTCAAGAGATTCTCGGTCCATCCTTCCTCGATCGCACGCCAATCCTTCTCCCCTTCTTGTTTCAAGGAAAGCGTATAAACAAGCGAATCGCCGTTCTCATCCTCGGCATCCCACTGGATCGTCTGATAACCTTTTCGTTCTGTTTTTTTGGACAAGGCAAACTTGAGCCCGTCATCTTTTTTTGCCGCAGTATCCGGGTTCCTTTTTTCCAAGCCTAAGATGATTTCTTCCTGTTCGGGCAGCTTAAGATAGACCTCGTTTGGGGCGAGGCCTTCGAGGCGAGTGATCGTCGGCGGCACGTTCGCCTGAAGATAGAAGACTCCGACCCTGGAGAGGACAGGTGACATCTTCCCTGATTGTGCCTTCAGCAGCACCTTGAACTGCAAATACCGGGCTTTCGGGCTCAAGACCGGCTCGCCGTCCTTTTTTTGATAAGGGGGAGACCAGTCGCTCCAACTTGGGCCGGGCTCGTAGGAATTACCGCTCCTCGTCTGGAACTGAAGAATGGCGCCCTGGGGAAGTTCGGCATCCCACGTCATTTTCCCCCAGCTCGCGATTACTTTTGCGTCCAGGACCGGCCCGACGTATTCGCCGCTCAAGCGCTGCTCCGGATAGATGACGCTGAGCTGGGACGGATTGCCGGACAAAAGATATGTCCTCACACCGATGGGCACGAGCTCGTAGATCTGCTCGGAATTCTTTTGAAGGACGAGCGTCGCTTTCTCGTCCTTATCCATAGCGTAGACGCGGCCTTTCGGACCCGTGCCGAAATAGACTTTTTTTTCGGACTCATTCCAGAAAAGGCTGTAGATCATTTCCTCCGAAGACGCCCACAGCCTTTTCACAACACCGTCGGGCGCGATCTTATAAAGAGCGCCGGGCTCTTTCGAGGATGGCGCGATCGCACCGACCGTTTTCGCGGGGGCCTGAGCAGCCTGGAGCGTCGGCGCGGCCACGACAGAGACCGCCACATCTGTATCGCGTCCCGGCGAGGGAGGGGCCAGATCGTCTTTTTTTCCCCGGGTCGTCGTCCCGCCGGCTGCGGCATAGATATGGCCGTCGAGATCGAAGGCCAGGCTGCGGACTTCTTCGTACGGGGATTCGAAAACAGCCATCGCTTTCCCCGTCTTTGCGATGCGGTACACGATGCCGTTTCCGCCGCTGCCGGCGATGATGTCCTTGTTCTTGTCGAATTTCAGGCAAAGGATGTGGTTATCCTGGGCCTTGAAGACCAGCCGGCCTTCCCCCTGAGGATTGATTTCATAGATGCCGCCGTTTTCTCCGACAGCGGCGAGCAGATGGCGTTCCTCTTCGAACAGGAGACTCCAGATATATTTTTCATTCGGGTTGAAAAATTCCGTGCTCTTGCCCTGGCTCGTGATTTTATAAATCTTGCCGTTGGGCGATGTCCCGGCATAGAGGATGCCCTTATTGTCCATGGCCAGGCAGGTCACGTCCATTTCGGACGTCTGAAAATAGAGCTCGGACTTTCCTTCTTTGGTGATCTTGTAGATCTTCCCTTCGTGGCCTGTTCCCAGATACGCCACGCCTTCGGGCGTCATGAGAAACGAGAGGTAAAAATCGTCCGTGGGACCGTCGATCTTGTCCTCACGGGGAGAAAGGGTCAAAACGCCGTCTGAGGAAACAGAAACGCCGTCGAATTTGCCGCGGAGGAAATCGTCATAGCTGCGGAACGTCCACTTCTGGGGGACGACGGCCAGGACGGCTGAAACGACGAAGAGAGCGACTGGGAGCGAGGCTAAAATTATTTTTCTCATGCCCTTTCTCCAAAAATGAATCATCGTCGGTTATTTTCTTATGCGGATCGGGATCGAGGCCTGCCCTTTAAATATAAAAGGAACCGGAAGTTGGTATTCGCCCAGGGTGGAGCTGTTAATTTCGATCGGCGGCGATGAGGCCGCGCGCGGCGACGAGAAAAGCGCCCTTATGGCCGGCGGCAGGTTGGGCATCTCTTCGCCCTTGAGAAACAGCCCCGGCTTGGAGGCGATGATCTTGAAATAAATGCGGTTGTTCTTGCGCAGGTTGTTGAGGAGCCGGACAAGCTGGTTCAAGCTCCTCGGGACGATGCCCGCCGCCCGGTACTGGCCCATTTCCACTCGTTGCATCGAAGCCGCATCTCCAACGATCAGCTGAAACTCGGTCCCGGCGGGCAGATTCGGCGCTGCAACGCCGACCTCTTCGACAAGGCTCTCGCCCCGGAAGGTCCGGTAATAGACCTTGATCGAGATGGGCTCTCCGGGCGAGGCCTCGTATTTGTCCAACCAGACCCTTTCGAGGAAGGCTGATTTCATCTGCTCCGAGGATTTGACGGCCAGATCGATCCGATGGATGCCAACATCCTGGAATTCGTTATTGGTCAGGAAGAAAACGACGGCCGTGAGAAGATTTGTCAGCTCCTGGACAGAAGCATCAAAGTTCCCCGAATACAGGTCTTCCAAATGAATTCTCTGGACGCTCGGACCGCTGTCCAGATAAATGTCTCCTTGGAACTCGAGGGTGAGATCGCCTATGGCCCGCTCCTCGCTCTGGAGCAACGTTAAAAGCGCCATGTTGGCGAGCACGGGCGTTAAGATCTTATCGTTGACAACATTGAACTTGAATTCCTTGAGGTCGTTCGTCGCGCCGATGATGCGGATATTGAAGGGGACGAGGCGGGGCATTTTGCCGATCTCGCCCAGCGCACCGGACGTCCTGTCCTGGGTGAACGCGCCGATCATATTCCCGGTCACGGAAAGCTTGAAGGAATTGTCCAATGCGGGAACGATGGTGATGATCTTGGCCTTGGCCATGGCATAATCCACAGCGCCCAGGTTATAGAGCGGGTGGCCGAAGGCGAGGATCTTGTTGCCATCGACGTAGGTCACGGTCCCGACGGCCGAGAGGTCCAAATCGCCGTTCACGAGCTGGAGCGTGACCGGATCGCCCTCGCGGAGGGTCATGTCCAAGGCCGACGGTTTCTCAAGAGATTGGACGCCGCCGCCGGATTTCACGGGATAGAAGCCCAGGCGGGAAAAGAAAGGCCCGGTTTTTTCCATCACGCGCGGAGAGAATCCGCCAAAGACAAGAGGAATTTTAAGCGGGCTGAGAGCCTGTCCTTGGGCGACAAGGCGTTCGCGGGCGGGGAAAACGTCTTTTCGGATATCCAAGAGCTGCTCGAGGGTCAGAGAAGGTGTGAAGGGAATTCCGGCAGAGGAAAATGGTCCCTGTTTCGTTTTTTCCGAGGAAAGCGCCATCATCTCGCCGATGGGCGTGATCCCCGCGATGGCCTCTTTGGAATAGGGAAAGCTGAAGGCCACGGCGCCGATGAGCTTGCCGTCGATGTAAACCGGGCTTCCGCTCATGCCGGCGATGACGCCGGTCGCTTCCAG
The DNA here is from genome assembly GCA_022866045.1 of Candidatus Aminicenantota bacterium. Classification (GTDB taxonomy): domain Bacteria; phylum Acidobacteriota; class Aminicenantia; order Aminicenantales; family UBA4085; genus JALHTW01. The sequence continues at coordinate 6,847 of JALHTW010000196.1, read as the reverse complement.
ATTCTTTCCCTTGAGCCGGGCGATGATGATGTTTCTCTTGGGCTGAACATTGTTCAGGACGCCCAGGATATCCGCGTCGAATTCCTCGATCTTGCTCTCTTCGAAGACCGTCCGGCCTTTTCCCTTCTGCCCGGCTTTGATCTGGTCCAGGGGCATGGTGGGAGTCTGGGCTGCGGCGAAAGACAGGACGGCGCACAGGCCAAGAAGCGAGAGGAAAACCGGCCTTATCTTTTTTGCCATCGGACAGCGATCGAACGATCTATCAGGGAATGATGCCCAACGCTTTTCCGCCTTCCTTGAAGCACTTGAGCACATAATCAAGCTCTTCATCCGTATGTGTCGCGGAATAGCTCGTCCGGATGAGGGCCTGTCCCTGCGGGACGGCCGGATAGATGACCGGATTGGCGAATATTCCGCGCTCTCTCAGGGTCTTCCAGAGCATGAACGCCTTCTCGTCGTCGAAAATCATGAGGGGGATGATGGGCGTCTGGCTCGGGCCCGTATCGTAGCCCATCGCTCGCAACGACGTTTTCATCTTATCGGTGATCTGCCACAACCGGGTGCGGCGCTCGGGTTCGGTCTCAATGATATCCAGAGTCGCAAGAACGGTAGCCACGGAGGCCGGCGTGATGCTGGCGCTGAAGATCAGGGCGCGGGCAAAGTGCTTGATATAGGAAATGACCATTCTGTTGCCGGCGACGAATCCGCCCAGCGAGGCGAAGGACTTGCTGAACGTCCCCATCGTGAGGTCGATGTCGTTCTCGATGCCGAAGTGCTCACATGTGCCGCGGCCGTTTTTGCCCAGGACTCCGATGCCGTGGGCTTCGTCCACCATCGTTTTGGCGTTGTATTTCTTGGCCAGCCTGACGATCTCGGGCAGATTGGCCAAGTCACCTTCCATGCTGTACACACCGTCCACGATGATCAGTTTGCCCTGGTCGTCCGGAAGGCCCATCAGGATTCGCTCCAGGTCGGCCATATCGTTGTGCTTGAATTTATGCACGTCGGCGAACGACAACCGGCAAGCGTCGACGATGCTGGCATGGACCATCCGGTCGCAGATGATGGCGTCGTTTTTTCCGGCGATCGTCGAAATGATGGCCTGGTTCGTCTGGAAACCGGTGCTGACCGTCTGGGCGGCTTCTTTATGCATGAACTTGGCCAGCCTCCGTTCCAGCTCCTCGTGGATGTCCATCGTGCCGTTGAGAAACCGGGAGCCGCAGGTGGCCACGCCGTAGTGGTCAATGGCATCCTTGGCGGCCTGTTTCACTTTGGGATGGTCTATGAGGCCCAGATAATTGTTCGAGCCGACCATGATCATCTCCCGGCCTTTGACCTTGACCTTGTTCCCGTACACATCTTGAATGGGGGTGAAGAAAGGATAGAGATCCGCGGCCATGACTTCATCGGCCCGGGTGAAAGAGAAACACTTATCAAATAGGTCCATGAGCTCCTCCTCTGGAGTGGATTGAGTTGGTCAGAGCACCGAATTCAAAGGTCGGGTTTGACCGCTCGAAGGGATTTTCATACAATGATCCTTCCTCCATGAAAGTCCTGATCACCGGCGGCACGGGTTTCATCGGAAGCCATCTCGTTGAATTCCTTCTGGCTAAGAATGCCGAGGTCTTCGCCCTTGTCCGGGACCCCGGACGCCTCAAGTTTCTCAAAAGACATGATGTTCATCTGCTCAAGGGCAATCTCTTCGACATCCCGGCCCTGCCGTCCGACCTGACCTGCGTCTTTCATCTCGCGGGATTGACCAAAGCCCTGAAATCAGTCGATTATTATACTGTAAACGGGCGCGGGTCGGCAAGTCTTTTCGATGCCCTGGCCCGCCAGCGCCTTTCGCCCAAGATCGTTCACCTCTCCAGCCTGGCCGCCTGCGGCCCATCCATGGGAAGCCGCGGCCGGAAAGAGGGCGACCCTCCGGCGCCCATAACGCCCTACGGCAAGAGCAAGCTGCTCGGCGAAAAAGAAGCTCTGGCCCGAAAAGATCTTTTTCTTATAACGATCATCCGGGTCGGGGCCGTTTATGGTCCCAGGGACGCCGATTTCTTGAACTATTTCAAGTTTCTCAAGCGGGGCCTCATGCCCATCTTCGGACTCAAGAAAAGGCCGTTGAGCCTGTGCTATGTCAAAGACCTCGCCCGGGCGCTTGCGCTCGCCGCGGCGACGGACCTCGAAAGCGGAGAGATCGTGAACATCGGCGACCCTGTCTCTCATACCATGGAGGACATCGGCCGGGCCGCCGGACGCGCTTTAGGGAAAAAGCCGTGTAAGATCATCGTCCCTTTACCTCTGGCCTACGGCGGTATACTCATCAAAGAGCTCGCCAACACCTTGACCCGGCGGCCGAGCATCATCAACCGGGACAAGTATCGGGATTACCGTCAGGCGGGATGGGTGGCCGACGTCGAAAAGGCCCGTGAAAAATTGTCGTTCGAGACAGCCTATTCGCTGGAGGAAGGCATCCTGGAAACGATCCGCTGGTACCGGGAGAACGGTTGGCTCTAAGAGCCCTTCCAGACGACCAAGGTACGCGCCGAGAACTTGACCGAGCTCTTGAGGCACCATCCTCCCTTGAGAGAGCAGGCGAAGTATTTGATCCGGCCTTCAAGAACATGGACTCCCCGCTTCGCTCTGGGATTGACTGTGAAGCGAATTTCGACCGGCTTTATCAGGTTAAGCCGCTCTTTCCCGTTCTCTTCTAGGACTTCGATGTTTAAGTCCGTGGCCGTGAAAAAATTCTTTGGGAAAATGAGATCCTCGCTGGGACCGAATTCGATGATGAACGACGGCTGGGAATTGATCGTGATCCCTTCCTTGACGTTGATCTTCAGGACGACCTTGCCCTCTTCGCCCCGGCCAACTCGCAGGGGGTTGACGCTCGCTTCGATCTTGATCAAGTCTTGCTCGGAGGCTAAGAACGCGGCTAAGCTGAGGAGAAGGGCCAGCCCGGCAAGCAGGATCTTTTTCATCGGAAATACCCAGGGCCTTTACTGAAGGCAAGGCCAGTTTAGGCCTGTTCGATTGGCAAAGTCAAGACGCATATTTTTCCTTTATTTTTTGTTAGGGCTTGACTATAATGAAGCCCAGACAAAGGCGGTACTCATGAACCGACGAGCCATCATCACAGGAACGGGTCATTACGTCCCTCCCAAGGTCATCACCAATTTCGACCTCGAAAAGATCATGAACACGACGGATGAATGGATCCAGCAGCGATCCGGGATCATCGAGCGCCATTACGCCGAGAACGGCGTCGGCAGCTCCGACCTGGCCTATGAAGCGTCCCTGCGGGCGATTGAAGCGGCTGGAATCGACAAGTCAGAGATCGATTTCATCGTCGCCGCGACGCTGTCCCCCGACCATTATTTTCCGGGGATCGGGGTTATGGTCCAGGCCAAACTCGGGATTGAGGGCATTGGCGCCCTGGATGTCCGCAACCAATGCAGCGGTTTCATCTATGCCTTGTCCGTAGCCGACCAGTACATCCGGACCGGAACATTCAAAAAAATTCTTCTCTGCGCCGCGGAGGTCCAGTCCCACAGCCTGGATTATTCGGATGAAGGCCGAGATATAGCCGTGCTCTTCGGCGATGGAGGCGCGGCCGTGATCCTCGAACCCCATGATGCCGACGACGGCCGGGGTGTCCTTTCGACCCATCTCTTTTGCGACGGCCGGCACGTCCAAGACCTGTGGATGGAAAATCCGAGCTCGCGGCGAAGCCCGACATTTTCGGTTGACCTCTTTGAACGGGGCGGATTCTTACCCCGAATGGACGGGAAAAACGTCTTCAAGAACGCCTCCGAGCGCATGCCCGAGGCGGTCATGATCGCCCTCCAACACAACGGCCTGACCGTCGCCGACATCGACCTTCTCATCCCTCACCAGGCCAACGACCGCATCTCTCAGATGGTTGCCCGACGGCTCCAGATTCCAATAGAAAAAACCGCCCGGAACATCGACCGATTCGGGAACACAACCGCGGCGTCTATCCCCATCGCCCTCGACGAAGCGGTCCGCGACGGCCGGCTGAAGAGGGACGACTGCGTGGTGCTCACCGCCTTTGGGTCCGGTTTCACCTGGGCTTCGGCGGTAATCCGGTGGTAAGGAATACGGGGACGCATCACTTTTTTCAAATAAGCGGTGCGTCCCCGCATTTTCATTTTTGGCACAAAAATTGCTTAATTATTATTAAAGAAGAATGCGTGGAGAGGGATAAAGAAGTTGGCCGAACGAATTTTGGGGAATTTTCCCGAGGGAATTGCATTTATCGAGAAACCTATGTTAGGATTCAGAATCCTATCAAGGACAGTGGATATAAAATAGCTTTACAAAGAGGAGGATGAAATGAGAAAAAAACTCATCCCCATCATGCTCGGATTCTTCATCCTGGCAGCGTTTATCGGATTGCAGTCCCAGCAGAACGCGGAAGACGCCAAATTCAGCAAGACGGTCGATACGTACCTGGATGCATACTGGAAGTTCTACCCAACGGCCGCCACGTTGGCCGGCTACTACAAATACAATGACAGGCTCGAGGATTTCGTCGAGTCGAATATCGAGAAGTATCTGGAGTCCATGGACAAGTTCAACGCGGAATTGGTGAACAAGATCGTCAAGGACAAGCTCAGCCCGGAAATCCAGATCGACCTGGACTTTCTCCGCGACGCGCTCGATCTCGATATGCTCAGGCTCGAAAAGATCGTCCCCCAACAGCTCAATCCGATCTATTATAATGAGATTATCCTGGAGAGCATCCGCGGCCTTCTGGTCAAGGAGTTCGCAGCTATGGACGCGAGGCTGAAGTTCGCCACGGAACGGGCCAAAGCTCTCCCCGGATTCATTAAACAGGCCAAACTCGAGCTCAAGACGCCGCCCAAAGAGTACACGGAAGCGGCCATTAAACAGTTCCCCGCGATCCTGGATTTTTATAAGACCGAAGTGCCCAAGCTCATCGAGAAGGGCGGCGCCGACGCGAAAGCCAAGTTCCAGGCTGAATGGGCGAAGCTCATCCCGGCCCTCGAAGATTACCAGAGATTCCTCCAAGCCGATCTCCTGGCCAAGTCCACGGGCAACTTTCGGCTCGGCGAAGCCCATCAGCGGATGCTGCAGTTGACCACGGGCGGAACGCTGATGCTGAAAGAAATCGGAGATAGAGCATTAACAGAAACTAAGAATCTCAGGCGCGAGATGTTCATTATCTGCGTGCCTTACTACAAGATCATGGACCCTAAATTCGACATCGAGAATCCGCCGGCTAACCTTTCCCAAGACCAGCTCTGGAATAATGTCATTTTGCATGTGCTAAACAAAGTCAAAAACGCCCAGCCGACGAAAGAGGAGTGGTTCAATACGATCAAGGCCGCAGCCGATGATGTCAAGGCCTTCATCGAAAAGACGAAGCTCCTCGAAATGCCCCAAGAAGCTTTGGCCATCGAGCCCATGCCCGCCCTGGACCGCGACAGCACGCTGGCAAAGCTCGTCACGCCGAATCCCTATGAGCCCGCGGGTTCTTACACCGTCCGGGTCAATCCTTATCCCGAAAGCCTGCCGGCCGATCAGACTCAGGCGTTCATGGACGAGTATACGAATTATCTTCTCCCGATCTGGACGATCCAGAGAGTGTATCCGGGCACGTTCTTCCCGGCGGCCTTCACGCGCAAGAACGCCACGCTGATCCGAAGACTGTACCCCAACCCGGCTCTCATTAGAGGCTGGCCGCTGTACGCCCAGGACATGTTCATCTACGCCGGATACAATAGCTATGACCTCAGGCAGAGGCTCAGCGAACTCAAGCTGAAGCTCCGGGCATTGATCGATTTTCAGCTCGACGTGAACGTTCACGAAGGCAGCTATACGAAAGAGCAGGCCATCCGGCTCATGACGACCACCGGATTCCAGACCCCGGCCGAAGCAGAACGGAAGTGGAACACGATCGTCCTTAATCCTGCCCAGGTATCCTATCCGTATATTGGATACCAGGAAATCCTGGACATGGAAAAGGACTACAAGAACCTCCAAAAAGACGCCTTCAGCCAGAAGGAATTCCTCCAGAAGCTGGTCAGCTTCGGCCCGCTGCCGCTGCGGATATTGAAAACGAAGATCGCCCAGTAGTTAAGCAAGAAAGAATCCTCCTTCTGATCCCCTCTGCGAAAGCGGGATCGAGGGGGATTTTTTTTGGAAAAATTTAGGGCCATGGACTACAATTAAGAAGCCTTAAAAATGACTTTGAAAATGATTAAGGGAAGATAAAAAAGGTCGACCCTGTCTCCTTAATGTTGGGATCACAGAATGAGTTCAATAAAAGAAATCATTAGCCTCGTCGACTCCCACGCCCATCTCGACATGGAGGAGTTCGACCATGACCGGGACGAAGTCATCCGCCGGGCTTTCGACGCCGGCATTCAACCGATTCTATGTCCCATCGACGTTTCGAGCGAACGAAGCATCCGGATCACATCGGATCTGGCGGCGAAATACCGGATGATCCATGCCGCGGCCGGTCTACACCCTCACCAAGCCAAGCTGAACTCTCCGGCCTTTTTCGCGGCCATCAAAGAACTGGCGGAAGCGAGAAAGATCCGGGCGATCGGCGAGATCGGTCTCGATTTCCACTATGACTTTTCGTCTCCCGATGAACAGCGAAAAACTTTCCGGGAACATCTGGCTCTCGCCCAGGAGCTCGGGCTTCCGGCGATCATCCACAGCCGGGATGCCGGCCCCGAGATCGTCCAGGCCGTCCGCGAGGAAGGGTTCTCGCAAGGCGGCATCCTCCACTGCTTCACCGAGGACTGGGACTTCGCCAAAACCATGCTCGATCAGGGCTTCTTCATCTCCTTCT